>DBCB01000070.1:52503-60283 GCA_002303765.1 Planctomycetaceae bacterium UBA969
ATGAAACAAAAAGCAACCAAAGGAAACATTAAAAACGAATCCTTCAATGGTCTTACCAATCTGCGTGGTACTATTGCCATGGCTCGTACCCCAGACCCTGATAGTGCTTCGAGTCAATTCTTTATCAATGTTAAAGATAATGGGTTTTTAGACAAAGCTAATTCAGGCGATGGCGCAGGATATTGTGTTTTTGGCAAAGTAACCTCAGGAATGGAAGTCCTCGATACCATTGAGGGCGTACAAACCGGAAACAAAATGGGTCACGGCGATGTTCCAAATGAAGACATCACTATTTTGTCTGTAATTAAAGCTTAAGTAAAACTTATTTGGTTTAAGGGGACTGTTCGACAGTCCCCTTTTTTATTTACGGTTTGATCAATACTTTAGCATAAACATGATTTTTTCTATCGCCAGTTTCGAGAAAAGTTTCCATCAGGGTATCGAGAGAAGGAGTGACCTTCCCGTTCCATTTGGAAATCAAATTAGAAGTTACCGAAACAGGTTTATCAAAATCGATCTGTGATTCACCTTTAGAATTTTTACCAAACAAGAGATAGAAGTTTTTCATACCGTAGGTTTTTATTGTAACAGTATTGGTAGCAACATCCGATTTGGCAAAGAAACTGGCAGGCTGAAGATTTTGCTTCCAAGTTTGCGGGTAATTAAGCCTATTTTCATTTATTGTGTCAGAACCAATCCAATAAAACTGATTATCACAGAAGCGGGTTGATTGAAATTCATTACCTAAAATAGAGCCGCCACCATCTGAGCCTAATTGATTCATTGGAAAAACACGGGATTTACCTCGCATCCAATCGCAAATAAAAGGTATTTCTGCGGAAAAGAACTCAACTCCACGCCCCTTATACTGGCTCCAAATGGAAGGGTAACCGCGTGGCATCCAGTTCGTGAAAAGCTGTCGTGTTTTAAGGTTTGTATCACCTGATCGGTCTCCATTAACCACATAAAACGGCAGGTACTGCCCGTTACGCCAATACTTTTCAATGAACATATCAAGAATAGTGGAGCTCATGGGAATAACCCCTGCAAATTGATCTGGGTGAGACAAGCCGAGATCGAAAGCAACCGAAGCACCTTGTTCATAACCAAAAAGAAAAACCTTATCTGGATCAACAGGGGAATTCAATCGGGCATCTCGAAGCATATCAAGAACAGCAAAGTGTTCTTTATCCGAGAAAGCATAGCCAATACCCCCGATTTGCCAATGATAACCTAAAAGAATAAACCCATATTCATCAGCAAAAGGCGCCCATTTTTCCAACATTGAATCAACAGATTCATTGGTTCCAGGAAAAACAACCAATAAAGGATAAAGCCTGTTTGGGTTTGCATCAACAGGGTAGCGAATGGAATATTTAGCGCCACTACTTTTGCCAGAGGTAAGCTCTTTTTCTATTACTTTGCCAGTAGGCTTTGAATCAATTGGGAGAATAGTTTGCAATAAAACCTGCCCTACTTCTTCGGCTTTCGCAGAAGGGTATTTGTTTAAAAACGCATCAAATGCGCCTTTTCGTTTCTGAGAATTTTCTGCCTTGATAAAATCAATAATAAAAGTTCTTGTTAGCCAAAGCCTTTTAGCGGAAATCGGGTTAGGATCTGCAGAGGAATTACCCATAACCCAACCGCTGATTGCCAAGGATGCTGCTTTTTCTAATTCACCAAGAGTCCCTGTGGAACCATCATTATTCTTTTGTTTTGAAATGCTTAAAAAAGCATCCAGCCTGTCGATAGATTCTTCCGTAATGATTTTTTGCAGATTATCAACTGCTTTAATAAGAACGGGGTCTGATTTTTTTTCTGAGAGAGCGGAAGACAGATAAACAAGGTTTTTTTGAGCTAGAAGAAATTGTTCCAAAGCTTTTTCAAGTTTTGATTGCAATGACTGAATTTCGGTAAGAACTTTATCTTTAGCTTCTGCCATTGGAAATGAATCAAGTAGTTTTCTGGCCTCTGAGAGTCGCCCTGCGCCGATGATTCGTTTTATTTTTTCCAATCTTTCCCTGCCACGAAGAGATTCGATTACCTCCTGAGCTTTATCGGTACGGTCTTTATGCTCGGGAAGATCCTTGGCCAAGGATTTAAGTTCTTTTTCACTATCTTCAAACCACCCAGCCTGAGCGAGAAAATCAACCAGCTTGAATCTGCGAGATGCCATTTCTTCGGGTTTGACTTTGTCTGTATTTTGAAAATCAGGATGGGATTTAATCAAACTGATAACTTTTTTCGAACCTAACTCCTGGGTTAGATACATGGAACTCCAAACAAACTTACTAGCAGCATCCACCCTGATAGAATAAGAGGAAAGATTCGAAATGTGCTGAAAAACGCCAACCAACCCTACAGGACTGCGGTATTTTAAGGTGCGCTCCCATTTAGAATCCCAATCGGTAGCCTCAACTTCTGCCCAGAAAGGGGGAGCTCCTTTACCATTTGGAATATAAATAGCTTTACTATGAATCCATCTTTCTTCCTGAATGGGGTCGCGCTTATCAAGGGTACGAACCAAATTGGGGTTAAAGTAAATACGCCTTGCACCATCATCAACCATGTAAAAACCTTTGGGAATGATCACAGGTTCTTTACTAACGGGGTCGAATTCAGTAACACTTTCGCGCTTCACCGTACCTTGCAGAATAAAACCATCTTTTAAAATAACAATATCAGCAAAAACAGAACAACAAAGAATCAACCCAATCAAAACAAGAGATAAAGTTCTTAAAGCTAAATTCATTTGAAAACCCATTGAGCTTAAGCCTGCCTAATTTCAAGATTCTTTTTTACAATCACGAACATAAGGCTATTATTAACAGTTAATGAACAAGAGTAATTTTAACATGTTTCAATGTTAAAGTTATTCTTAATAGGGGAAAACAATGCCAATTCATTTTCGATGCAATTACTGTGATTCTAAACTTAGTATCACCCGAAGAAAAGGCGGCCTGCAAGTTCAATGCCCATCGTGCTACAAGTATATAAAAGTTCCTGCCGTTGCCGATGGCGTCCCAACACCTGCAAAAGTAACTCCCGAAACAGTAGTGCCTGAAAAAGCACCTTTAATAAAAGCAAAAGAAAACGCTTTAGAATCAATGAATCCAGACAAGATACTCGCAACCCCTTCAAAAGGTATGCTTTCCCCACCGCCGCCACCTGTGTATTTTGATGAATTCGATGATGACAACCCCATGTTTGATGTTGTGCAATTAACCTCATCGGGCCAAGAATTCACAGGCCCAATACCGTGGAAAAAATTATTGCAGTCGAATAAAACTATTTTAATCATTGTGATAACATTCGTAATTGGTTTTCTAGCTGGTTTTGTAATTCATTACCTCTCCAAAAGTTAAAACTTTTTTCGTACACTTTTGAAAACCTTTACAACCAAAGAGACTGTTTAAAAAACTCGCAAATTCACAGTCCTTGCGCAAAAACAGTTTAAATTATGAGGATTATGGCAAAAATAATGAATTTGCTCGGTATGCCGAGTAGTTTTGTAGGGATTAGGGCATTTGTTCGACACTTATATTAAAGTTAATTTTGCTCGCCAAATAGCTTCATCGTAGTTTTTGGGCAATATTATAAATGAAGGTATTTTATAGTATCAATGACTTGCGAAAATTTAAACAAGGTGTGGCATGCAATTACTATCTTGCTCAAAAAAACAAATGACCCTCGGATTACTTTTGGCCTTTTGCGTGAATTCATTCATTCATGCAGAACCATTCCCTATCGATTCCACGGAACTGTTTAAAAGAACTTTTCTCAATCGTGGAGATGAAGATCGAAAAAACAAACTTCTAGTCATTCTTGATAAAACCAACGCATTGGGGGATTTAAGCAAAATCATTCTAATGCCTGATTGGCAATACATCGAGGGAAACAAAAGAATTGCAGACATCAATGGCGAAGTTCGAACAGCGGTAATCCAGAAATTCAAAACAACTGGATTACAACTACTTAAAGAAGGGCAAGACGATGCAAAAACCGATTTGGCAATCTTGATAGGCGAAACAGCCTCTGCCAATCTTGTTGACGAAACCTCAGAATCACTGGATCAAATTGCGCAACGAAGCCGGTTCTTAAGAGCAGAACTCAGCACCTTATCGCCCCAACTAGCATTGCTAACTAAAAGCAAAAATCAAAAGGTGGTAATTGCTTCAGTTATAGCATTGGGAAAAATAGAATCAAAATCCGATTTATTTGCTGCGACTATTTCAGATTTGATGGAAATAAAACCCGGTAATACCTTGGCAATCCGTCGAGCTGCTGCTGAAAGCCTTAAAACAAGACTGAGTACGGTAAGCCAATTGCTTAAACAAATTCGCGTGGTACGCGAAAGGGACAATCTAGATTTGGTGAATGATCTATTAACAACAAGCAAGTTGTGCTTCCCGCTTGGTGTTCGTGCTCTTAAAGATAAGGATTTTATAGTAAGAGAACAAGGCACATTGGCCTGCAAGCAAGCAACATCAACCTTGGCGGATGTTGATTATATTATTCCAATTCGTGAAGCAGAAATGACCATGCTGGAAAGGCCCGACATTGTCGCACAAAGAACAAAAAGCTTTAGAGATGGGCTTGCATTCGAATTACCCTTGATCAACTCGTTTCGCGACAATATGCGCGAACTATCTGATCATGCGACAAACTTCGAAGCAGACATTTTAGTTCGAATTGCTAGCTTAGATGTTGTTGAAGATCTTGTAGTGATTCGAAAAAAGCTAATAGAATTTGAATCAGTTTTAAACAAACTTGATACCCTTGCAGGAAATGCCCCGAATCCCAATCCTAAACTTATCACACATGACATCATTCCTGACGGAAATGAATTCAAGGAAATCGTTGAAGATCTGATTATGGTTTTATCCGATTCAAATTTAAGAATCCGATTAAATGGACTGGAGATTATTGAAGGCTTTTTAAGTATGCCTGATATTACTGCAAGAATCATAAATGAAAAAGAACTCTTTCTTTTTAGAAAACTCGCAAGTGTTGCAACCACCGACTCTAACCTTATGGTGAAATATGCAGCGGTACGGACAATTGGTCGGTCTGCTCCATTAAAGCCTGAAATCGCTGTACCAGTTTTAGCAAAATGCCTTCTTGATGAAGACCTCGACATTCGAATTGAAGCTGCAAAAGCATTAAACAAGTATGGCAAGGAAGGTGCGAAAGCAATTCCATCGTTAGAAAAGATGATTGCCCGTGGTGACTCTGACTCTAGGATTGCGATGATGAATGCTGCGGTAAGTTTAGGCACCGATGGGCATCCTACTCTTAACGCTGTAGCAAAAAACCTTCAATCAGAAGAACCGAAAGTCCGGATCAAGGCAGCGGAAACATTGGGAAAATTCGGAAAGCTAGCTGAAGCACAAATCCCAACGCTGCAAAAATCATTAAACGATGAAGATTCAAATGTAAGAAACGCAGTAAGTTCAGCGTTATTAAAAATCCGCTTCGGATCGTAAGAATAAAAAGGTTTCTGGTAAATTAAAACGAAGGCTCGATGACTGCACTCATCGAGCCTTTGCAATTTTTACTACTAAGAGGGTCAGGCCCAAAAGCATGAATTTGATCACGCTTAAATTCAGCATGTTCCTTGGAAGTGGTAAAAACAATCGCCCTGCCCTTTTTATCGACTTCAACGGCAAGCTGAAAGCCTCTTTCCTGGGGATGACCAAACAACGTTTGAAGCATATGAATCACATACTGATATGTATGATCTTCATCATTCAGCAAAATGACATGATAAGGAGGCAAAATCCTCGTATCATTTACAACTTCTGGCTCAGTGAAAGTGGGCATTAAGGTCCTGAAAAATCAAAGGTTAATTATGCTTTGCGATGAACTGTGACAATCGTAATATCATCATGAGGATAAAGCCTGCCCACAGTATGCTTTTTGATTGCTTCCACAATACAGCTAAGTACATTTTTAGCAGAAGTATCGGTTACCCCAATAAGGCAATCCCTCAGCCCATCCCTGTTTCTTTCCTTACTTACAAACGGAACATCGCCAACAGTCATGGCATCGGGAACCCCGTCAGAATAAAGAATCATGCATTGATTGGGTTCTAATTGAAACTCAGCGAATTCATAAGGAAAACCATCAAGGATGCCTAGCATAACGCCGGCAGTATCAAGGCTGACTGAATCATAAGGAGGCGACCCGTCGCCCTTAACAATAATCGGTGCCATATGGCCTGCATTAATCACGGTAACCTTGTGATCAGGGTTTAAAACAGCAAGAATTAAAGTAACAAAGCGATCAAGTTGGCTTGTATGGGGATAAAGAACGTCATTAAGTTTTGAAATGGCTTCAGCGGGTGTTGGTTCCATTAAAAGAGCAAGGCGTGTCTCGGAAGAAAGCTTTGCCATGAGTAGAGCAGCGGGAATACCTTTGCCTGCAACATCGCCTACCGCAACGCCCATGCGATTGCCAGACATGGGAATAAACCCATAGTAATCCCCACCAATTTCTTGGGCAGGCTGGTAATGAGCAGCAAAATCATAGCCCGGAATCTCGGGGAACCCAACTGGAAGAAAGCTTTTTTGAACTTGATTTGCAAGCTCAAGATCGCGCCTGATTCTTTCCTGTAAAAGGGAGCTTTGATGAAATTTGGCGTTTTCCATAGCAGCGCCGGCTTGATTTGCAACGCCCCAAAGCAATTTAAGATCGTCTTGAGTAAACTTCTTGCTGCGATCCTGCGTATCAACTTGAATAACGCCAAAAGCTTGGCCGGCAACACCACACAAAGGCACGCACATCACAGAGCGGATTTTAAAATCCACAATACTCTGGCTAGTTTGCATCCTACTATCTTGGCTGGCATCATCACTCAAAAATGCCTGCTTCTGCTCCAAGCACTGTTTAACAATACTTTTGCTGAATCGTGCGCTGGTTTCGTCTTGTGGCCTTCGGGTTTTTATTACCCGGGGTATAAACTTATTCGTGTTTGTATCGCCCATGATGATAAAACAACGATCTGCCTGTTTAAATAACTGAAACATGCAATCTACGGTGGTGGGCAAAAGCTTGTCCAACTCCAACACCTTGCTAAGCGAACTTGTAATTTCAAGCAATAGCCTGAGTTTTTCTGCAGGTTGTGTTTCAAGTAACTGTTGGCTACTTGCATTGATGGTTGCATGAACTGTACTTGAGGTATCTTCCCCCTTATCATCTTCCATATCGAGGGCAGCTAGTTCAACACTTTGTTTTGATTGAAAAGCAACAACAAAATCACAGATGCGAATTTGATCATTGTTTTTAAGAGGAACTCTACCTGTGATTTGTTGCTCGTTCAAAAAAGTACCGTTACGGCTTTTATTATCTTCAAGAAAATACTGGCCTTGAACTCTAAGGATAAAAGCATGTTCCCTACTTACCGAAGTAATAGGAATGATAATGGCGCAATCGGGATTCCGGCCAAGGGCAAAGCGGTCGCCATTTAAAGAAATTTCGTTACCTTCGTTATGGCCCTTCAAGATTTTCAGCACACTCATGGAGTCATCCCTGCAAAGAATAAAAAATCAAACATAAAGATATAAAACATTAACAGTCTACAATACTTGGAAACCAATCAATTTGCAAGAATTGGATAAAGAAACCTAAAAGACTTGGGGTATAAAAGTAAAAGTTAAATAGGTTCAAGCTTAACAACCAAATCCCCGCCTTCAACCTGCCCCCCTGCAGAAACAGTAATAAGGGAGGCAATTCCGGATTTTTCAGCACAAACCGTGGTTTCCATTTTCATGGCTTCAAG
>DBCB01000070.1:60291-60506 GCA_002303765.1 Planctomycetaceae bacterium UBA969
ACAAAAAGCTTCTGCCCTGGGCTAACTTCTTCGCCTGTTGCAACAAGCATTTTCGAAATAACACCAGGCATAGGTGCAGCAATTTCCAAAGGATTGCCCGGGGTTGCCTTGGGTCTTGCCGCTGTTTTGGCAGTTAATGATTTATCAAGGGTAACAACCTCACGTGGTTGCCCATTAAGCTCAAAAAACACCGTTCTAGTGCCATCTGCATGGGG
>DBCB01000070.1:60551-79562 GCA_002303765.1 Planctomycetaceae bacterium UBA969
GTAAGGTATTTTAGAATAAGGGTTTTGCCTTGTTCGATTTCAATACTAGTTTCATCCCCTGGATGCATACCATGAAAGAAAACCGGGGTAGGCAAAACACTGGTATCAGAATAGCGTTTTTGATGTTCAACAAATTCTGGGAACACTTTTGGGTAAAGGATATAACTTAGCACTTCCAAAATTCCATGGGAGATGCCGGTATTCTTTTCCAATTGTAATCTCGACGCCTCAAAATCTGCAGCAGGAAGGGAGGCACCGGGTCTGCCAGAAATCGGCTTCCTACCCTTGAGAACTTTTGTTTGCAAAGCTTTAGGAAATCCCCCTAAAGGCTCGCCCAACCTTCCTTCAAAAAATTCCACCACTGACTCGGGAAATGAAAGCTCTCGCGTTCCATTTTCAACGTCATGCCTGGTTATACCATTACCAACCATGAATAAAGCCATGTCGCCTACCACTTTGGAAGTTGGCGTCACTTTGACAATATCACCAAACATAAGGTTGACTTGGGTGTACATTTCACAAACTTCGCGCCAACGATCTCCAAGCCCCACTGCTTTGGCTTGCTGAAAAAGGTTGGTATACTGCCCGCCTGGCATTTCGTTGATGTAAACATCTGCGGTTGGGGCTAATTGCCCTGTTTCAAAGGGTGAATACATGGCACGAACTGCTTCCCAATAAAGGGAAACTTCATGGAGTGCTTCACGATCCAAATCGGGGTCACGATCTTGAAACTTAAGAGCTTCTACCAAAACATTAAGGCTAGGCTGGCTAGTCATTCCAGAAAAAGGAGCCATGGCTGCATCAACCACGTCAACAGATTCAGAAGCTGCGAACAGCAAGGATGCAACTTGTCCACCCGCACAATCGTGTGTATGAAAATGGATGGGGAGGGAAACTTCCTGCCTTAATGCGTGGACCAGTTTTTGTGCCGCCCAGGGTTTTAGCAACCCCGCCATATCTTTGATTGCAATGATATTTGCGCCAAGCTTCTCTAATTGTTTTGCCAAATCCACATAATAGGCAAGGTTATACTTAGCGCGATTCGAGTCGAGAATATCTCCGGTGTAGCATATTGCAGCCTCACAAATCATGCCAGAATCTCTGACAGCCTCAATGGCAAGCTGAAGGTTGGGAATTCCATTAAGCGCATCAAAAACGCGAAAAACATCAACCCCAGCCATGCCAGCTTCTTTAACAAACCGCTGCACTACATTATCTGGGTAACTCGTATAACCGACCGCATTGGCAGAGCGCAGTAGCATCTGAAACAGAATATTGGGAACCCGCTCACGCATCTCAGCCAAGCGATCCCATGGGGATTCCTTGAGGAACCGCATGGAAGTATCAAATGTAGCACCGCCCCACATTTCAAGCGAAAAAAGACCGTTTAACCGGGCTGCATAGAAAGGTGCGATCCGTAACATGTCCCGGGTTCGCATTCTAGTTGCCAACAAAGATTGATGAGCATCCCTAAAAGTTGTGTCAGTGATCCAGAGCTTTTTCTCTTTTCTCAGCCACTGAGAAAACTTTTCAGCTCCAAGATCTTTAAATATGTCTCGGGTGCCTCTAGGATTGTTTTTCCCAATGGAAGCCAACACCTTTGGGCTTAATTCTGGCTCTTGCTGCACCGATTCTTTGGCACTATTGTTACGCTTGATATCGGGATGGCCATTAACAATAATTTCGCCCAAATATCGCAGCAACCTTGTTGCTCGATCTTGACGAAAAGGCAGATCCAGCAAAGTCGGAGTTTCATCAATGAATCTTGTGGTACACAAGCCATTCAGAAAATCCTGATGATTCACCAGATTGATAAGAAACGGTATGTTCGTTTTTACACCACGAATCCTAAATTCATTCAGGCTTCGAAGCATCCTTCGGGCAGCATCTTCATAGGTGAGAGCATTGGCGGTAACCTTCACCAACAAGGAATCATAAAAGGGATTGATCACAGCCCCTGTAAATGCAGAACCTGCATCCAAACGAATTCCCATACCACTAGCAGAACGATAGTTACTTAATTTGCCATAATCTGGAAGAAAATTGTTTAATGGATCTTCCGTAGTCACCCTACACTGAATCGCATAGCCTCGCAGGGTGATATCTTCCTGCTTTTTAAACCCGATTTCCGGACTGCCAAGAGTTAATCCCTGGGCGACCATAATCTGACTTTTAATAAGATCAACTCCAGAAACTTGCTCGGTAACCGTATGCTCGACCTGAATACGCGGATTGACCTCGATGAAATAAAACTTGTTGGTTTCCGCATCCACCAGAAACTCAACTGTAGAGGCGTTATCCACGCCTGCTTCGCGACCAATAGCGATTGCAGCGTCTAAAATGCCTTTTCGGGTTTCAGCATTCAAATTAAATGCAGGCGCAATTTCAACAACCTTTTGGTGCCTACGCTGAACCGAACAATCGCGTTCAAACAAATGAAATAGATTGCCGTGCTTATCTCCTAGAAGTTGAACTTCGATGTGCCTAGCTTTACGGATAAATTTTTCAATAAAGACATCAGAAACGCCAAAAGCTGCGCCAGCTTCTCGTTGCGCTTGCTCTAAGGCATCTTGTAATTTAGCCTCAGACTCAACCACTCGCATACCGCGACCGCCCCCACCCATCGAGGCCTTTATGATTACTGGGTATCCAAGTTTGTTTGCAATATTCTTAGCTTCGCCAATATCTGAAACAGCATCGCTGCCTGAAAGAATTGGAACCTTGGCGCGCTGGGCAAGCAACCTAGCTTGAACCTTATCCCCTAAATTCATCAAGACTTCAGGGCGCGGCCCGATGAATGCAATTCCTGCCTTGATAACAGCTTTCGCAAAATCAGCATTTTCAGAAAGAAACCCATAGCCTGGATGGATGGCATCAACATCATGCAAAACAGCCAGAGCAACAATTGCATCAATTGCAAGATAAGAACGGATGGGCTCCCCTGCTTTCCCAATCTTATAAGCTTCGTCCGCCTTAAAGCGATGTAAGGCAAAGCGATCTTCGTGGGAATAAATTGCAACCGTTTTAATGTTCAGTTCACTTGCAGTACGAAAGACTCGAATTGCAATTTCGCTGCGATTAGCAACCAGTAGTTTTTTAAATCTACGAACACCAATCATAGAGGCATCCATTTATCTAGGGGGAGAACCTTTAGCAAGTCAATTCATGCAAAAGGCGTACCTTGAAAGTGTACTGAAAAACCTGAAGCGGTTCGAGATTCTCTTGTAAAAGATTACAAGGTTCTCAAACCGCTTCGTCATAAAATTCCGAACTTAAATTAACGATTAACCAAAGCATTGGCAGTCAATTCGACCGTTCCTGATTCAGGAATATCGGTTTTTATCAACACTTTATGCTTTAAGTCCCCTTCCCTATTAGCTTTAAAACTAAGAGTTATTACATGGACTTCTTTCTTTTCCTTGGATAATTCCTTAACAACCCAATTATCATCCAAACCTTCCACGCCAAGAATGGTAAAAGGCTGGGTACCTCGAACCACAATTTTGCGGTCACTGGAATCCCCCATTTTCACCGTTCCAAGAGAAAGATTGGTCGGGCTAACAGTCAAAATTGATTCAACCTGAACATTCAAAGGCACCCTAACCATGGGAATTGAACCCACATTAGTTTTAAAGAATATATCTGAAAACCATTTACCAACTGGGATATCTTCACGAACCACTGCGGTTGCCTCGTAAATAACATCATTCCCTTCGCGTTTTACCAGAGCATAATTGACTTTCAAATAATGACTCTCAGTTTTCGCCTCAAGCACTTCTATATTAGGATAACCATAAAATCTGAGAGTGATTTTAGACTCTGCACTTTTACCCCTGCGGATCTCATTAAAATTGAAATTTTCTGGCGATACTGCAAAATCATTTCTCCCATAGGCCTGAACTAAAAGCCTGACTTCTTCAAACTTGGGTTTGTCAAAAGTCACATACACCGTAACACTTTTAGAACCAGAAAACCGGGTGCTATCCATCTGCGCAATAACCGAAGTTTCCTCATTTGGATTGATCTGATTTTTAAGGACAGAAGCACTGACACACCCACAAGACACCCTCACTCCTGAAATGTGAACCGTTTCAGATGTGTTATTTTTAAGTCGAAAATGATGAACAAGAGTCGGTCCTCTGGGGACAGACCCGAAGTCTTTGTTTAACTCTTCAAACATACTTTCAGCCCGAGAGGAAGCGTGTGCACTTCCGCAGGCTAAAACCAACGCAATAGACAAAATCCAACGACCTAGCATTTGATAACCCTCTGAACACCCTGTAAATTTAAAACCCCATCCCACTTAATTAAGTTATTGCCCATAACTAGCAGGTGTCAAAATTTTGATCGATAAAAAACCAGACTATATTAAAAAAACGAATACTTATGATGTATCATTTATTTTATCAAGCTTTATCCGACTAAAACTATTATAACAAACAACCCTATCATATTAACATTATCGTCCAAAAGATCTGGCAAGAACTGCAACAACCACTTGCTTTGCCCCTGCAGAAATTAATGTTTTTGCAACTTGATTTGCAGTAGTACCCGTCGTTAGAACATCATCCACCAGAAGAATTTGTTTACCTTGAATAAATGGTTGAAAAACGGGAGCAAAAGCTTGGCGCAAATTCTTGCGTCTCTCTGTTGGTAGCAATCCTGATTGTTCTGGTGTGTGGCGAACTTTTCGCAATACCCAATTAACAAAAGGCTTTTTTAAAACATCGGCAACACCTGTTGCAATAGCTTCTGTTTGATTATGCCCCTTGATCAATCTTTTCCACCAATGCACCGGAATGCAGGTAATAAAGTCTGGTTGGAATCCCTGAGTGCAGGAAAAATGCTCCCCCAATAATGCTCCAAGGGTTCGCGCAAGCTGCTCACCCTGCAAGTGTTTGATTCTTAGAATTGCATCTTTAAATTGAGACTGATAGAAACCTAACGACACAACTTTATCAAAATAAAAATGATCCCGCTTGCATAACAAACAGCCATCTGTGGTATCAAGATGCGGGCCAACTCGAGCGTTACAACGCAAACACTTTGGGTCATCCGGGGAACGAAACCATTCCCTGCAACCATTGCAAAGGCATACTTCATCATATTCCAATAAATTATTACAACTGTGGCACAACGCTGGTGCGCAAACATGCAACCCTGCGCATAGCCATTGCGAATAAAGATTTGTCATGCTTTAAATTATGCAGCAGCTTGTTTGATAGCGGAAGAAAAAAAGGATTGAAGTAAACAAGGGGCAGAGAGATCCCCCGAGCATAAAGCTTGATCCTGAACAAAAAACATTAATTCCAGCACATTACTACCACGCAAAGTGGAGTGTAAACAAACATCAGTCATTGCAAGCCAGAAGGATTGAGCAGGGAAAACAACAACTTTGCGCGGGATTTTTTTCTGAATGACTTCACTTTGTCTTAGTGTAACCCCGATTTTCTCGAGCATTGCAGTGATATTATTACCAGAATGATCATGATAAAAGCCTGATTTGCCCCGTAAAATCAGTTCAGCTCTAGCCCTACTATCAACCAACAAAGACGCAAGCGAAGGCCCTTTTTCCCAAATTCTAGTGTTTGTCAAATTAATATTGCAACTTAATTTGACCACCCGTGTTTCTCTAGGCAGTCCGCCCTTAAGAGTGTCCAGATGAAGTAAATCATCTTTTGCGATATTTGTTCCACCCGAAGTTGCAGCTTCAACATTATTCAAAACAACCCGATCCAAACGAATCGCCCCTTCATACTTTGGAAGCAAAACTTGAATTTTATCCATCAAAACTTTTGAAACCCGCCCGAGCAAAGTTTCGATTTCTTTCGAATTAGATCCAGCCAGTCTGCCATTCTTAGGATGAAAACTAATGGTTTGATGCCATAAACCTTTGGGTTTATGGGAACAAAGAACCTTTAATTCATCAGAATTAAAAATCGAATCAAGCGACCAGGAAGGATAAATCAAATCCCCCTTTTCGAGCCTAATTTCCAGCGAAGAGGAATCAGAAAGGATACTGCTATCTGTAAAGTCACGATTTATTTTCAGAATGTTGCTATGTTGCATATTCCTTAAAACCTATGGCGTTTATTATGCAGCCTTGATAATGGCGTCGTGAAAATCAGAGGCACTTTGCTCTGAAAAATTAAGCGCAGAAAGCTCATTCATTGGAAAACTAATAATAAATCGAGTTGGCTTGAAGCCGGATGGCAAAACGAAAGAAATATTACCTTTATTAAGCTTAATCAGCCTCCAAGCAACGGAAAGCCCCAACCCTTGCCCCCTACCCGCCTGCCTACCTGAGAAAAAAGGGTCAAATAAGTTTGCAATATCTTCAGTTGCAGGCCCAGGGCCACTATCTTCCACGAAAAAAAGGATCTGGCCTGATCCAAAATTTTCCAACCCAATCCTCACCCAACCCCCAACGCCAGCAGCTTCAATCGCGTTTCGAGTAACATTTTCTAATATTGTGCGAGCCTGATAAGGGTCAGCAAAAATCGAACAATTAAAATGCTCACCATCCACTTGAGACAACTTCACCTTCTTTTCACTGGCCCAATCTTTGAGCTTTTCAATTACAGTTTCAACAACTCCCTTACATTCCAAATTAGAAGGTGCAGGAACGTTAGGTCTGGCAAACTGCATTAAATTGCGCAGAATTAGATTAATTCGTTTAGCCTGCCTTACAATGCTTTCCAAAGAATCTTTAAGTTTTTCCCTGGTTTCTTCGATTTCCAGATCATCCATTCGGGCAAGAATAAATTGTGATTGTCCCTGAATAACTGCAAGAGGGTTGTTAAATTCGTGCCCAGCACCCGCAGCAAGTTCAACCACGGATTGTAATTTCATTTCATTAAGGCGCTGCGATCCAGATTGAATCTGATTTTGCAAAGCGGCCTTATATGCCTCCGATTCAACATTATCACGCGATTGAATCAAGCGATTCTCATGAATGGTATCCATTGCAAATTGAAGACTCTCTGCAATCACACTTTCAGGCGTCTTTCTTTTGGAATTAACAAAAGTCCTAATGTTACCGCCAAACCATTTGTTAACTATCGCACCAACATCGATTTTATCCAAAAGGCCCGGATGCTTTAATTTCTTTTCCCACTGCCTCACTGACAAAGATTTCCCTGATCGCCCGTCACGAGAATATTGATCTGCAATTAATAATATTTCGCCCAAGTAAGGATGCAGACCTGCGGCAGTCGCTATCTCAAGACCATCTTTTCCTGACAACAAATTTACAAGCCTTAACCAGACAGGCAAACCATACTGACGCATCAGGGTTGCATTATCGGTTTGCTCTTGAACATGATTTTTGGCCAACGATTTGAAATCAAAAAACAACGCACCTACCCAGGCAAGTTCACTCGAAACCTTGCCTGTAATGGAAGCGATTTCAGAAGCAATTGCTGCCCTACATAATGCATTTACAAGAGAATCATTGCTGACAAGGGTAGCATCAAGGCTAAAGCCCATACGTAAAAGTGAAAGCACGCTTTCAGAAACTGCTGGCCTAGCATTTTCTAAACAAGTTGGAAAATCAGTATCAGCATGCAAATCTGAATATCGCAGTAGTAAATAAACTGCGCCTGGATCAGTCTTTATATCAAGCCAAGATTCCGACAAGGGCTTGAATATAAAATCAGAAACAGAAGAAAGCCTAGGCAAGAGCCAAGGGGTTTTCATTATCAGGTTTAGAAATGTTGCCGAACTTCCATGCTCGGCCAAGGCTGCCACAGGCATACTCCATCAAAAGGCACTTGAAAAAATGAGGGGCAGAACCCTTACGGTAAGGGTTCTTCCCCACAAATTATCATCTAATTGAGACTATCTTGCACCTGTTGTTGATGTGGATTCGATATCCATCAACTGGCACATACGGTCAATAAGTTCTTCGATTTCGAAAGGCTTGCTGAGAAAATCATCGGCGCCAGCAAGGCGAAGTTCTTGAATTTTATCTTCTTCGATCATACCGCTGATGCAAAGAATTCGCACTTCTTCAAGAGTGCTATCAGCACGAACTCGATGGCAAACTTCTTTACCATTTATATCGGGCAACATCACATCAAGAACAATCACATCTGGGCGATATTCTTTAACCATCATGCCAGCATCAAAACCATTAGTTGCAATGCGAACTTCGAAACGGCCATCGTCTTCGATAACCTTGTTCATCAATTCCAACAATTCTGTATCGTCATCAACGAGCAGAACTTTTCTTTTGCCACTTTCCAATGCATCCGTAGGGATACCATTATCTTTCATGAATTTGTACAAAGATTCACGGGGAATCCTGCGAAAGCGAGAGCCAGGAACCCTGAATCCTTTGAGTTGGCCATTGTCGAAACAACGGATGATAGTCTGTTGGCTTACTTTACAAATTTTAGCAGCCTCTCCGGTCGTAAAAACAGTTTTCATCTTTAATGTCCTTCCTGGCACCAGCTAGCCAGCGTTTTTGAGTAAACAAAATCATCTTCACGCAAGATGCAAGTCAACCCAAGATTCTTCCTTGAACCACCTTGATTACCGTAAACCCTGTCTCGAATGCAAACTGCGAGTCATCCAGTCTGCCCTATATATACTTGCTTACCATGAAGAACTAAATTTGTGCAAGGCACGATTTCAATAAGATCATGCCAACCTCACAAGGTTCTCCATTTATCAACTTCAAAACTCGTGTTAAAATAAACAAAATAAGCCGATTAAAACGATTACTCGCCTAAAATCATCTTACCCCTTCTCCCCATATTGTCAAGGAGTAAAGATAGGTAGCCTTAATTCAAAAGAAATTGAATGTATTAAAATTCTTTCGTACCGCGTTACGGTTCTAATAAAAAGGAGACTGATCATGATGCAAAGGCAAACTGCACAAACTTTCTCTTCGAAACAAACGGGCAAACTTTATTTCAAATAAAGTAATAACACTGCGATGTCCGATGGACTGATCCCACTGATTCGCCCTGCCTGACCAATATTTGCAGGCTTTATCTTGTTGAACTTCTCCTTAGCTTCCTGACGCAAGTGAGCAATTGCCAAATAATCAAAGTTGGTCGGAATTGTTTTTGTCTCCAACTTTTGAAATCGCTCAATCTGTACGGTCTGTCTGTTGATATATCCCGCATATTTGATTTCTAATTCAATCTGCTCTTCCACTTCCGCAGGAAGATCGAACTTTATACCTAGCTTCTCCTGCGCCATCACAACCAAGGATTGCCAATCCACATCATGCCTGCGTAACCACTGCTCTAGCGAAGCGTGCTCAATATGGTTCTCGCGCAACACCTTAACAGCTTCTTCGATTACTTTCTCTTTTTCCTGCAACCGATTCCAAGCTTCGTCATTCACCAAGCCGATTTCTCTGCCAATTGGGCTAAGCCTTCTATCCGCATTATCATGGCGTAATTGCAACCTGTACTCAGCTCTGCTGGTAAACATTCGGTAAGGCTCGTCCACCCCTCTTGTCACCAAGTCGTCGATCAAAACGCCAATATATGCCTGACTTCGATCAAGGATCAGCGGAGCAAGCTTTTTGATTTTTAAGGCTGCATTGATACCTGCCATTAAGCCTTGAGCTGCAGCTTCTTCGTAACCGGTAGTACCATTGATCTGGCCTGCAAAATACAGGTTTGCAATGAATTTAGTTTCCAAAGTGGGGTGCAATTGCGTGGGCGGAGAATAATCGTACTCAACAGCATATCCCCAGCGAAGGATCTCTGCTTTTTCCAAGCCTGGAATAAGAGCAAGCATTTTTTGTTGCACATCCTTGGGAAGGCTTGTGCTAATACCATTGCAGTAATATTCGCTGGTGGTGCGCCCCTCGGGCTCTAAAAAAATCTGATGCCTGTCTTTATCTGCAAAGCGAACAACTTTATCTTCAATCGAAGGGCAATAACGGGGCCCCTGTGATTTAATTTGGCCTGAATACATTGGCGCACGATGCAAATTCTCGCGGATCAGATCATGCACCAGAGAATTAGTGTAGGTGATATGGCAAGGAACCTGCTCTTGTTCGATTTTCTTAGTCGAAAAGCTGAAAGGCCTAGGATTAATATCACCTGGCTGGGCTTCAGTTTTCGTAAAATCAATTGTTCGGCCATTTAGCCTGCAGGGTGTGCCTGTTTTAAATCTTTCCAACTGAAACCCACAAGCAATAAGGCTTTCGCTTAGGCTCTCGGAAGACGCATCCCCTGCCCTCCCCCCTTGCGATTTGGCTTCTCCAGTATGCATGATGGCCTTAAGGAATGTACCCGTAGTTAGAACCACTGAATGGGCACGGTAAAGTGTATCCCCTCTGCAAATAACACCTTTTACGGTACGAACCGAACCATCATCCTGGGTAGAATCTTCAAGCAGGATATTTTCGACCATCTCTTGCCGGAGTGTGAGGTTTTCTTGTTTTTCGACGGTCCATTTAGCCTGGATCTGGTACTGTTTTTTGTCGGCTTGGGCCCTAGGGGAATGCATTGCAGGCCCCTTAGTCAAATTAAGCATGCGGAACTGAATGGCAGTGGCATCAGTAAGTTTGCCCATTTCGCCGCCCAATGCATCAATTTCTCGAACAATCTGACCTTTGGCAATTCCACCAATTGCAGGATTACAGCTCATTAACCCAACGGTTTCGGCACTCATTGTTAAAAGTGCAGTTTTAAGGCCCATCCTTGCAGAAGCTAAAGCGGCCTCAATGCCAGAGTGCCCTCCTCCTACAACAACGACATCAAATTCAAATTCCAGCGGGTATTTCATGGTTTAAGGCCATTCCTAAAATAAGTGAAACGCACTCTGGGAGTTCCAATTGCAATAATTGTCCACACTGTCTAGATTATCACTTTTATAGGTGGGGTTAACGGGATTTACTTCATTATTTTATTCTAGGATGCAACCAATGCCATTGTCCGCTTTAGTACAAGAATCAATTTTATCGCTAGAAGCTCCTGAAGATATTAAGAAACAAGCATTACATAACCTAGAGCTATGGCTTACCCATGAAGAATTCAAAGAGTACCGCCCCCAAATCGAATATTTGATTTCAGAAAAGAAATGGGCCGGGCTTCTAGATCGCTTTTCTCAGATTCTCCCCTTTGGCACAGGTGGCAGAAGAGGCCCTGTAGGGGTCGGCCCCAACCGCATGAATCTTTGGACTTTGGGCGCATCTGTTCAAGGCCATTGCGAATACCTCAAACATCAATTCCCTGATCTTAAAAAAATACATGTGGCATTAGCTTATGATGTGCGCTGTTTCATGGATAAGCGAAAACAATATAACCCAAACCTACCCAACCCTGCCCTGAATCTTTCCTCGAAAGAACTTGCTGCTTATGCCGCCAGGGTTTATGCAGCCAACGGTATCTATACCTACACCCTTCCCTTAACTAGCAATCATTATATTGCCACACCAGAATTATCATTCTCCATCCGGCTTTTAAAAGCTCAAGGAGGGCTGAATATCTCTGCCTCGCATAATCCCCCTGATGACAACGGTGGAAAATTCTACGATGAACGAGGTGGTCAACCCGTCCCGCCTAATGATCAGATCATGGCCGACCTCGTCGACTTGGTTCAAGACATACACACCATGCCATGGGAAGAAGCTGTAAAAAAGAACTTCATTCAATTTATTTCTGAGGAGCCACATAAAGAATACATTTCTCTTTGCTGCGCTCAACGCCTAATTCCCGCACCAAAAAAAGATGAACCCTTCAAGGTTGTGTTTAGCCCGCTTCATGGTGTGGGATCTATGACAAGCATGGAAATACTGCAAAAAGAGGGATTCAATGTCATTCCTGTTCCAGAACAAATGTCTCCGGATGGCCAGTTTCCAAATGTCACAAAAACCCCCAACCCTGAAATACCTGAATGCCTCGACCGAGCTGAAATAGTTGCAAAAGCCCACAACGCTCACCTTCTTCTTGCTACCGATCCAGACGCCGACCGCTTGGGCGCCATGATTCCTGATGACCAAGGTGGCTGGCGTTATGTTAACGGCAACGAAATCGCTGCCATTTCAACCTGCTTTAAACTCGAGATGATGGCCCAAAACAAAAAGCTCAACTCAAAGGCCATTGTTGTCAAAACAGAAGTCACCACGGGCATGATCAGCAGGATCGCAAAACATTTTAATGTTCAAGTTCTTGATGATCTGCTGGTTGGCTTCAAATATGTTTCCGAGGTTCTTTGGCAACTTGAAAGTACCGGCAAGTATTCCCATGTTACCGGGGCCCCAAGTGACTTCGTCATCGCATCCGAAGAGAGCCACGGTATTCTGAGCACCGATCAAATACGCGACAAAGACGCAGGCGCTGCAGCCTTACTGTTTGCTGAATGGGCACTTTATCTTTTCAGAAACAATACGACCACTTTGAAATACCTCAACCAATTGTTTGAAAGGTTTGGTTACTATCGAAATGTAGGATTGCCCATCGCATTGCCTGGCGTTGAGGGCAAAGCCTTGATGACAACCATGCTAAATAACCTTAGAAATAATCCACCCAAAACAATTGGGGGCATGGAGGTAACTTCCGTAACAGATTTTCTTGACACCAACGGGAAGCTTGGACCCATCAAAAGTAAAACAGATGCTGCCTCGCGAAATGTGCTGGTGTATCGATGCGGAGAATTCGCAAAAATCGCCCTCCGCCCGAGCGGCACCGAACCCAAAGCAAAAATCTATCTCGAGGTATGCACTGCTCCACGCGCATCGGGAATGAGTGACGAACAATGGCAGGCAGAATGCACGAATGTAAACGAACTGATGAAAAAAGCTGGGGCCGACTTCTTCGCCCAAGCCTTAAAAACCATAGGAATGACTCCTGCTGATTTGAAACCCTGATCTTCTGATTTTCGCAGGCAGGCTTAACTTTATGGATACGAACTGGGATGTTATTGTCGTTGGAGCGGGCGCTGCAGGCCTTTTGGCAGGTATCTCTGCGGGAAAGTCGGGCGCCAAAACTCTTGTCCTTGAAAAAAATCGCAAGCCAGGCGTCAAAATCCTTATGTCAGGCGGCACTCGCTGCAACATCACCCACAACACCGATAATCGAGGCATCGTTAAAGCCTTTGGCAATAACGGAAAATTCCTGCACTCTCCACTTGCTGCATTTAGCGTCGATGAAACAATCCGCTTCTTCAATCAAGCAGGCGTTGCAACAAAGATTGAAGCCACAGGCAAAATATTTCCGGTCAGCAACAAAGCCCTTGATGTTCTAGATGCGCTTCTGAATCAGCTAAAGCATGAAAACGCAACACTTGTGCTGGAAACCCCGGTGCTCGATATCGATGCCACCGAAGATGGTTTTCTTTTAAAAACTCATCTCCAAACTTTCCACGCAAAAAAAATCATACTTACCACAGGGGGATTATCCTTCCCAGGATGTGGAACTACAGGCGATGGATACAAGTTTGCAATGAAATTTGGGCACACCATAAAAGAAACACAACCTGCCTTGGCGCCCTTGAAAACCGATGCAAGATGGGTGCACGAATTAAGTGGCGTAACCATTCCGGATGTAGGAGTAACGGCCTGCCTCAATGAAAAACCAATGATGCAAGACAGGGGTTCATTCCTCTTCACTCATTTTGGTTTATCCGGGCCCGTCATATTAAATGTAAGCAAGGCACTTAACAGCCTTTCTAACTTTAAAAACAGCTCCCTAAAACTTGATTTTCTGCCCTTAGTCAAAGAAATCGACCTTGAAGCAAAACTACAATCCTTTGCATCAACAGATGGAAAAAAACTACTTTCTGTTGCCTTGGGTGAACTGCTGCCTCGCAGACTTCTTGAGGGGTTATTCAGTCAAATCGGTTTTAGTCCAGAAAGAAAATGCGCAGGGATAAGCAAGGATGAGCGCAAAGCTATCGTGGTTTCTATCAAATCAAAATCGGTTAATATCACAGGCACCCTTGGGTACGCCAAGGCAGAAGTAACCACTGGCGGAGTAAGCCTTGACGAGGTGAATTCAAAGACCATGGAAAGCAAGCTAAAGAAGGGATTGTATTTAGCAGGCGAGATTTTAGACCTTGATGGGCCCATAGGCGGATTTAATTTCCAGGCTGCTTGGAGTACTGGCTTTTTGGCAGGATCTCAGGCAAATGAGCAAAACTTCTAAGTACTTATGCTCTTTTATGGTAGTCTATATTAGTGTTTTAAGTTCCTAAAAGAGCTCATTCATTTTTCCGGGGTAGAACCATGTATCTTAAACTTTGCTCCTTTGTATTACTTTGCATCGCATTTATTTCTTTTTCTGCTCTAGGGCAAGATGCCAAGAAAAATAAAACTCCGTTAGATCGGATTGACATTTCAAAGGTAACTGGAAGTACAATCATAGGCAAAGTGGCTTCTGAACCAACCGAGAAATCCATCATTGTTCAAATTCATAGCCCAAAAACACCTAACAATTTACCTGCAAACAAAGGTAAAAATGCACCACCAGTAAATGACTGGAAAGAACTGGAAATCCCGATCAAAGAAACCACAAAGTTCCGTTTCAAAGAACCAGTTGAAGCTTTCGATGACAAAGGAAATATCAAAGTCTACACACAACAAGATCTGAAAAAACTCAAAGGTAGCAATCCTAATCTTCCAGGATATGAAGCTAAACCTGAAAACATCATTCCCGGACACTTAGTCACAATATCACTTGCAAAGCAGGAAAATAAAATATTTGCAAGCATGATCATGGTGATAGGTAAAGATGGATCACCCAATCCAGACAACAAACCGGGCACCAAGAAAAAGAATTAACTATTGCTTATCATGGCTTTAGATCGCAGGCTATTTAACCTGCGATCTTTTTTTGCATATTAGGCCCTTGTTTAATAGACACAAAACAATTATCATCGCCCTACCTGCCGGTTTTTCCTCACACGGTTTGAAAAGGGGTTTACGAAATGAGATCGTTTCTATGTTCTAGCATTCTATTTTTTACTGTTCAAGTTAGCTTGGGGCAAACCCCAGTAGACTCCACAGATTGGAAGCAATTCAGAGGCAACAATCGCGATGCCATTTCAACTGATAAGAATCTTTTAAAAGATTGGCCCAAGACTGGCCCAAAACTTCTTTGGAAAACAGAAAAACTAGGCGATGGGTTTTCTAGCATCAGCACTGTTGCTGATAAAATCTTCACTATGGGCGATATCAAGACCGAGAAATCTTCCTATGTATTCGGCCTTGATCGTGCTTCAGGCAAAATACTTTGGCAAACCATGGTTGGCAAGGAAGGCGGCAATTATTCGGGTACCCGTTGCACACCATGCTTTTCAGATGGCAAGGTTTATGCACTTGGTCAATTTGGCGACCTCGTCTGTCTTAATGCAGCCGATGGCAAAGAAGTTTGGAGAAAAAACTTCAATAAGGATTTTGGCGGAAAATCAGGCGGGTGGAACTATACCGAATCACCACTCATCGATGGTGGCAACCTTATTTGTACCCCCGGTGGCAAAGATAATACTGTTGTCGCATTAAATAAAGCTACAGGCGCCACGGTCTGGGCTTGCCCACTGGATCAGACCGCTGGCTATTCCTCCATCGTTATTTCCACCATTGGCAATGACAAATTCTATGTGCAACTTCTTTCCAACGAACTTGTAGGGATTGAAGCAAAAACCGGTAAGGTTGCCTGGAAATACGGCAATGATCCTGCAAAATTTAAATCCAACACTGCCAACATTCCAACCCCCATTCCTTTTAACGATAAAGTCTACGCTGCTGCTGGTTACGGGCGTGGGGCAGGATTGGTTCAGCTTACCAAATCCGCTAAGGGCATTGAGGCAAGTGAAGTTTATTTCAGCAAGGACTTAACCAACAAGCATGGGGGCGTTATCAAAATCGGAAATTTTATTTTCAGCGATCGTGATGATTCAGGTAACCCACAATGCGCTGAAGTCGCTACTGGTAAAGTTCTTTGGAAAAGGCCTAAGCCTGAAAACCGCGAAGCAGGCAAAGGCTCTGCTTCCATGGTTTTTGCAGACGGGCATCTTTACATTCGTTACGACAATGGCGTAGTAGCTTTGGTTGAAGCTTCCCCCAAGGGTTATGTAGAGAAGGGTTCGTTCAAAATTCCCAACTCAGACAAAAACAGTTGGAATCATCCAGTTGTTATTGGCGGAAAACTTTACCTTAAGGAAAAAGATACCCTTTGGTGCTACGATGTTTCTGCAAAAGGGGCTGTCAACTGATCTAAGCTTTTAGTATTTATTAAAACTGCTCTCAACCTATATACTGCAGACTTATCGTCTGCAGTATTTGTTTAAAAGGAGATTTCAATGACAAGGATTTTTTTTATGGTTGTGCTTTCAATGCTTACTTCTCAAATAGGTTTACTTTCAGCTTTTGCTCAAGAAACCAAATCAACCATTAAAGAAGTAACTTCCATTGAAAATATCACCGAATACAAAATGGCTAATGGATTGAAGATTCTTCTTTACCCTGATCCTTCCACTTCTAAAGTCACTGTTAATGCAACCGTTTTTGTAGGTTCTAGGCACGAAGGTTATGGCGAAGGTGGTATGGCTCACCTTCTTGAACATATGGTTTTCAAAGGCACGAAACTTCATCCCGATATTCCAAAGGCTTTAAAGGATCGCGGCGCAATCATGAATGGTACCACCTGGGTAGATCGTACCAATTACTTCGAAACGCTCTCCAGTGAAGGCGATAATCTTGAATTTGCAATCCGACTCGAAGCAGACCGCTTGTTCAACAGCTTTATCCGCAGAGAAGATTTGCTTTCGGAAATGACCGTTGTGCGAAATGAGTTCGAGCGAGGCGAAAATGATCCCGTTGGAATTCTTAGTCAACGCATGCTTTCCGCTGCATATGATTGGCACAATTACGGTAAATCCACCATCGGCAACAGAGCAGATATCGAAAGAGTTCCTATTGATAAGCTTCAAGGGTTTTACAAAAAGTATTACCGTATCGACAACATCATGCTGGTGATTGCTGGCAATTTCAAAAAAGAACAGGCTCTAGGTTTGATTGAAAAATACTTTGGCACGATCCAAAGGCCCAACACCCCCCTTGAATTAACTTACACCGAAGAGCCTCCACAAGATGGACAGAGGCAAGTGGTTCTAAGGCGTGTGGGCAAAGTTGGTGCTGTTGGAGTTGTTTATCATACCCCTTCAAGCTCCCACCCGGATTTCGCCGCCCTCGAAATCCTCGAAGAAGTTCTTACCAGCCAACCCTCCGGTATACTTTACAAAACCATGGTCTTGGGGAAAGTTGCTACCAGCGTTTCTGGTTATGCGTTTGGTTGGCACGACCCGGGTGTATTTGAAATCATGGCAAGTGTTGATGGCACCGCAGATATCGACAAAACACGCTCCTTATTATTAGAAACGATCGACAAATTCCGCGCCTCGCCCGTTGATAAAACAGAAGTCGAAAGAGCTAAAACTAAATTCGCCCGATCCCGCAGTTTATTGATGTCTGATAGCAATCGAATTGGCATTTCTCTAAGTGATTGGGCAGCAAAAGGCGATTGGCGCCTGTTCTTCCTCTTCAGAGATCTTATCACCAAGGTTACACCGGAAGATGTTCAACGTGTTGCTCAAACTTACCTCACTGCAAACAATAGCACGGTCGGAACCTATTACCCTACTGATAAAGCAGAGCGAATTAAAATCCCTGCTTCTCCCGACCTAAATGCTATGCTTAAAGATTACAAAGGTGGGCAAGTCATGGCACAGGGGGAATTTTTCGACCCCTCCGTTGAAAATATCATTCAAACCACCACCCTAGGTACTTTATCACCCACTGTAAAATACGCTTATCTTCCCAAAAAGACCCGCAACCAAGTGGTTAGTCTTTTAATCAACATTCATTTTGGCAATGATAAAGATCTTGCGGGAAAGAATACCACCGCTGCTATCATGCCCCTGCTTTTAACCCGTGGAACGCAAAAGAAAACCAGGCAAGAAATTGAAGACACGATGGCCAAGCTTCAGGCACAATGGCGCATAAGTGGTTCCGCTGGCGAGTTGCAAATTTCTATTTTATGCAGAAAAGATGCAGTCAACGGCGTGCTCACACTCCTGCATGAAGTATTGCACGAACCAGCCTTCTCTTCAGAAGAATTGGAAATCATCAAGCGGCAATCCAAAGATCTTCTTGAAAAGAATAAAACAGAACCAGGGGCGCTAGCAAACCGCCTCTTACAAAGAAAACTCTCCCCGCACCTTCCTACAGATGTCCGATACACTCCAACTTTCGAAGAATCTGCGGAACGACTTAATAAACTCACCATCGAAGACATCAAAGATCTTTACAAAAACATCTTTGGTATAGGTGAGGCTGAAGTTGTTGTTGTTGGTGACTTCGAACCCCAGATTGTTTCAGAACACGCTAAGAAAATCTTAGATCTAAAATCCAAAGTGGCTTTCAAGAAAATTGAAACACTCGCTAAGACTGCTGACAAAGGTGAAAAACTTGTCATCGATACCCCAGATAAGGAAAACGCAATGTTCATGTCGGGCATTGTTTTTCCTCTAAAAGATTCAGACCCCGACTTTGCCGGCCTGGCAATGGCAGATTTCATCATCGGCAGCGGTAGCTTAAGCTCTAGACTTGGAAACCGGGTGCGCCAGAAGGAAGGCCTAGCTTATGGCGTCCGCTCTGGCCTTGATGCAGATGCAGAAGACTTATCAGCCCGGTTCACGGTGATGGCAAGTTGCAACCCGTCTAAAATAAAGAATGTCGATATTGCGGTTTTTGATGAAATAAAAAAATTCGTTGAGGCAGGAATCGATGCCACTGAATTTGCAGAAGGCCAAAAAGCTTTTCTTGCACAGATGAAAATCGAAAGAACCACCGATTCAAGATTAGCCTCAATCCTTGCAGAAAACCTTGCAGCCAACCGAACCATGGAATTCTACAAGA
Source organism: Planctomycetaceae bacterium UBA969 (assembly GCA_002303765.1). Classification (GTDB taxonomy): domain Bacteria; phylum Planctomycetota; class Planctomycetia; order Gemmatales; family Gemmataceae; genus UBA969. Next base: position 79,438 of record DBCB01000070.1, read on the forward strand.
CTCTTGAACTAAAAATCAAGAATCTAACCTCGAAGGAAGTTGTAGATGCTTTCAAAAAGCATGTTACTGCTGATAAAATGATTACCATCTGGGCAGGCGATTTTAACAAAAAGAACTGATCATTG
>DBCB01000070.1:79589-81186 GCA_002303765.1 Planctomycetaceae bacterium UBA969
ACCTGCCGCTATCAAACAAAAAAAGGAGTGGCATTAGCCACTCCTTTTTTATTTAAATCGAATACTTTAAGGGAACACTGCAATCAGCAAAGCAATAGTGAGTAGTTCAGACACAGAGCCTGTTACGCTTACATTAGGTGGATACCACATATAAGGAACTGGATCGCCTGGAAGGCAATAGCCCGAGCTACTGTCATACCTGCGGAAAGGATCGGTTGCCATATGGTAAGGTAAAGTCACAAAATCGAAGAAGAAAGTAAGGGTGGAAACAAACGGTTGGACCGCGCCCAAATCCCAGCCATATCTTTCGCTGTTGATTTCCTGAAAGAAAAGCCTGTCATAGGTAAGATAATAGGGTTCAACTTTTCGGTCATGCTTGGCCCAATTATTATTACGCCATTGATAATCATATTTCTTGTTACTAAGAACAACGTCGGAAGGAAAAACCAAGCGTTCGAGTTGATCGACTGATTTCTTTTCCTGCCCCATTCGTTCGCGCAGGGAATCTTCAGATTCCAACCTGAACAACCTCTCTGAGCCAGGGGGATCAAGCTGAATCTGATAAGCAGATAGTAAATCTTGGCCTACCTTAGGGTCGTTAATCAAGGGCATTGGTTGGCCAGCAACATCCGTTGCACGGCTTGGGGCCTTTGATTTCAATCCGGTCGCAATTACCTGTCCTTGAGTTGGGGTAGTGCCGATTTTAAGTTCAGCTTCCCCAGCATTTGCAAAAGCTGCAGCAAGTGAAAAACTTACTGCCAAGAATCTAGTTACTATCGCTGTGCGCATGGTCTGTCCTCGAAGAATAATTCGGGGCCTCGTGCGTTATGGAGATATCGTGAGGGTGACTTTCCACCACGGAAGCTCCACTAACTTGAATAAATTTAGTTTTTGTTCTTAGCTCTTCAATATCTTTGGTACCACAATACCCCATCCCTGCCCTTAGCCCACCAACGAGCTGATAAATAAAAGGGGCAAGCGGGCCTTTGTATGGAACCCGACCCTCCACACCTTCCGGAACAAGCTTATCAATGCTAGATTCACCACTTTGTTGGTAGCGATCTTTGGAACCTGCCATCATGGCACCTTGGGATCCCATTCCACGATAAGTCTTAAAACTTCGGCCTTTGTAAAGAATGATCTGACCAGGCGATTCAGCCAAGCCAGCCAGAAGACTCCCAAGCATTACGCAGTTTGCACCAGCGGCAATAGCTTTGGTAATATCTCCTGAGTATCGAATGCCACCATCACCAATGACGGGAACACCGAGTTCTTTAAGGCCGATAGCGACTTGGTTAATGGCAGTGATTTGTGGAACACCCACGCCAGAAATCATTCTGGTGGTGCAAATGGAACCGGGACCGATTCCAACCTTCACAGCGTCAGCGCCCGCATCAACCAAGGCTTTAGCTCCTTCAAGTGTAGCAACATTTCCTGCAATCAAATCGATCGAAAACATGGACTTAATTTTCCTGACCGTTTCAATCACATTCTTGCTGTGGCCATGGGCAGAATCAACAACCAAGACATCAACACCAGCTTTAATAAGGGACTCGACTCTATCGAAATCAAAAACCCCGACTGCAGCTCCGACCCG
>DBCB01000070.1:81201-91828 GCA_002303765.1 Planctomycetaceae bacterium UBA969
CGCCTATCTTTACAGGCACTTGGAAAGCTGCTCAATTTGTCAATATCTTTGATCGTAATCATACCCTTCAGTATAAACTTATCGTCAACCAGCAAAAGTTTCTCGACCTTATTTTCCGTTAAAATCGTTTCAGCTTCCTCAAGAGTTGTATTTTCTGGAGCAGTTACAAGATTTTCCTTGGTCATAACCTCAGAAATTTGCTGATTAGTATTAGTTAGGAATCTTAAATCCCTTCTGGTTAAAATTCCTTTAAGGTGTCCATTGATGGTAATTGGCACACCACTTATCTTGTTTTGTTCCATTATTCTGCGCGCATTAACTACCTTCTCTTCGGGAGGCAAGGTAATCGGGTCGGTAATAATACCGTTTTCGCTCCGTTTAACTTTGTCTACTTCACGGGTTTGATCAATAATGGACAAATTTTTATGTATTATGCCCATCCCCCCTTCTTGCGCCAAAGCTATCGCAAGGTCACTTTCCGTAACGGTATCCATCGGGGAAGATAATATCGGAATATTTAGTTTGATATTTTTAGTCAGGAAGGTGCGTAAATCAACTTCTCTGGGAACCACATCACTGTACGCTGGCTCCAAAAAGACATCGTCAAAAGTAATACCCTTATAGCCAATTCGATCCAACATGATGAAACTCCTCAGAAAAGCTTGTTTTGCAAATTATAGTAGGATGCAGGCTTGTTGGAACCTTCCCCATCATCACTTGCCCTTTAAACATAAAGTTTCCGACAAGTAAAACAGGGTAAGATTCACTTAAACAAATCAATTAATCACCCGCTAACATAATGGTTTTTAATAGCAACCTGCTAGTGGTTCCTTTTATTTAATCGTCATGCCATATCATCATGGAAAGTGAACTTAATTTCCACAAGCAAGTTTGGCTTTTGCCTCAGCAAGGATATCAAGAATCTGATCGACTCGTTTTTTCTCTTTAGGGCCAAGAGTTCGTAGCCAAGTTTCAGTATTATTAAACAAAACCTCGAGTTTTTTGATTGCTAAGGCTTTTTCTTGACTGAAAGTACTGTTCCGATTACACGAAAACAACGGATTTGTATGGGCTTTAAGATCAGGCTTATTATTGTGGGAACAGATCACTCTGCCGCAAACCCATTCAAATTCACTTGGGTCTAACTCCCTGATAATTGTTACACTCGCCAAGCTTTTATCCCGTTCAATCGTTATGGTTTTACCATCAATCACCAATTCAATTTCATCTTCAGGGGAAAGATCGTGGGCAATCAATTGGATTTTATTTAAAGGCGTGAGGTTAATAATCGTCAGTTCTAAAAATGGCCCAATACTAAAGAAGGAATCTCCTTTACGAACTGCTTCCAACCAAGATAAATGAGCAGGTGTATCAGACAAAGACTGCATTTTGGACCAAGTTTTGGGATTTCCTAGAAAAACCGCATTACTCTTTTTCCCACTGGCACCAACTGCATTGGCTTTAACCCCAGCATTTAAAAGCATGTACCAAAAAAGGACGGGCGAGTTGTCATCCAGACTTAGATTAGAAATTTCAAAAAGATCGATTTCATTCAAGATCAAGGCAGCAAGTGCTTCTCCCTGATATTCATTAGTGGCATCAAAAACCCAAGTAATGAGGCCATTCTTGCGATGCCCTTGCCTGCACCAATCAACAACAGACCAAACGTCAGGTGATTCAGCAGAAGAAGAAACCAGAGGAAAAACAGGCCGGTGAGAATGAATGATGCCGATGGTTCCCAAAAACGGGTGATGATTAAGGGTGTTTACAAAAAGACTGCACCCAAATTTTTCAAAAGCGATTTCCTGACCTGAAAAATCTAGAATCCTAGAGGCATCAACAATATCAGTTCCCGGAAGAATGTTTTCACAAGCAAGCAAATGCACCAGATCCAAGCCTTCAGATGAACCTTCTAAAACCGCTGCGGGCCCAGAAAGATCATGACAACGAGCATCGCCACTAATCCAATTCTCCCATGGGGAATTCGTTTTTCTCTCGATGTTAATGCGCAAGGCAGCCTGCCCCTGCTTAATCTCAAGGTTTTTAAAAACCTTATGAAATCGCTCGCCCTTGGTTATCTCGAAGTTGTAAACACCCGGGGGAAGATTAATTTCGCAAGCACCATCAATGTAATAATATTTTTTGTTTTCAAATGCAACCTGCCCACCTACCGCCATATGAGGGGCGGTTAAAAAGAATTGCCGCCTTCCAAGGGGATGAAAAGAATTCCCCAGAAGGTCAGCAACTCTAATACGGACAGGAACAGGCTTTTGTGTCTTTGAATCGCTAACACGAAGGTGAATCAGGGTCATGTCAAAAACCTCGATTCTTCAAAAGATAAATCAAGCGTATGTAGCCCCGGCTTTAGTAACAATTGCCCTGAAAGCTTCAATGGCCTTGGGGAACAATTCAGGGCCGGTATTTCCACCAGTGGGCCCGCCACCAAGAAGATGGGGTTCCAAAGTTGCAAACCCCGTGTAGCCACGCGCTTGAACATCCGCAATAATCTTGGGTATCATGCCGCCACCCGAACCTGCCAAACATCCATGTTTTTCATTTGCAACCCAATCCTTAACATGAAAGTGGGTGGTGTAATCACGGGCTTTAAGCCAACCTTCCCAAGGGTCATAACCGCAAAAGACATAATTGGCTGGGTCAAAAGCAGCATGAAAATGGTCGCAGGAAAACCTTGAAAGCAGCTCGTGAACCCTGTCAGGCGAATCGCCATAAATTCCATGTTCATTTTCATGAAGCAAAACCACGCCAGCACTCCTGGCGAGTTCCACTTTCTTTTCCATTCTGCGAAAGACTTCGTCCTTCCATTTAGGCCATTGATCCCCATCGGGAAGGTAATAGCTAAAAATACGAATGTTCTTGATGCCAAAAACGCCACAAAGATGAATCGCCCGCTGAAAGCGAATTAAATGAGGCTCAAAGGGTTGGTCCGCTTTGATTTTCCCGATAGGAGAGCCAATTGCACTTAGGCCAAAGCCATGCTGGTCAAGCAATTTTTTAAAGTCAGCGATTTGCGTATCTGAGAGATCCAAAACATTGGTTTGATAAATCGAACGAAATTCGATGAACTTAACCTTGCTAGCTTCAAGAACTTTAATTTGTTCAAGAGGATCTGGAGAGATTTCATCAGCAAAAGCGCTCAGAATAAAGTGTGCCATCTTAACCTCAAATCTGTTTGGGTTTACTTGGATTGTGTTTTACCTGGGGCCCAAAGCACATCATCAGCCCCATTGTTGTTGTAGACCCTAGCCATCACAAAGAGAAGGTCTGAAAGCCTATTAAGGTAAATAATTGCATGTTCATTAACAGATTCCAAGCTTGAAAGATGTACTACCAACCTTTCGGAGCGTCTGCAAACGGTCCTACATATATGAAGCCAGCTGGAAACAATCGAACCACCAGGCAATATAAAACTGTTTAAAGGTGAAAGCTTTTCATTCCATTCATCAATCTTTTTCTCGAGCCTTTCCCATTGTTCAGGGCGAATCCGCAGCCTGTTATCTGGCGCCCCATCTGCTGATGGCACACACAAATCTGCTCCTAAGTCAAAAAGATCATTTTGCACACTGCGTATAAACTCCAAATCTGGGCCCTGAGGCAAATGGCATGCAAGAACCCCTAGATTAGAATTAAACTCATCCACAGTGCCATAGGCTTCGATTCTGGGGTGATCCTTTGAGACCATTGCCCCCGATCCAAGAGCCGTGTGACCTTTATCGCCAATCCGAGTGTAAATTTTCGAAAGATAAACCATCATAGTCCTCGCTTTAAAGTACTTTTGCCTTACCCAACAAGCATGGTAGTCATCAAATTCCAAGAAGTCCTAAAAAAGAAAAAAGCAGACCCAGATTTCTCGTGGTCTGCTTTGATTAATCATCTGAAAAAGTTAACCGCAACCAGTAGTTGCGCCGCAAGTATCGCATTTGCAACATGCGCCACTTCGTATCAAAGTTAGCTGGCCACACTCATTACATGGGTCGCCCTCATACCCTTTAAGCCTAGCAACGCGAATTCGATCATCGGGCTTAGCAGCAAGGGATACCGAATGCGATTCTTCGTGAGACGCCGCAGTATGACTGCCATTGGTTGAAGAATAACGCTGTTCGCTGGTGCCCTTCATAGGGCGTAGATTTTCCGTACGGGGAATAAAGAAAGCCTTCTGTCTAGCAATAGACTTCTCATCCCTTTCATCAGCTTCTTCATCTGAAAGATCGGCTTCATAATCTGGAGTCGCAGGAGTACGATCAATAGCATCCGCCCGAAGATCTTCAGGTTGAACATGCGCTAAGTCATGGCGACCAAGATAAGTGATAGCCAATTCTCTAAAGATATAGTCAATGACAGAAGTCGTCATCTTGATATGGGGATTACCCTGAACTGGGCCGTTAGGCTCAAACCGGGTAAACACAAAAGCATCAACATATTCTTCAAGCGGAACACCATGCTGCAGGCCAAGGGAAACAGCAATTGCAAAGCAATTGGTCATGCTACGAAACGCTGCGCCTTCCTTATGCATATCGATGAATATTTCACCGAGGGAGTTATCATCGTACTCACCTGTACGAACATAAATCTTATGATTCCCAATCCTTGCTTTTTGAGTGTACCCTGCCCTGCGATCGGGCAGGCGCCTACGATTCGCAATGTAGCGATAGACGACTTTTTGCGCCAATCGTACAGGAGAATTAGGGTTTTCATCTGCTTTTGCTTCATCATCAAAGGAATCAACATTGATGTCTTCTGCATCAGCAACACTATTCAAAGGCTGACTAAGTTTAGAGCCGTCACGATAAAGCGCATTAGCTTTGATCATCAGTTTCCAACTCATCATGTAAGCATTCTTAACATCTTCGAAAGTTGCAGAATGTGGCATATTGATGGTTTTGGAGATAGCACCTGAAACAAAAGGCTGGGCCGCAGCCATCATAAAAATATGTGCTTCAGCTGAAAGAAAGCGTTTGCCATTCTTGCCACAACGATTGGCACAATCAAACACTGCATAGTGTTCTTCACGAAGATGAGGAGCACCTTCAATCGTCATGGTTCCACATACAAACTCACTAGCCTCTTGGACTTGTTGCTTGCTAAAGCCCAGTGCATTCAACAAATCAAAAGTCGGAGCTTCGATTCGTTCCTTAGGAATACTAAGCGTTTTCACTAAAGCCTCATCCCCAAGGCTCCAGCGATTGAAAGCAAAACCAAGTTCAAACACAGAAGGTAGCTGGGTTTCAATTTTTTGGATAAGCTCTGGGGTGAATCCCTTAGCAGCCAAAGACTCAACATTGATATGAGGGCAGCCTTTAAGAGTTCCTGCACCTTTACAATAACGAACGATATCTTCAATTTGAGATTGATTATAGCCAAGTCTTTGCAACGAAGGGGGCATCGAAGAGTTGATGATTTTAAAGTAACCACCACCTGCCAACTTCTTGAACTTAACCAATGAAAAGTCAGGTTCTACCCCAGTGGTATCACAATCCATTACCAATCCAATGGTTCCGGTTGGCGCAATACATGTAACTTGTGCATTACGGAAACCATGTTTCTCGCCAAGAGAAAGCATCAGGTCGGCTTCATTTCTCGCAGCATCGAGAAGATAGCTAGGGCACTTGGATGGATCAATTTCGACGGGGGTAATGGTCAGGCCTTCGTATTCAGCAGCGTTGGTTTTATAAGCTGCCCTACGGTGATTTCGAATCACACGAAGCATCGATTGTTTATTAGCTTCGTACCTTGAAAAAGCACCAACTTCAGATGCAATTCGCGCAGACATTACATAAGCGGCGTTATGCAAAATAGCAGATAAAGCGCCACACCATGCACGACCTTCAGGGGAATCATAGGGAATGCCCTGAACCATAAGGAGGGTGCCAAGATTTGCATATCCCAAGCCCAAAGTGCGGAAGTCATACGACTTTTGTGCCACAGGGACACTAGGGAACTGTGCCATGTATACAGAGATTTCGAGAACCAATGTCCACAGGTAGCAGCCATGCCTGTAAGATTCGACATCAAACATGCCTGTTGAATTGTCATAAAACTTGATCATATTTAATGATGCAAGATTACAAGCAGTATCATCTAGGAACATATATTCACTGCAAGGATTGGAAGCATTAATGCGACCATCTGCAGGGCAAGTATGCCATTCATTAATCGTAGTATCAAATTGAACGCCTGGATCTGCACACATCCAAGCAGCGTTACAGATTTGGTCATAAAGATCTGCTGCCTTCAGAGTTTCGCAAGGCTTCGGATCGCGACCAGCCTTTAGAGCTTTTTCTTTTTCAGTGCGGAAATAAAGAGGCCAATCTCCATTATTGATAACCGCTTGCATGAACTTGTTGTCAATGCGAACTGAATTGTTACTATTTTGACCCGATACCGTAGCATAAGCTTTTGAATTCCAATCGGTATCGTATTCATCAAAAGCAATCGCAGTAGCACCAAGTTTGGCCAATTGAACCGATCGCTCAATGTAGTTAGCAGGAACCAAAAACTTAGTTGCATTTAACACTGCTTTTCGCAGGGTCTGGTTCTTCTTTACATCAAATCGTTCAGCCATTTTGGGCCAAGCATGGCAAGCCTTGATGATTGCGTTCAATTCTCGCGATAGCAACTTGGAGCCCACTACCAACGATGCGACTTTTTGCTCTTCTACGACTTTCCAATTAATGAAATCCTGAATATCAGGGTGATCTAGATCAAGCACAACCATCTTGGCAGCTCGGCGAGTTGTACCACCGGACTTTATTGCACCTGCAGCACGATCACCAATTCTAAGGAAACTCATCAACCCACTAGAGCGACCGCCGCCAGATAAAGGTTCAGCTTCGCCTCGAAGGTTGGAAAAATTGCTACCTGTACCAGAACCATATTTAAAGATTCGGGCTTCACGAACCCAAAGGTCCATGATGCCACCCTCGTTAACAAGATCATCTTCGATAGATTGGATAAAGCAGGCATGCGGGGCAGGATGCTCGTAAGCGGAAGTAGAACGAACCATATTGCCGGAGGTAGGATCTACTCGATAATGGCCTTGTGCAGGGCCATCAATGCCATAAGCCCAGTTTAAGCCAGTATTAAACCATTGTGGAGAATTAGGGGCGGCCATTTGATTGGCAAGCATGAAACAAATTTCGTCGTGGAAAGTTTGGGCATCCTGAGGAGTAGAGAAATAACCACCCTTCCAACCCCAATAAGCCCAGCAACCAGCTAATCTTCGAAATACCTGCCTGCTATCTGTTTCGCAAAGATCGCGGGTATCACCATCAGCGGGTATGCTGCGTTGCAAGAATTCTGGAACACCCTCTTCATACACCTTAGATGAATTCCGGGGCAGTCCATTCTTGCGGAAGTATTTCTGCGCTAGAATATCTGTAGCAACCTGAGACCATTTCTCAGGAACCATAACATCCTTCATTTCAAAAACGGATTTGCCATCCGGGTTCACGATCTTTGAAGTTCGTGGCACAAATTTGATTGACGCAAAGGGATCCATACCCTCAACGGTGAAGTTACGATTTATACGCATTAGTATCCTGTCTTTCATTTCTACGCAGGGGTCGCCACCATCCATAGTAACACGACTGTTCGACGGGAAGAACCTGCTACTTAACAAGAACCGAGGTGTGTATCCTAATGACGATTCATCAAATGTACACAATAAAATTTAATAAAAAAACCGATTGTTCCGAAGCCATTATTATTTCAGAGTTTGCGACCCAAACAAAAAATTATTGTGGGGGCTGTGACCCGAGAACAAAGGGAAGTGTCAGACCTTTCTGATCTTGGTACTTTCCTTTTTTATCAGCATAACTTGTTTTGCACATCGCACTACCTTTGAAAAACAAAATCTGAGCAATGCCTTCGTTCGCATAAATCTTAGCAGGCAGTGGGGTAGTATTGCTAATTTCGATGGTAACCCTGCCACGCCATTCGGGCTCTAACGGTGTAACATTCACAATGATACCACAGCGGGCATACGTGCTTTTCCCAACACAAACAGCAATAATATCCCTTGGAATTTCAAGGTATTCAACTGTTTCCGCTAGGGCAAAACTATTGGGAGGTATAAGACAATAATCGGCTTCGATATCCACAAAAGATGCTGGGTCGAAATTCTTCGGGTCAACCACAGTACAACGAGCGTTGGTAAAAACCTTGAAATGCCTATCAACTCGAACATCGTAACCATAACTCGTAACGCCATAAGAAATCAAACCTTTGCGGCCTGAGCATTCTTCAAAGGGCACGATCTTAATATTTTCTTTGATCATCCAGTCAGGTAAAACAGCCATGTTTTGTTCCTCGCTTCCTAATAAAAACTTGCTTAAACACAAGAATCATCATCAAGATGAAATACAAGTGTAAGCTACATGCATAAGCACCATAGACTTAAAGATGTTTATCCTTTCCAAAGTAGAAATCAACTAATAAGTTTTGGAATTTATTCAGAGGTGTTTGAACCACTTGTCTTTAAGCCCGAATATTTATTTACAGAATTTAAAATGTTGGAAATAATCTCTTGGCAAAAATAGATTTTGTGTGCATGATGACAAAAGAATTACAAAAAAAGAGTTTCAGTATTGAGTCCCGCCTGTTAAAAATAGAGTTAGAAAGAACTGACTATTGTTTAGACCTGTTAATTGTTAAACCTGTTTTCAAAGTATGAAGGATGATCATGAATTCTGAACCTATTCCAGCTGAAACATCTAGCCCTGACCTATCACCTAAAAAGTCTTCCTCCAAATGGTTTACCTATTTGGTACCGGTTGCAACCTTGGTAGGCTTGGCACTGCTTGGAAGGTACTTTTATATTCCAGGAAATACTCAAGCATTGGCTCAGGTTCCTGCTGAAAAAGCAACCGCTCAGGATAAAGAAAAAGCAAAAACTGAAAAAGTTGCTGCCCCTGAATTTGAAGGTGGTGTTGCTTGGCTTAACACTGCAAAACCTATCAGCATCAAAGATCTTAAAGGCAAAATCGTTCTTTTGGACTTCTGGACCCTTTGTTGCATCAACTGCATCCACACCCTTCCCGACCTCGCAAAGCTTGAAAAGAAATACGCCAACGAACTTGTCGTAATCGGCGTTCACTCTGCAAAGTTTGAAAACGAAAAAGAAACAGAAAGCATCCGCAAGGCAATTGCGCGCTACGAAATCAAACACCCCGTAGTTAATGATGCCAACATGAAAATCTGGCGAACTTATGGTGTTAACTCTTGGCCAACCTTGGTCCTCTTGGATTCCGAAGGTAACTTTGTTGCAAAAGGTTCAGGCGAAGGCTTGCACGATGCGGTCGACTTAGCAATTGCAAAGCTAGTAAAGTCAGGCAGAGAAAATAAAACTCTTAATGAAAAACCAATCGACTTTGGTCAATCTGTGGAAAAAGCCACATCACCGCTTTACTTCCCTGGAAAAGTGTTGGCCGATGCAGAATCTAAACGCATCTTCATCGCTGACAGCACTAATCACAGAGTCATCGTCACTGATCTTGAAGGCAAGGCACTTGCAACAATCGGCCAAGGTGGCAAACCTGGATTCAAAAATGGATCCTACACAGAAGCCATGTTTGATGATCCTCAGGGAATGGCACTGGTGGGCGACGACCTTTACCTCGCAGACAGAAAGAATCACTTAGTTAGAAAAATAGATCTGAAAAAACAAACTGTTTCCACTGCTGCTGGAACAGGCAAACAAGGCCATGACCGTGATACTGGCGGTATCGCTACTTTGGTTGGCCTTAACAGCCCTTGGGATTTACTCCGTAAAGGGGATACTCTTTTCATCGCTTTGGCAGGGCATCATCAAATCTGGACACTCGATTTGAAATTCAAAAAACTAATTCCTTATGCAGGCAATGGTAGAGAAACTCTTAAAGATGCCCCGCTTGCTTCTTCCAGTTTTGCCCAACCCAGCGGGTTAACCACCGATGGCACCAACCTCTTTGTTGCAGATAGTGAAATCAGTGCGATTCGCTCGCTTCCGTTGGATAGTAAAGGCAATGTTAAAACCATTGTTGGCCTTGGCCTTTTTGATTTCGGTGACATCGACGGATTTGGCGATGAAGTGCGAATCCAGCATGCTTTGGGTGTCGCTTGGCATGAAGGCCTCATTTATATTGCAGACACCTACAACAGTAAAATCAAAACCCTTGATCCTAAAACCCGAGAATGCAAAAACTATCTTTCCAGCACCAAAACCGGTTGGATGGGTGGCCCGATGTTCAACGAACCCGCAGGCATTAATATTTCGGGCGGGAGGATTTATATCGCTGATACCAACGCCCACCGCATTCAAGTGGTGGATTTAAAAACAAAAGCTGTCAGTACACTTAAAATTACCGGTGTCGATATCGTACCAAGGTAATCAAGCATAACTTGCAACCTAGATAGTTTTACAACTATCATCTAACGAAAATGATTATCCATGATGCAATTGAGATCTTTATTTGTAATTGCAGTGCTTATTCTGACATCTGCTTTTTATGTGGTGGGGCAAACCCCTGAAAAAATCGCACCGCCCGCTACTGCATCACGAATCGATTTCTCCGCAACCTTAGGCGCAGTAGACCCTTTTTCTGATTCTAATATCGAAGAGCCAAAAGAACTT
>DBCB01000002.1 GCA_002303765.1 Planctomycetaceae bacterium UBA969
CGCCTGTCTGTGCCAGGCTTATGGTTTGCGTTACAAAAGGAATGATGGAAGGCGGGGCATTCGATTTTAGCAGGGACTCTTCAAAAGGGGTGCCTGAGCGTAGCAAACCAATAAATTCGTTGATAGCTTTGGTATCTGCGTGCATCTCTTGCATGGCTTTAAGATAAAGCTCGAAATGACTTAGATAGCCACCTATTCCATCTTCATCGCTTTCCTCGCCCAGAACAATTTCATTGATAAGCCTGCGTATTAATGGGTCTGGCGAAGGCACCCAAGGTATTTCCATGCAAGTGAGTTTGATTTGCAACGCTTTTAAAAGGGACTGAAAATCCCAAACACACCAAACATGGTGCTGCATGAAAATACAAATAGCTTTGGGGGAATCAAGCAGTTGATAAAGCCTGTGGTTCACTAGTTGGTGTCGTAGTGATTCCAATTGCGAGTCAGTGTGCCAGTTCATTTTGAATCTCAGCAAGAAAAGTTAGAGCCTAATATATCCATAATCGAACCTAGAGGTGGATTTCAAGGCTTAGGCGGAGATTTTTCGCGTATATAGGCAAATAAATCTACTATATCCTGATCCGAAAGGGTATCTAAGATGTTTTCAGGCATAATCGATTTAGGTGAACTTGTCATAGTTTCAATCTTATCCTTGGCCAGAACCAAGCGTTGATTCTTGGCATCGAGCAATGTAAGTGAACTAGAGTTTTCCTCTGCAAGAAGCCCGGTGAGTGTTCTGCCATCTTTGGTCTCGATTACTTGCGCAACAAATTCTGGCCTAATATGAGCACTCGGGTCGACAACATGGGTTATGAGAGGAATCAGCGATTGGCGGTCTGCAGTAGTTAAATCTGGCCCTACTTTATTACCCTGACCAAAAAGCATATGGCAGTTGGCGCATTGCTTTTGGAAATGCAACTTACCCTTTTCGATGTCTGGTTTCGTACGATTGATAATAAGGTTTACATAACTGATACGGGCTATTTTTTCGCCTGGGCTCGGGGGCGATACCTTTCCATAATGCTTCGTAAGAAGCCCAATCAGCTTTTCTTCTTTGTGCGAAGCCATGGCGCGCGCAAGATCGATGCTAATATCGGTTTTCATGATCTTTCCCATATCAACACGCTGCATTAAGAGAAGCGAAAAGGATGGCCTTTGAGATAGCAGAGCCAAAGATTTTGATTTTAAGCTACCAGGAAGAGTGGGGTATAGATCCAAAAGCTTTAGGGCAACTGTGTCGTCAGCACTTGATTGCATTGCGTTGATTGCAGCTAAGCGAACATTGTCGGGAGTATTAGGCTCGAGTGCTTTGAGGAAGGTGGGCAGTTGGTTTGCATCAGAAAGTTGCCCTAGAAGTTCGATGGCAAAGATTCGATCAGAAGGAGGTAGTGTGGTGCTTGCAGCATTGTTGGATATTTCGTTGAGTGCTTTAGGGTCGCCTAGTCGAAAAGCCAGGCGTAGGAGTTCCTTACTTTTCGGATTTTTTTCTCGTAGTAGCGCAAGAGGGTTTTCCAAAGGCGTGGGCACCAGTGCCAACTTCCGTCCTTCCAAGGCTTTTTCGATTCCCGCAAGTACTTTCTTTTGATCTTCCTCACTTGGCGCCAAGGTTAGTAATTGTGCGCAGGCGCTCCAATCGGGCTCGGTTCCTTCGTTGACCCAGCGCCTAGCGATGCGTTCCAAAAGGTTTTGCCTGACCATTACTTTCTGCCAAAAGGCTGGATCCTTAAACCAATCGAGGATGATTGTTCGACCACGGATGGATTGATCTTCGACGACCCACCAGAGCAGCATTGGTATATAAAGATCTTGAATATACTGATCTTGCGGGTAAAGCGCTTTGGCGATTTGAAGGGCAGAATCGTATTGCAACCTTCGCGCAGAGCAGGCGAGTTGGGAGGCAACGGTTGGGCTGGTTTCTGTTCGTGCCATTTCCACCAACCTAGCAACAGCAACGGGTGAAAGCGTGCGCTTATCAGCGAGCAATCTTACTGCCCATTCGCGTACTGCGGGCGTGGGGTGATCAAGTAATTCTTGCAAGAAGGCTGGGTCTGCATTTTGTGCCCCAGCGAGGGCCCAAAGGGCTTCGAGCGCTAATGTTCCCTGATTAGATTGAGCGATTTTCTTTAAAGGTTCTGAACTTTTAGAGTCTTTTCTTTCTGCAAGAAGCCTTCGTGCTTCTCTGCTGTACCAAGCATTTTTATGGGCAAGAAGTGAGATAAGTTCGGAGTTGGATTGTTGAGTAAGATCGAACTCTGGAATTTCTTTGAAACCCTTGGGTACGATCTTATAGATTCTGCCATTCGTACGATCCCAGTTATCAACGGGGTCTAGATGGGCAGCGCGTTTGTCGTGCCAGTCTGCAACATAAACTGCGCCTTCAGGGCCTTGAAAGCAATCGACGGGCCTGAACCAAGGGTCGTTTGCGATGAGGAAGTCTCCCCCAAATTGCCCTGCAAAGGTTGATCCGCGGGTTTCAATTTCGTGGTAGTAAAGTGTGTTAGAAAGAAGGTTTCCCGCAATATATCGATTGCGATATTCAGGCGGATAAAGGTCTGCCTGGTAAACGATACCGCCATTAGTGACATGCCCACCTTTAAAGTTTTTGAAAGGCATATGTTCGAAGTAACCATAGGTGTGAGGATTGTGAAGCGGGCCATGCTTGGAAAAACCTTTGACATAATAAGCGCCCTGAACTTGATGAAGCATTGCGACATTGCCGTAGTTGGTACCAGCGATGATCTGACCGTTTTTGTCGAAATCGAGGCCCCAAGTATTGCCCCCGCCCTCCGAGAAGAGTTCGAATTCTTTGGTGATGGGGTGATAGCGCCAGATGCCCTGCTGAAATTCATGACCTCTGATTTTAGCTGTTACAGTGCTGCCCTGGGCGCCATAAAGCCAGCCATCTGGGCCCCATTGAAGCGAGTTTGCATAGGCGTGTGAATCTTCCATACCAAAGCCTGCCAGAAGGACTTGGGGATCACCATCGGGAATGTCATCATGGTTTTTATCTGGGTAAAAAAGTAGGTAGGGGGGTTGCACCACAAAAAGCCCATCATGGCCGTAAATCATGCCAGATGCGAGGTTCAGTCCTGTGACAAAATCTTTTGATTTTCGAAACAAGCCGTTCTCATCTCGATCATAAAGGATGGTTATTTTGTCAGCGCCTTTGGGGCCTTTGGGGGGTGCCTCGGGCACACGATCCCAGATGGTGCGCAGAAATTGATCTTGCTTTACAGCCTTAAGGCCCGCAGGATTAGGATATTGAAGATACTGTAATACCCACAAGCGGCCTTTAGGATCGAAAAACATACTGAGTGGCTGGCGCACTTGGGGTTCGCTTGCAACTAATCGTACCTCCATCCCTGGAGGCACTTGCATTTTTTCCATTGCCTGTTTGGGAGATAAACCCTGTGCGGGTAGTTGGCTCACAACTATTAGACCTAAGGCAAGGCTCAGCAAGTTTTTGTTAGTCATTAAGTCACTCTTTTATTTAAGTTATTAAGCTTCTGCAGCCCAAAGTCCACTTGGCCAACAACGGCCCTGCACCGAAGAAAGTATCTTTTTAACTTCAGTTAATAATACCGGATCTGGCCCGCTTTCCAGAGCTTTAAGATTTATTTTAAGCTCACTTAGCTTTGACATCCCAACCAAGGTCGTTGCAACTTTTTCCTGCTGCAGCATCCATTGCATTGCCAATAATGAAAGATCGCTGCCCTGTGATTTGCAATACTGCGCAGCTTTCATTGCGGCTTGCTTTACTTCTTCAGGGGCTGGATGCCATGCGGGCGGGTTTAAAGTTAATGCCCCCATAGCCAACGGGCTGGCGTTTATTATGCCGGTTCCTCTGCGTTCTGCAATTGGTACCAACTCGGTTAGCATGGATTGATCTAGTAAGGTGCAATGGCAGTAGCTAATGCAGACATCCAAGGCGCAAGCTTCGAGCGCTTTTTTCAGGCATCCCAGTGGGTATCCTGTCATGCCAATGAACCTGCATTTTCCTTGTTTCTTAAGCTTTTGTAGGGCTTCGTAGGTTTCGCTGAAGACCATATCGAGGTCTGCTTCGAATTCGATATCATGTGCCTGGAATATGTCCACATGATCGGTTTGAAGCCTTTGTAGAGATTCCTCCATACTTTTGACAATAAAGTCAGCTTTGAAATTGAAATCAGTTTGTGTGATTCTGCCACACTTGGTTGCGAGAATTACTTTTTCTCGAACGCCTTTCAAGGTCCGTCCCAAAACTTCTTCCCCTAGTTTGATGCCATAATACGGGCTGGTATCGAAGAGATTGATTCCCTCATCAATTGCTTGATGTACGGTTTGGGTGCATTCAGTTTCCGTGAAAGGGCCATAGATGCCACCTAGGGGGGCGGCCCCAAAACCGATAATTGAAACTTGGAGCCCGGTTTTGCCTAAAGGTCGATATCGCATGGTCATGAAAAATAGCCCCTGATAATAAGTTGCGTACGGAAATAATAATCGATAGCCTAATTCCTATTAGAATCGATAAAATGGTTTGATGCCATAGGTAGGGGCAGATCTTGCGGTTTTCTTGTGCGAATAATTTGAAGAGGTAGCTGGTGATACTATTAATTCTTTTCTTGCCTGTTGCGATCTACATGATTTGGGTGGGTGGTATCAGCCGTCAAAGTAAACCTTCGATCATAGGTGGATCTTGGGATTTTGTTTCCCTGATGTTTGCTGGTTCGGGCTTTGTGTTGGCAGGATTACCTGCAATTATCACTTCAATTTATGAAACTTGGCGCAGGTATTGGTTGACGGGTGAGGGACCCATTCCTTTTGCATCACTTGAAGGTTCGAGATGGTTTTGGATAGCCATCTGGCTGATTTATTTTGTGATGGTAATTACTCTTTCTGCGATTTTCATTTATCGCAGGCGTTGTTGGACCTGTTTTTATAATGTTGAATCCGCCGCATTTGAATCTGCAGTTGCAGATGCTTTGGCGCAATCTGGTTTTCAATATCGTAAATTTGGAGATTTATACATTCTTCATAATGCGGAAGAAGGTGCGGAAGAAAGAATGGAAGTTGAAGTTTTCTCTTTCTTAAGGCATGGCACCATCTTTTTTAATAAACCTGAAAGCTTGTTATCGAAGCAATTGATCTCTTTGATTTCGCAAGACTTGATAAACACCTACACTCCTCATCATTGGGGTGGTCTATTACTGATGTTTCTTGGTTTTTTCGTGATGTTTTTTACCGTGATAGGTCAATTGGCTGCCGCAATTCTTGCAAGATAAACTTAAATTGTTGGCAGTTTAATAATGCCTAATAATTAGAAGGTTAAATAATCAGGGATGAATTAGACTAAGTAGCAGTACAATAGGTATGGAAAGGGACTTTTAATATGACAACTATAACAATTCAAGAAGCACAGGCGCAATTAATGGATATCATTCATCGGCTTGCCCCGGGGGACGAAGTTGTGATCACTGAAAATGAAAAGCCGATTGCGAAGTTGGCCCGCACAGAAGCGCAGCAACATTGGCCATGCAAGGCGGGTAGCGCTAAAGGCAAAATCCGCATGGCTTCTGATTTTGACGCTCCGCTTGAGGACTTTTCGGAGTACATGGAGTGAACCTTCTCCTTGATACCCATTCACTTCTTTGGTTTTTGAATGAAGACCCACATTTGGTGCCTAATGCTAAAGCCTTAATCGAAGACTCATTGAATCGCAAATTTGTAAGCATGGCTACTTGTTGGGAAATTGCAATTAAAGTTGGACTAAAGAAGCTTGATTTGGGGGAACCAGTATCCAACCTTTCTCCCAAGGGAACTTTTGGTTAACAAGTTTGACCTTTTGCATATTGAATTGGTTCATGCATTGCATGTCGAGAAATTGCCAAGGCATCACCGAGACCCTTTTGATCGATTGTTGATTTCTCAATCGATTATTGAAAAAATAGCTATTGTCAGTTCCGATGACAAGTTTGATTCTTATGGCGTTGTCCGATTATGGAAATAAAGGAAGGGTAGTGCGTTTTTTTGCCGGATATATTAACCCATCTGGCCTAGTGTGTTCTTAAGCCATACCCCCGCTTTGATTTTGTTAGTTGATAAAAAGGTGTGCCGTTTGTAGCCAAATTGCTGCAGTCAAAGATGGTTCAGGTGTTCTGGGTCAGTAAAAAAACTTAATCGAAACCAATAAAACACCTAACTTTGTTAAGTTTTAGTAGTGTAGCATCTTACTTTAATTTAATTGGCATAAGTATTTGTGCAGCAGATTGAATTGGATTGGTGTTAATGCCACGCCAAGGACCTGCGTTTACCATGCCTTCAGGCAAAGGGGAGTTGTTAGCAGGCGGGATCAAAAGATTAGGCCCGTTGTTGGGATTGGTAGTTTTTTCCTGAGGAGAAGGAGTCGGCGCAGGTGGTGGCGGAATCAAGGTGCCTTCCTTGTTCGGCGGCGGGAGTGGCGCAGGAGCAGGCAAAGGAGTAGGCGCAGGTGTAGGAGCAGGCAAAGGAGTTGGTGCAGGGGAATTCGGCATCGGAGTCGGCACAGAATTCGTGTTAGGTA
>DBCB01000220.1 GCA_002303765.1 Planctomycetaceae bacterium UBA969
TGCTTTATCTTTGCTGCGGGTGTAGATCGTGGCATGGTAGCCTGCTTTAATAAGATGGCCACACATGGAACGGCCCATCACACCTGTGCCTATCCAGCCGATTTTTGTTTTTCCCGCTTCTGCTTTTGTAACACTCATTATTCACTCCTTGATTGTAACTAGGTCTGTATTACTCTTTAGATTTACAGTGTTGAGAGCGGTTTGGCAAACAAAACCCGATCAGGAATGAACACGCTTCGGAATCTACCAGCTATACCGCCTTGGAAGGATAAAGTTTTCATTACTAAAACTTCAATTTTTTTTCACACTTAAATTCTTGAGGCTATAATTGGGCGCAAGGATGGAAAAGTTCACTTGGTTTAAGGTACTGCAAACCCCAAGCTACTTTTTCCCCGCTTGCTCCGGAGACGCTTATGCGTTTTCTAGTTTTCTTGGCTGCACCACAAGTGCCCTTTTGGCAAGATGGCAGATTCAGCCTGGCTTTGACCGGGATGCTTCTTGCAGGAGTTTTACTTTTGGGCGCAATGGTTGTTGCATGGGTTGGACGGGCCTTTAAAGACGATCGAAAACGGGGTATTTGTTCCCCCGAAGATCAGTTAAGTGAGTTTCGCACTATGCTTGAGGCGGGAGAACTAACCCCCCAAGAATTCGAAATCGTTAAGCGGAAACTGGGTCGCAAGATCTCTAATAAAGAGCCTGCACCCTCGGAGACCCCCGCTGGTTTAACTCCTTCTATGCCAGATTCTCCCTCAAAAGAACCTACTGAAGGCGATAATCCTAAGGCTTTTCCCCCAAATAATGACGATATTGCGAAATCTTAACCTTCTTACTTCAGTTGTCCTTGCGGAAAATTGCCTTCCGGTTGTAGAATCCCTAATACCTCTTGGGGCTTTTTGGGCTTCCGGAAACTTTGGTGCTTTAGGTAGACTTCTTTCATAACTTTATTTTGTTGAGATTATTCCCTGATAGGAGATTTCATGGCGACGAAAGATTCGGGCACGGGCGGTAAAAAGCCCACCTCCAATACTGGACGCAATCGCAACGCTTTCTGCTCTTTTTGCAGAAAAAGCTTCCGCGATGTCGGACCTTTGGTCGAAGGGCCCGCAGATGTATTCATTTGTGGCGAATGCATCGAGCTATGCCAATCCATCATCGTTCAGGAAAAGAAACGCAGGGGCTCGGGCAAGCAACCCTTCGCTCATATTCCTTCTCCTCGTACTCTCAAGGAAAAACTTGACCAGTATGTTATCGGCCAAACTCGCGCCAAGAAGGTTCTTTCCGTCGCTGTTCATAACCATTACAAACGCCTTAGTATGACTGGCCAAGCCGGCCCTAGCGATGTTGATCTCGAAAAGAGCAACATCCTTTTGATCGGACCTACAGGTAGTGGTAAGACCCTGCTCGCCAAAACCCTTGCAAAGGTTCTTGATGTTCCATTTGCCATCGGCGATGCGACCACCCTCACCGAAGCTGGCTATGTAGGCGAAGATGTCGAAAACCTTCTATTGAAGCTTCTTCATGCTGCTGATTTCGATATCGAAGCTGCTCAAAGAGGCATCATCTATATCGATGAAGTCGACAAAATCGCAAAAACATCCCAGAATGTTTCCATCACACGCGATGTCTCTGGCGAAGGCGTTCAGCAAGCACTTCTTAAAATGCTTGAAGGCACTGTTGCTAATGTTCCACCACAAGGTGGCAGAAAACACCCAGAACAACAGTACATCCAGATCGATACGACCAACATTCTTTTCATCTGCGGTGGTACATTCGTCGGGTTGGGCGATACCATCTCCCGCAGACTTGGTAAAAAGACAATTGGCTTTGGTAGCAATCCCGAAGATAAAGAACGCAATCTTGGTAGCCTGCTCAATCAGGTCACCAGCGATGATCTTTTTGAATTCGGTATGATTCCAGAATTCATCGGTAGGCTTCCAGTTCTTGCTCCTCTCGATCCACTCGATGAAGAAGCTCTGGTTCGCATTCTTACCGAACCTCGGAACGCCTTGGTACGCCAGTACCAAAAGCTTTTCGAAATGGAAGGCGCAGAACTCGAGTTTGATTCTTCCGCATTGAAAGCGATTGCTCAAAAAGCCAAAGATCGCGATACAGGCGCCCGCGGTTTACGAAGCATCATCGAAGAAATCATGCTCGATATGCAGTTCGAACTCCCAGAACTCGAAACCAAAGGTAAGTTCGTCATCACCGATAAGATGATCAAAGGCGAAACCAAACTCTTCGATTCCAACAACAGCAATCAAGATAAGAAAAGCGCCTAAGCATTCTTGATCCACAATTAAAAGAAGCCCTAGGGATAACAATCCTTAGGGCTTTTTTAATTAACACATCATTAACAATTCAAAACTCTAGATTTGAAACTAAAGAACCTTATCGCCTTCGCGCTCCACCATGCGTTTAAACAAATCACAAAGATCAAGAGTAACAGGCCCAGAGTTCCCTGTGCCTATTTTTCTGCCATCAAGCTCTAACACAGGCGCTATTTCTCCCATAGTCCCCGTGCAAAACATTTCATCTGCCCTATAAGCTTCCGCAATGCTGATATCACGGATTTCGTAGGGGATACGATGTTGCGCGCAAAGGTCTAACACTGCGCCCCGAGTAATTCCTTCCGGGCAGGCATGGGTGAAGGGCGTCATAATTTCGTTGCCCCGTACAAAGAAAACATGGGTGGCGTTTGTCTCTGCAATAAAGCCACGCGAATCAAGCATCAACGCATCATCTGCCCCCGCTGCGTTAGCCTGGATTTTTGCAAGTATAGAATTGAGCAAATTATTGTGATGAATGCGGGGATCAAGAACTTCCCCCGTAGGCCTGCGAAAAGTACTAGTGATTAATTTGATTCCAGTTTTATCGTAAACCGGGGCCTTGTGTTCTGCCAAAATGATGAGCGTAGGCCCTTTGGTGTTGAGTCTAGGATCCATGCCACTGGTGTACTTAACACCACGGGTAAGAGTAAGGCGAAGGTGTACTAAATCAGTCATCTGATTAGCTTCAAGCGTTTTGCGAATTTCAGAAACGATATGTTCATGAGAGGGAATTTCAGCAAATGCAAGTGCCCGGGCGCTGTCTGCCAATCGATCAAGATGCATATAAAGCCTGAAAATACGGCCTTTGTAAAGTCGAAGGCCCTCCCAAACAGCATCACCACCCTGCACCACGGAATCAAAAGGGCTAACCCCTGCTTGATCACGATGCACCAACTTACCATTGATGTTTACGATAAGATCTTTATTTAGATCGTTGAATTTTTGCAGCATTAGTTATCTTTCAAGCAGTGATACGAAGTTCGTAAAGGCGCTGATAAATTTCCTTGCAACCTACCAAGATGGGTTCCAACTCCATCGGCTGAAGTCTTCGCTTTTCCTTGGGAGAATTAAAACCAGTGGTCAAGGCAACCTTGGCGTACCAGTGCTTGGCCCAACAGCCATCCGTGGGATGAATGCCAGACTTCCAAGCAAGCATCGCTTCTTGGAAGGGAATACCAAGCATGTCGCAGAGTTTGGTTAAAATCGCTTTAGGATTCGACTGCAAATCTTTGGAGTCAATGATGGGCGGGATTTTCCCAGTCGCTTTTTTCACCGATTCAATCAAAGCTTCCTGCTGGGGGAAACCAGTATCGCGAAGCGTAGGGTAAGCTATGAATTCGGTAAGCGAAGCAACCACATCATACGGATCGCGAATAAGAAACGCATGGGTAAGACCAGCCATCCAATCGCAATCCATGCCGGGCAGAAGATGATGCGCCATATGCTTCTGATACCAGATAGTCTTACCTTCAGGAATAGGCCCGGTAAGCCATTCAACTACTTTGCGCCAATCTGATTCATGGGTGTTGATTACCTCTGCAGCACCCGGATGCGGAAGCTGCGAAGTTTTTAAATAATGGGAATAAAAAGGTTCATCGGTAACAAAAGAATCATGCCTGCTACCAAAAGAGCGCATCATGGCTGTCGAAAGATTTCTGGGGCCCGACCACATCGCTATTCGCATTTCATAGCCCCTTTATTGCTAAAAACCAATCTCTTTTCAATACTCATTCTAAATATGTAACCTCACCAATGATAGAATAATTTTGCCTTTATTATAGAACCAAAGCTGCAAAATTGAGATGATCCCTTCATTGTAATTTGCTAATTTCGTTCCCAGCAGGAGTATTCCAATGCGTAGTGCAAGTCTGTTTTTAGTTTTATCCCTAAGCGCATTTTCATTCGCAGATGAGAAGGATTGGAAACAAGTCTTGAAAGCGGAACTACCCAGAATGGGGCACCGCAACTGGATCGTAATCGCAGATTCCGCCTACCCTTTACAAAGTGGCGCAGGGATAGAAACCATTTCAACCCGATCAAACCATCTGGAAGTTGTCAAAACAGTATTTGAGATGCTGGAAAAATCATACCACATCCGACCAGTAATCCACTTAGATAGTGAACTCCCGTTTGTACCAGAAACCGATGCCAAAGGGATCGATGCCTTCCGCCAAGAATTAAAGACCTTGCTTAAAGGTCGTAAAGTGGAATCGTTACCTCACGAAGATATCATTGGAAAGCTTGATAAAGCTGGAAAAACTTTTAAGGTGTTGATCATCAAAACGCCACTTGCAATCCCCTACACATCCTTGTTCTTGGAATTAGATTGCGGTTATTGGGGCCCAGAATCGGAAATGAAACTGCGCGAAGCAATCAAAACCAAAGGTAAATAATGATGATTTTATCCTCAGCATTCACGATTCTACTCTCATGTCTGGGCCTAGTTGTTTTCCAAGCGGAAAAGAAAAATAACTTAAACGATATCCCCTCAGATATTGTGGTTCCAAAAATGATTGAAGGAAAACCCGCTGCGGGCAAAAGAATCAAGCATCAATGGCCTGAAGAAAACAACACTGCCATCCACCACGCTCTTTATCTACCTGAAAACTGGAATGCAAAAAGCAAATGGCCTGTAATCATCGAGTTCGCAGGCAATGGTGGCTACAAGAATAATTTAGGTGATGTCTCATTGGGAACCGTAGAGGGTTGTTCTTTAGGCTATGGCATAACCAAAGGGCGAAATGCGATCTGGGCCTGCCTGCCCTTTGTTGATTCTAAAAACAAACAAAACGCAACCAACTGGTGGGGCGATGCCGATGCCACGGTTGAATACACATTAAGAAGTGTCAAAAACATCTGCGAGCAATACCAAGGAGATGCAGAAAACATTATTCTTGCGGGATTTTCCCGAGGGAGCATTGCCTGCAGTTACATCGGATTAAGAAATAACGAAATCGCAAAGTTGTGGAAGGGACTGATCTGCCATTCGCATATCGATGGGGTCACCAAATGGCCTTATAAAGATAGCGACAAAGAATCTGCGCGAGCACGTTGGCAAAGGCTGCAGGGCAGGGCAGCATTCATCAGCCATGAAGTCTCTGCAGAAAAAGCGAAAGAGTTTTTGACAAGCAGCAAAGTGCTAGGCGACTTCACCTTCATGGATCTTCCGTTTCCTAATCATTCAGATAAATGGGTGCTCAAGGATTTGGATGAACGAAAAAAAGTACAAGCATGGTTCGAAAAGCTTATTAGGATACCTAGCAAAGGTTCTTAAACACCCTCAAACCTAATACTTTTCCAATTTACAAAAATAACCAAGATTATTGCGCAAGGAATAATCCCTTCAATCGTTTCCTTCATAACAGAGAAATGAATTTTCGAGGAGACAACTATGCGAAAACTACTTTACCCGTTGGGAATTTTAACAGCGCTGCTGTTTACTAATGTTTCACAAGCACAGTTTTTCGGGCCTTATGGTTCCTATTATGGCTCATCCTATTCCCAATTTGGAACATCCTTCAGCCTGACATCCTACAACTTCAGGTCAAGCTATTATCTAAACATCAATAACGGCTTCCCTATCAATAATTATTACTCAAATCAGTTTGCCTACCGTTACCCCTACAATTACATTGCTCCTGTGCCAGTTATTGTTCGGCCTGTAGTCGTGCAACCAGTCTATATATTGCAGCCGCAATTAGCTTGGTACAATCCACCAGTAAGTATTTATGGGCCTATGCTACCTTACCAACCTTATTATTATCCAGGTTGGTGGTTACGCTAAGATGATTAAAAAGAAAGCAAGTGCTATGCAACCTTGCGCAATGGTGCTTGTTCCGCATCACTCAAGAAATTATCTACAGTGGTGCGCCATTTTTCTGGTTCTTTGGTTGCCAGCGATTCATGGCCACACCCTTCAAATTCTACAAAGGTCTTTTCAACCCGAATGTTTTGGTGCAATTCAAGGGCTCGAACCAAAGGCACCCTTCGATCAAGCGTGCCATGCATTTGAAGTACAGGGCTTTTAAGATCCTTCGCATATTTTATAGGATTAAAAGTAAATCCATTATAGCCTAGGCGAACGCTTCCCCAGAAAACTAGAAGATGAGCAAGCGGATAAGGGGGGATGCCCATGGCTTTAAAGCGGGCTCCCACAGTTTCAACTAAAGTGGTGAAGGGCGACTCTAAAATGATTTTATCCACTTCTAAGTGATACAATTTTGCAGCACGCAAGATTGCTGCAGCACCCATCGAAAAACCAAACAAAATTTGACGCTTCTGTGGCCAAACCTCTCTTGCATAATTCAAACTACTTAACACATCATTCGATTCGTTATAACCAATTGAAGTATGGCTTCCTTTCGAATCCCCTGAACCAGGGAAATCGACCATCAAACAGGAATAACCAAGTTTATGAAAAATGCGTGCTTCATTTAACAAGGTGGCTTTATTACGCACATACCCATGAAAAAGAAGCACTACCTTGCTGGAGCCTGCGCGTGGAATATACCACGATTCCAACTGGCCCTGCGATCCTTGATAATGATGTTTTTCATACTGCATGCCATGAGCAAGAGGATCACCCTCGTTTGGCTTGCAAGGTAAGTTTACACCCTTGAGCAAAACCAAAAACTTCTGGAACTTGGAAAGGTTTTCGGGTTTGGAGGTACGCTTCCCAAAAGATGCAATCTTAACCATGCCGCCTGATTGCTTCCAAGCAAGCACATTGATGATCACAAATAAAACAAGGCATGCGTAAATAAAATATTCCATGCTTCAACCCTTCCCTAAAGCCCTGACTAAAAAAGTCTTATTAACCAACCATCCTGCGCTGTTCCACTTCCTGAAACTTGTTCAATTTGTTGTAAAGAGTCTTAAGGCTAATATCTAATTCTGCTGCTGCGGCACCTTTATTGCCCTGATGTTTTTCCAACACTCTAAGCAAGTGTTCCATTTCAATTTGTTCCAAAGTACGTGAAACAGGGTGGGTGTTTTGTGCGATTGAAAGCACAGGAACACCCCTCGAAGCATCGCGCAAATGATTAGGCAAATGCTCGGGCAATATGGTTTCGCCCCCAGCAATAATGCTTGCGTATTCCATCACATTCGCAAGTTCGCGAACATTCCCGGGCCAGGTATGTTCCAAAAGCACATCGATTGCTTCAGCCGTAATCAAATTCTGACACTGATCCAAAGGTTTGCGAATCGCCCTAGCAAGCAAGTGCTTCGCAAGTTCTGGAATATCAGGCCTGCGGTCTCGCATTGCGGGAAGACGAATTTCAAAAGTATTGATCCTAAAGTAAAGATCTTCACGAAAATCATCTGTCTTGATCAATTGCCTAAGATCACGATTGGTGGCACACAATACCCTAACATCTGTGCGGAAAGGTTCAGACTCACCAACTCTTCGGATTTCTCCAGATTCTAAAAACCGCAATAACTTTACTTGGATGTTCTTGTTTAACTCGCCCACTTCGTCAAGGAAAAGCGTACCGCCGTTGGCTACTTCAAACAAACCTTTATGATCACGATCCGAGCCGGTAAATGAACCCTTGCGATGCCCAAACAATTCACTCTCAACAAGATTCTCAGATAATGCACCGCAATTCACAGGCACAAAAGCCTTGTCCGCGCGGGAACTTTGCTTCCAAAGAGTTCGTGCAACCAACTCCTTCCCAGTACCTGTTTCGCCGAGAATTAAAGCCGTGGAATCCGAAGGCGCCACCGTCGATATCAATTTCTGCACTGCACTCATCCCAGGCGATTTTCCGATAAGTACCGAACTGCCCTCTGCAGCCTGCACCCTGTTTTGCAAAGCCAGATTCTTATTCTTCAAATCCCTCTTCTCAATAATTTTCAGTAATACCTTTTCAATTTCTACCAACCTGCAAGGCTTGGTGATGTAATCGAATGCACCCAATCGTATCGCTTCAATCGCAGTTTCCATGCTAGCATGGCCTGTCATCACAACAGCTTCGGTATCTGGCGCAACTTTTTTCAAATACTCGAGCACATCAATCCCAGATAAACCGGGCATGCGCAAATCCAACAATGCAGCATCAAAACTCGCCTTCTCTAATACCTTTAACGCAGTCTTGCCATCAGGGCATACCGTCACTTCATGCCCCATCCTAGGCAACTCGGTTCGCATGAATTCCTGAAGAGACTTTTCATCATCGACAAAAAGAACCCTTAAACTATTTGAAGTTGGTTTTGGGCTTGCAGCCACCTGTTGATTGTAAGAATCGTTCATACTCATAATTCATCACACCTTATAAAAGGTAAAACTATCAGGCGCTAACCAATAAAGGTTGGCCTGCTGAAATACCATCCCTACGCATTGATTCATTAGTTTTCGAGGAAGACATAGGATGAAGCGGTAGCCTAATTGTGAAAACACTTCCACGCCCCAACCCATCGCTCGAAGCTTCAATTTCGCCACCATGCTGCTGAATAATCTTATGACTGATGGTAAGCCCAAGTCCCGTGCCCTTGCCCGTGCGGTTCTGGGTAAAGAATGGCTCGAAAATATTCTCGAGCACTTCCTGATTCATGCCAATCCCCGTATCCTTGATCGCAAGCTCAGCCTGGCCATCCTTCTCTCTGATAACAATCGTAAGAATTCCACCATCATCCATGCTGTCGAGACCATTCACGATCAAGTTTAAGATTACCGACTTAATTTCTTCTGCGTTGATCCAAGCCTTGGTAGGTTGTTCTTCCTTTATTTCAATCTTTTTACCTTTAGAGTTTTGCAAATGCGCAGTAACATCCAAAACCGACTGCACAAGTATGGGCAGGCTGACAGCTTCACGCTTATGCTCGGTGGTTCTGCTGAAATCAAGCAGCTTTTCTGTAATATTCTTGCAGCGGAAAGCCTCTTCCTGAATCAGTTTTAAATACCTTGCGAAGTCAACAATGCAGGGATGATTTTGCTGACCTGAAGACTTGTTCGCCAAAAGCGTCAGTTCTTTTAAACGCGACTCTAAAGCCTCTGCACAAAATGCAATTCCAGCAATTGGATTATTGATTTCATGAGCAACACCCGCAGCTAAAAAGCCAACACTTGCCAACTTTTCAGAACGCACCAACTGCCTGCTTCGCTCATTTACCTGCCTAGCAAGATCGGTATATAATTCACGAAGCCTGCGTGTCATTTCATTAAACGCTTGACCAAGTGATTCCATTTCATCGCCACTTTTAACTTCGATTCGATGGTTGAAATCCCCACGAGAAAGCAAACTAACCCCAGCTTCAAGATCACGGATGGGGTAAAATATCCAACCATAAAAGGAGTGCAATAACCCCGCCATCAGTAGAAGGCCTATGCCACTTGACGGAACAATAATCCACAAGCTTATCTGATAATGCCTGCGGGAATCATTAATACTATGGTCAAGGTCATCATGAATTTTATCCCTAAGCAATGTGCTTTCTTTTTCAATCTTGGCGATAAGAATTCGTAAAGGCTCAAGGATGGGATGCTGGGAAAGTTTATCGCCTGGCCCTGTAACACGAGGCTCATGAAATTTTTCAGCAAGGGTTTGAAAAGCATTTAAATCTGATCTAAGCCCCGCAAGCACTTCCTTTTCATGAGCATCTTCATTTTTCAATACTAAGAAAGATTGCGAATCGCGTAGAAAAACTTCGTATTCAAGTATTTTTTTTAGGGCCAGCGATATATCCCGATGCAATTTTTCAGGCTCATCCAACAACTTTCCAAGATCCCCAGGCACCGTCATTTTTGCCAACGCTGTTTTTAATTCTTCCGCTGTTTTTAACTCTGCAACATTCCCACGAATACTGTTCATCGTCAGATAATACGACCACAAACCCTGCAACGTACCACCCAGCAAAAGGATTATAATCCCTGCAGTTAGGCAGAATGCAAATATCAATTTATGGCGTATGCGCCAGCGAATTGCCAAACTCGACCTCCTTGTCGAACAGGGCACACCAAGCAGTTTTGTAATCGTTTGTATTTTTTACCAAAAGAACTCACCCCATGAAAAGGCGAGTTATCCATCCCTTGGCTTCTTGCATGAGTTGCAAGATTAGGGAAGATAGATAAGAGGAATTTGGGCGTTTTTTATTGTTGTAGCAAACCTATCTTCTTCACCTTACTTTTCCGCATCTCAAATTATTAACCCTTGTAAAAGAAAACATTACAATTCTTCATAACGAATAGGTTTGGTTCGATCCAATTGATTGGTTACTTCAGGAAGTTCATACTTCGTACCCGCCGCACAATTAAACATTACTACCGATTCATCATCCTTGATTCTTCCAGATTTCAATTCCTTCTGATACGCAGCAAAAGTTGCAGCGCCTTCGGGGCACATCAAAAAGCCCTCCCTCTCTGCACACTCTTTTCGCGCCCGAAGTATCGCATCATCATCCACCATCGTTGCAAAACCCTTGCTTTCATTCACCGCACGAATCATCAGAAAATCGCCCACAGCAACCGGAACGCGAATTCCCCACGCAATCGTTTTGGCCCCCTGCCAAACTTCTGCATGCTCTTTTCCCTCTTCCCATGCCTTAACAATAGGCGCACAACCACTCGACTGAACCACCACCATGCGAGGCAACTTCCCCTGAATCCACCCTATCTCTTGAAGTTCTTTAAATGCCTTCCACATTCCGATAAGGCCGGTGCCACCCCCCGTCGGATATAAAATCACATCAGGCATCTGCCATTGAAACTGTTCCGCAAGCTCCAACCCCATCGTCTTCTTTCCCTCAATACGATAGGGCTCTTTCAAAGTAGACATATCAAACCAACCCTTGGGCTGCTTCCCTTCACCAACAATTTTACCGCAATCATTGATCAACCCATTCACCAACCAAACCTTCCCACCTTGCTGATCGATTTCCCGCACATTAATCGTTGGCGTATCCTCTGGGCAGAAAATATAACTTTCAATTCCTGCTTTCGATGCATATGCAGAACAAGCTGCGCCTGCATTTCCATTCGTGGGCATCGCAATTTTTTTTATGCCTAATTCCTTCGCCATGGAAATCGCCATGCATAATCCACGAGCCTTGAACGACCCGGTAGGAAGCCTAGCTTCATCCTTCACATAAAGAGTACCTTTGCCCGCTTGAATCTTGGGCATCGTAAGAACAGGTGTGATAACTTCACCCAAGCTCACAATATTTGCTGCATGCTTGACAGGAAGAAACTCACGATAGCGCCAAAAATCTGAGGGCCGAGCTGCGATACTTTCCTTACTCACGGCTTGCGCAATTTTCTTCAGATCATAACGCACCAATAAGGGCCTACCCGCCTTGGATAAACCATGGACTTGTTCTTTAGGATAAACTTCACCCGTTAAGCCACACTCCAAATGGGTGACGAAATTAGGTCTCGGCTCGATGAGATTTGCAAATTGGTTCATGCTCGCATTATGCCTTAATAAACAGCCACGGGAAAGCAGAAAAAAGAAGACTAAGCAGAAGATTTTGCC
>DBCB01000029.1 GCA_002303765.1 Planctomycetaceae bacterium UBA969
ACCGGAAAACCTCAGGCCTTTTTCTATACCGAAAAGTCTTACAAGAATTATGTCATCACTTACGAATGGCGCTATCCAGAAGGTAGTGCTGAAAAAAGTAACTCAGGTTGCTTGGTACATATTCAGGAACCCCTAAAAATCTGGCCTAAATGCATCGAACCCCAAGGCCGTTATTATGACCATGGAAAATTGTTCATGATGGGACTTGGTAAAGACGATGTCAAAAACAACAAATTCGATGAGGCGACTTTAAAATCGGTTCTCAAGCCCATGGGACAGTGGAGTAAAACCGAAATCACTTGCTCAGGCGATGGAAAAATCGTTGTCAAAGTCAACGGTAAGCTTATCAGCGAAGGTGAAACGGTTTTAACCAGCGGACCAATTGGATTTCAATCGGAAGGATCTGAAATCCATTTCCGCAACATGCATATCAAGCAACTTCCTTAATTATTAAAGGAAGCGTTCAACCAATAAAGGCATTCAAATTCCTCAGCGTTTTTGGATGCCTTCTTTTTTAAATAGTGTCTTTTAACCAAGTATTTTCAGTTTTTTTTGAGGTAATGAGATGAGTAATCAAACCAACACACGAAGATCATTCCTAAAAAAATCTGCAATTGCAACTGCATATGCGGGCTCAACTTTGGCGCAACAATCATTCGCATCTAATCTGAAACCAAACCAACCTACTTTAAAAATCGCACCTTTCCGATTTGATGTTACCCCACCAACGGGGCACCCTTTATGTGGCGGATGGATTACTCCTGTTAAATCTATAAGCGATAATCTCGAAGCAATTGGCTATGTAATCTTAGGCCTCGATAAACCCGTGGTAATTTGCGCTGTAGATTGGACAGGGATTCTTAATAGCGCCCACGTTGCATGGCGCACTGCATTAGCGCAGGCTGCAGGAACCACTCCTGATCGGGTTGCTGTACAGTGTGTTCACCAGCATGATGCACCTTTTGTTTGCATCGATGCTGAAAAATTGGTAGCAAAGCAAAACGATGCTCTTATTATCGTGCAGATGGATTTTTTCAATTCCTGTCTTAACAAAGCGACCCAGGCAATAAAAGAAGCTATACCCAGGGCAAGACCATTAACGCACATCGCCCAAGGCGAGAGTAAAGTTCAAAAAGTAGCATCAAACAGAAGGGTTGCGATAGGCCCTAATGGAAAAATAACCAAGATGCGAGGTAGCGCATGCAAAGATCCGGAATTGATCGCATTGCCTGAAGGGTTGATCGATCCAATGTTAAAAACCGTTGCGTTCTATGATGGCGAGAAAAAAGTTCTGGCGTGCCATTATTACGCCACCCATCCCATGAGCCATTATGGGCAGGGAAATGTCAGCAGCGACTTCGTAGGGTTGGCCAGAAAGCAAAGACAAAAAGAAGACCCAGAATGCACCCATATTTACTTTACAGGCGCATCGGGCAACATTTCTGCGGGCAAGTACAACAATGGCTCCCCTGAAGCGCGGGTGGAACTTACTCAGCGAATTTACGACGGCATTACAGGTTCTGAAAAAAACTTGAAGCCTGAACCCATCACGGGTATTTCGTGGAAGACTCACGAACTTTTAGCCTCAGTTAACCCATTGTTTACAAAAGAAAGTGAAACAACACTTTTAGAAAACAAGAAGAATCAGCCTGCCAACCGCATCAGGCCCGCGATGAGACTTGCTTGGATGGATCGTGTAAAAGCTAAAACCCCGATCATCCTTAGCGCTTTGCATATCAACAAAACATCGCTGCTTCATCTTCCTGCTGAGTCGTTTTTGGAATATCAATTAAAAGCTCAAAAACTTCAACCTGAACGCTTTGTTGCAACCGCAGCTTACGGCGATGGCGGGCCTTGGTATATCCCCGTCAAAGAAGCCTACCCTCAGGGCGGCTACGAAGTTAGCGTTGCAAACTGTGCAGACACTATTGATTCACAGATGACCGAAGGAATGAAAAAAATCCTGACTGCATGATTCCAAAGCATTTGCAAAAAGCATATAAACAAAGTGGCGCTGATTATTAGCTTTATTTTTTCAAAAAAACGGATTGTCCTAGGATGGCAAAACTTTACTTTTATTACTCCACCATGAATGCGGGCAAATCCACCTCGCTTCTTCAAGCAGCTTACAACTACTCTGAGCGAGGTATGAAAACCATGCTCTTCACTGCTTTATTAGATACTAGGGCTCAAGGGCAGATTGCCTCGCGTATTGGCATCAAAGCTGATGCAGGAAGGTTCACACCTGCAACCGATTTCTGGAACGAATGCACACCTTCCAACCCTAGTTGCATTCTAATCGACGAAGCCCAATTCCTTACCAAAGAGCAGGTAAAACAACTTGCTAGGCTTGTAGATGAATCAAACATTCCAGTGATGTGTTATGGAATTCGCACTGATTTTCGTGGTGAACTTTTTCCGGGCAGCGCAGCCCTTCTTGCCTGGGCCGACACCCTTCATGAACTTAAAACTATTTGCTTTTGTGGTAGAAAAGCCATCATGGTGGTTCGCGTTTCACCTGATGGCACGGTAGAACAACAAGGCAAGCAAGTCGAAATCGGGGGAAACGAGCGCTATGTCAGCCTTTGTAGAAAACATTTCTCCCTATCCATACAAACAGGCAGATGCGAATCCAAGAATTCTGCATCATGATCTTCCTTTTTGTTTTTAT
>DBCB01000339.1:0-3924 GCA_002303765.1 Planctomycetaceae bacterium UBA969
GCATTAGATTACCGTTAAAAGGTTAGCTATGAAAGAAAATAGCAAAATCATGCTTAAAAGGTTGCGCTTTTGACTAGTAATGAACATAATTGAATAGATTAATTAAAGGCCATTTTAGGTTAACCATGCCAATGCTTGCCGCTTTTGAAATTCTTATTTTCGCCTTGGTATTAGGAACAGAAACTCCGCAAAGGGTAACTTTCGAGGAAGATATCAGGCCAATTTTCAAGGCATACTGTTTTGATTGCCATGGAGCGACAGAAAAGCCCAAGGGCGGCTTAGATTTAAGACTAAAGAAACTAGCGATTAAAGGTGGAAAATCTGGTGCTTCGATCCAAGAGAATCATCCCGAGCAAAGTCATTTATTACAAAGAATCAAATCGGGCGAGATGCCCCCAAGCGAAAAAAAGGTCCCTGCAGAAAAAATCGCCCTCATTGAGCGATGGCTTAAAAACGGTGCACCAACTCTAAGGGCCGAACCCGACAGTCTTCCTCCAGGAATTGGTATTACCGAGGAAGAACGCAATTATTGGTTCTATAAACCACTGATAGAACCAAAGGTTCCTGACATTACTCTTAATCAAAAAAAGCTGGCTCCACTGGATGCATTCATCCTGACAAAGCTTCAACAAAAAAAATTGGGTTTTAACCCAGAGGCAGATAAGCGAACTTTGATTCGCAGGGCTTATCTCGACCTAACAGGATTACCCCCAACTGTTGATCAAGTGGAACGCTTCGAGAAAAACACTGCCCCAAATGCCTACGAAACACTTATTGATGAACTACTTGCATCTCCATCGTATGGCGAAAGATGGGCCAGACACTGGCTTGATGTTGCAGGTTATGCGGATACCGAGGGTGATTCCCCTAATGATTCCCTCAGGCCCCACATTTACAAATATCGTGACTATGTGATTCGCGCACTAAACAGCGACAAACCCTTCAATCAGTTTATCATTGAACAACTTGCAGGGGATGAACTAGCGCCAAAACCATGGGACGAACTTTCGATTCAACAAAGGGAACTTCTTGCTGCGACAGGGTTTTTGCGTTGCGGTCCAGACATCACTGCGGGCGGTGGCGCAATTGCAGAAGCGGAACAAACATTCACCGAATCCATCAAGATCATCAGTTCGGGGTTGTTGGGTTTATCGGTAGGTTGCGCCCAGTGCCATGATCACCGGTACGACCCGATTAGCCAGGTAGATTATTTCCGCTTTAGGGCAATATTTGAACCTGCATTCAATCCATCACAATGGCGCAAACCTGCAGAACGAACAGCAGCATTGATGACAAAGCCCGATAGAGAAAAAAGTGCGCAAATTGAAAAGGTCGCCCAAGAGCTTGCAACTAAACTACAAGCAGACACCACCAGCACCATCAAAGTGATTTTCGAAAAAGAACTACAAAAGATTCCAACAGAGTTGCATGAACCAGTAAAAAAAGCCTTTGAAACCCCAGAAGCAAAACGTACACCAGAACAGAAAAAGCTATTCGAAAAATATCCGAAGATCAATGTCCGGGCAGGCATCATTGATCAATACGATCCCAAAGCCATGGCTGAATTAAAGAAAGCTCAAGTAACCATTGATGCCAAGCGTGCGGAAAAGCCCAAGGAAGACTTCTACGCAATCATTTCGGAAGTGCCCAAAAAGATCCCCGCAACAAAGCTATTTCATCGTGGTGATTACCGCCAACCTTTGCAAGAAATCATTCCGGGGGATTTATCGATTGCTACAGTTCATGAAGCAAAACCATGGGATTGCCCCACCAACAATAATGGTGAAAGCTCGGGACGAAGGCTGGCATTCGCACAGTATCTCACATCAGGTAAGCATCCTCAATTCAACAGAACGATGGCAAACCGCATTTGGGTTTATCATTTTGGGCAGGGAATAGTCGACACTCCAGGCGAGTTTGGAAAACTTGGAACTGCTCCATCGCAACCTGAATTACTTGACTGGCTCGCTTTACAACTCCCAAAAAACAACTGGAGTCTCAAAGCTTTCCACAAACTGATCATGACATCTACAACCTATCGCCAAAGCTCGATTCATCGCCCAGAACAAGACGCTGTTGATATCAGCAACCAACTCTATGGCAGATTTCCTCTTCGAAGATTGGAAGCTGAGAGTATCCGGGATTCCATACTTAAAGTGAATAATAGGCTGGACTCAACTTTGTATGGCGCAGCTATCCCTCTTAAAGAAGATATCGCAGGTGTCATGCATTACCCCGATGCGTTGCCCCGAAAAACTATTTACATGCAGGTTCGCAGGCACAAACCGTCTGCATTCCTTTTAACATTCGATGGCCCAAGCCTATCACCCAACTGCGATAAGCGAACGCCATCAGCAGGTACGCCCCAAGCACTGGCCCTGATGAACAGCGAATTTATCCGCAGTGAATCAAACCATCTTGCAACTTTAATATTAAAGAACCAAACCAACAATATTAACGCACTCATTCTCCATGCTTGGAAAATCGTCTACCAGCGCCCACCCAATTCCAAAGAACTAACTTTGGCAGCAAACTTTCTTACTGAAAGCAAAGCGACTTATACTGCAACCAAAAGCAAAGACCCAAATCAAATGGCTTGGACCGACCTTTGCCAGCAACTACTGGCATCCAACGAATTCATTTACCTGGAATAATTTTATGATCACACGAAGAAAAGCATTGTTTCAATTAGCAGGTGGGATAGGTGGAGTCGCACTATCCGATATGCTTTTGCGCGAAGGACTACTCGCTGCGGATGGGCCATCTAAACCGGGGGAAAATTTCCCTCTGGACATGGCTTCCAAAGAACCACACTTCCAACCCCGCGCCAAGGCCATGATTTCCATGTTCATGCATGGTGGCCCCTCTCATGTTGATCTATTCGACCCCAAGCCCGAGCTGCAAAAAAATCATGGCAAAGAATATACAGGCAATATCGCTTACAGTTTCGTGGGTAGGGCCAACAAAAAACTTATGGCAAGCCCATTTAAATTCTCTAAGCATGGCCAATCTGGCACTGAACTTTCCGAACTCCTGCCACATACCGGCATGATCGCTGATGATATTTGCGTAATCCGATCCATGCATACAGGCCACAATGGCCATGAGGTTTCGATCCGCTTTTTCCACGGCGGGATTGCTGGGGTGCTAGGCCGCCCGACCATGGGTAGCTGGCTCACCTATGCTTTGGGCAATGAATCCAAAAATCTTCCCTCCTATATGGTGCTTTCCGATGAGGGCGGGTTACCTGTTGATGGAACCAACAACTGGTCCAGTGGGTTTATGCCTGCCTATTATCAGGGAACCGTTCTAAGGCCGAGAGAACCCAGAATTCTTAATCTTGAACCGCCCAAAGAGGTGCAGGGTATTTCCCAACAACGAAACCTGGCCCTTCTAAACCAACTCAACAAAAACCACAGCTTGCTACATCCAGGCGAAGCTGAACTTGAAAGCCGAATCTCAAGTTATGAACTTGCTGCATCCATGCAAGATTCTGCCAGAGAAGCATTTGACCTTTCTTCTGAACCAAAACACATACGCCAACTTTACGGTATCGATGAAGCTGAAACCCGCTCCTACGGCACACGATGCCTGATAGCAAGGAGGTTGGTCGAACGCGGCGTAAGGTTTGTGCAACTGTTCTTAAGCGGGCAACCGTGGGACAACCACAACACAATAACTAAAGGCCTTTCAAGTATTTGCAGAAAAACGGATCAACCTGCTGCAGCCTTGGTAATGGACTTAAAACAGCGCGGACTTTTAGACACAACCTTGGTTCATTTTGGAGGTGAAATCGGCAGGCTTCCAGTGGTCGAAGGCGACTTTGATGAACGAGCAGGCCGAGACCACAACGGACAAGGGTTCTCTATATGGCTCGCTGGGGGCGGGATAAAACCTGGCATCACTTATGGCGAAACCGACGAA
>DBCB01000339.1:3988-4867 GCA_002303765.1 Planctomycetaceae bacterium UBA969
CACCTTTTTGGGTTAGACCATTCGAAAATGGTTTATTTCCATAATGGCCAAGCTCAAGTACTTACCGCAGGCAAACCAGCCCGAGTGGTTAAAGAAATACTTTGTTAACATCTATTTCGGAACCACTTATTTAAAGGATAAGACATACCATGAATATTGCGCTACTATCATTAATCGTAACTGGCTTTTTGTCGCAACAAACCGCCACAGGCAACAAAGGAATACCCGATATGGCTTGGCGCACTCATCTTAAAAAAGAAGTCTTTGAATCCGGGAAAGAAAAACTACTTTACCAGATAATGACACCTGAGAACCCAGCACCAGCAACGAAATACCCGCTAGTTATTTTTCTTCATGGAGCAGGCGAGCGTGGTTCAGACAACAACGCACAACTCGTCCATGGTGTTAAAGACTTTGCAAAACCTGAGTCACGAAAATCATACCCCTGCTTCTTGATTGCGCCACAATGCCCCAACGATAAAAAATGGGCGGAAGTCGATTGGTCTGCAAACTCTCATCAAAGGCCAGAAAAACCAAGCGATCCTGCAACACTGCTCCTCAAACTGATCGACACTCTTCCAACTCAATTCCCCATCGATACAAGCCGAATTTATATTACAGGGTTATCCATGGGGGGTTATGGCACCTGGGATTTGATTGCGCGAAAGCCCGACTTATTTGCTGCCGCTGTTCCAGTTTGCGGAGGCGGAGATGAAAAAGACGCCTCGATAATTGCTAAAATTCCAATCTGGGCTTTCCACGGAAGCAAAGATACCGTGGTTAAACCACAGCGTTCCACCAACATGATCGAAGCAATTAAAAAAGCGGGTGGTAATCCTAAAGTAACTCTTTACCCCGAGGTTGGGCATAACTCTTGGG
>DBCB01000292.1 GCA_002303765.1 Planctomycetaceae bacterium UBA969
TCGTCCGCCCATATCGAAACTAAGAAGGCCGCTGGTGAAAAGAGTGTTGTCGCGGATTTGTTCGGCATCGAGTCGGATGCGTGGGCCACGTGCAAGCAGCCTGTTCTCGGGGTCTTTGCGTAGTAGCTCGGGAGATACGGCAGTAACTTGTTGGAAAGCTTCGGAAGTAAGAAGCAGCTTCATAAGTTTTTTGACATCCCAGCCGTTGGAGCGGAAATCAGAAGCGAGCCAATCGAGAAGCTCGGGGTGGAAGGGGAGTTCGCCCTGGGTTCCCAGATCGCCACTGGATTTCACAATGCCAGTACCAAACACTTGCTGCCAAAACCTGTTGACCATCACACGGGAGGTGAGGGGTTGTTCGGGAGAGACAAGCCAGTTAGCGAGATCGAGTCTGTTGGCTCGTTTCTGAGGGTCAGCTTTTTTGAGGGGTGGAAAAATCGCAGGGGTGTTGGGTTCAACCTTTTCACCCTGCTTGTTGTACATACCTCGTACCATCACGAAGCTATCGCGGGGCTTGGGGAGTTCCCTAAAGATGGCAGTGCCGGGTGCAGATTGCTCTAATGCAGTTTTCTTTTTGGAGAGTTCATCAAGCTTTGTTAAAGAGGGTTTCATTTGGGTTTTAGTTGCAGAGCAATAGTTGGCGAGATAGAAAGCCTTAACCTTATTGACCTGATCTTTATCGGTAGTTTTTGTGGGGCCTTGTTTGATGAGGATGGCGACATCGGTGGTGGCTTCGGGTTGGTCTCTGCCTGTTTGTTGTTGCCACCATGCTGCGAAAGATTGTGCAGGGTCGGTAGCGGGATCTTTCTTGCCAGTCATGCCAATTTTATCCCAGAAGACAATGCCACCAAACTGGGTTACTGCAAAGCCATTAACAACCGTGCCTGGCTTGAGCCCGACTTTTTCAGCAGCTACTTCAATACGAATCCATTTGCCTGCGGAGGGAAGCGGACCCATGTTGACTCGCTCGGTGGTATTGGCAGCACCCCAAGGGATGATGTTGTAGTCGCCCCAAACCGCACGATGCAGCCAATTGGTGGAGTAATATTGCAGCATGATTGCTTTGGGAAGTCTGCCATCTTGAAGAAACACATTTGCGAAAAGTACGCTGCCTTCTTGAATGGTGATCGGAGGCATGTTTTCGCAAACATCTTGTGCCAAGCCCGCATCAGATCTGCGGATGGCTTTAGTACCACTAAAAACTTTTCCTTTTTTAGCATCGACTAATTCAAGAGGCAACCCGGGGCTTGCATACACTTTGCTTCCCTTGGGGAATTCATCTTCAAACCAGATGTCTTCTGCAACCTTGATTTCGCTCTTTACTGGCTTCAATGCAGGGTCTTCATACGCTAGCTTTGAAGCTTCTGCTTCCATTTTTCTGCGTAGTGTCGAAAGTTCCACATCAAGCTCTGCAATCTTTTTCTTCGTTTCTGGAAGATCCAGCTTCACACTAGGAGCCAGTAATAACTGGTTGCCATCCAAGGGCGAATCTGCTGCAGAATGAAAGAATGCGTAAAGCGAGTAATAATCCTTGGCAGTGATGGGATCAAACTTATGATCATGGCATACCGCACAACCACCTGTTAGGCCCAGAAAAGCTTCCATGAAATTTGAGGTGCGATCAACTGCATTACGGAACACCCACTCTTCAGAAATCGAACCACCTTCTCCGGTGGAAACATTGCAACGGTTGAAGCCGGTTGCAATCAATTGATCCAAGGTA
The DNA here is from genome assembly GCA_002303765.1 of Planctomycetaceae bacterium UBA969. Taxonomy (GTDB): domain Bacteria; phylum Planctomycetota; class Planctomycetia; order Gemmatales; family Gemmataceae; genus UBA969. The sequence goes on from DBCB01000292.1 coordinate 1,724, forward strand.
GCGTTGGGTATTAAGTCGCCTGCAACTTGTTCTACCATGAATCGGTCGAAGGGTTGATTCTTGGTGAATGCGGAAATCACCCAGTCGCGATAGGCCCACATCTGTCTTTCGTTATCAAGGTGTAAGCCATGGGTATCTGCATAGCGAACGATATCGAGCCAATGGCGGGCCATCTCTTCACCATATTTAGGCGATGCAAGATAGCGATCAATCATCTTCTCGTAGGCATCGGGCGATTTATCAGCGAGGTAGGTTTCCATTTCCTGAACACTCGGAGTCAAGCCGGTAAGGGTGAGGGAAACTCTGCGTAATAAAGTAGATGGGTCTGCCTTAGGCGCATAGCTTAGCCCCTCTTTTTTTAACTTTGCGATTAGGTAGGCATCGATAGGATTGGGTTTTTTCTCTATTGGCGCTTGAGCTTTGATGGGCTCGAAGGACCAATGCTTTTCGTAAGGCGCACCTTGGGCAATCCACTTTCTCAAGGTTTCTTTCTGCGCAGCGGTGAGAGTTTTCTTGGTGGAAGGTGGGGGCATCACTATGCCTTTTTCGGTTGAAAAGATGCGCTTGACCAGTTCGCTTGCATCGGGTTGGTTCGGAACAACCGCTTTTTCGCCCGAGGCACCTGCCTTGATAAAATGCGCACTTGTATCCAGACGAAGTTCACCCTTGCTCTTGCCCTGCCCATGGCAGGAAAAACAATTTTCTGAAAGGAGCGGCCTGATATCTTTGTTAAAGCTCACAGGCGCAGAAGAGGGTTCAACTGCATGAACCCAAAACACGGGAGTCAGAATTATAAGTGAAAGTAGCAATCGTTTCATGAAGGTAACCTGAATAAGAAAGCCAAAGCTTGATAACAAGTGTTGGGTTGGAAGTAAGCCAAGCCATCTAAATACATTTTAGGCATAGCAGCACTACTTCTCAATGAAATAGC
>DBCB01000198.1:0-2028 GCA_002303765.1 Planctomycetaceae bacterium UBA969
AAAACTTTTTCCCCTGCAAGTTCAATACCTGCAAAACGGTTATCCACCTCAGACCGCAGTTGAGATACTTTCGCTTTAAGCGAGTTCGCATCTTCCTCAAGCGATTTGATTTCGCGTTGGTTTTTTTCAAGGGCAGTCTTGTCTAATTGCAGCATGCGTTCAGACTTATCCAATTTCACTTGAAGATCTGCATATTTTGTCTGCCAAGGTCTGAGGTCAAGCAGTTCCCTATTCTTCTTATCAACCTCTGCTTTAAGGGCTGAAACTTGCGCGGATTTATCCTTATCGATCAACTTGATTTCTGTGCGTGCTTTTTCAAGAGCGAGCAGTTCAGCTTGCATCTGCTTTTCAGATTTCTCAAGCTTCAATTGAAGATCAATCGATTTAGCTTTGTAAACCCTGAGATCAGCTACTTCAACCATCTTGTTTTTAAGGTCGCTATCAAGCTCAGAGGATTTTTTTTCTTTCTCCCGCATTAGAAGTGCGAGTTCAGTGATGTTCTTTTTTTGCATCACAACATCTGCAATGGTAAGCTCCAACTGTTTAGATTTATCAGTCAACTCAGCAGATTTAGACAACAATTTAAGTTCAAGTTGTTTTTTTAAATCAATCTCCATCGCAAGGGATTTCTGCAAACCCGTGGCATTGGCTTTCAAGATGTTGAGTTCTTTGTCTAAACCTTTGGCGCGGGCATCAGCAAGATCTGCAAGTTTCACCCATTGGGCAAGTTTTTCAGAAGTATCCGCCATGCTTTGGGTGCGAAGTTCGATATCTTTTTTCTGACCAGCGATCTCAGCGAGGAACACAAGTTTTTGCTGTTGGTTATCCTTGATGGTGTTATCTTTTTTCGCAATCACAAGTTGATCGGCTTTTAACTGGCCCTGCAAATCCATCACTTTTTGGCCAAGAAGTGCAACATTGGATCGGGCAAGATCTCGTTCAGAAAGAGCTTTGGTTTTTTCATCTTCAAGAAGCGCAGTTTGTTCCTGCAATTTTTCTTCGATCATCTTGGCTTCACGCATGTTTGCAAGCCAAAGAAAAATAATACACCCAAGGGCGCAACATAGTACATCAATCATGTAAATGTTAAAGAGGTTGGGCATACGATGTTTTTTTTGCATTTTATACCTCGGTATCATACCTTGCTTGCACCAATGGGATTTCGATATTGAACCACGGAAGAAGCACCTACGGAATCAAGCCACCACTGCCCTGCCATCGTCATGGCATTGGAACAAATAAAGGATTGGTGAAACAAATCTTCAGGCGAATGAGTATGGTAAGAAGCACCAGAAATAGCCTGCACTAATAGCGAGGTCAGGCCTGGAACCCCACCTAAATTATGGGCAAGTGCTAAATGAATATCATCAAGAGTTGTGAATTTATGGCTTATAAAATCATTGAGTTGCAATTTAAGCGCTGCAAACATCCCAGAAAAACACCGCTTTAAATCGGCCTGAGTTATTATAAATTCTTGGTTCCAAAACTCTTCTTCCAACATCACTTTAAAAGAAGGCTTGGTGCCGATGCTCGATAATAGTTTTTGCGCCTGCAAAAAAAGCGCCTGATCAGTGTCGGGTTTTACCCTTGGATCTTTCCTACAATGGAGGATGGCTTTTTCAGCGATGAAATCAGCTAGTCTTAACACCCATCGATGCAGGCCAAACTCTGGAAAGACTTTGCCTGCCAGCAAGTGAGGCACGCCATCAGCAACTTGAACATTAGAAAGAGAAAGGCCAAACCCATCCAATTCAACTGCTAAGCAATTACTTGAAGTTTGAGATTTACGAATGGGCCCAAGGGCCAAGGCGGAGGCAGAAGTAAGGGAACCTTGCACTTGCATACCAATTTTCGAAGCAATTTGTTCAATTCTTCGTGTTTGCTTTGGGGTTAGATATAAGGGCAGGGAAAAAGCGACTTTAGCTTCATGGGGGATTTGAGCAAAGAGATCAACGAGATAAAATTCGAGCGCATGATCTGCGATAGTTTCTGATTTGCCGAGGCCCCATGTTTTATTCGACCCGATCT
>DBCB01000198.1:2035-14942 GCA_002303765.1 Planctomycetaceae bacterium UBA969
GATCCAAGGCAAAAAATTACTACAAACCTTATGGCTACCCTGCCTGGAAAAAGAATGCCCCTGCAAAGGAGAAACCTTATCATCTAAAGAAAGAATCATATCCCTGCTTTTATAATTTTCATGCGAAGAACCAAAACGATTTTCCCCAGCAACACTCCAAATGGAATGAATGGAAAGCGAGTCGATATAAATGCCTGCTACATTCATATTCAAACTTCCTTGTATTTATCCGAAGTAAAATCAAGCTGATAAGATTCTGGGGCTTCATCAGAAAGATTAGCAGAAAATATTTTGTGGCCATCATCTAGCTTTGCAACCAGATTATCAAGGCAGTATTGTTTGCAATCTAGAACAAGGTTCTCTTCATCTTTTTGGATGACCTGCAAGAAAAACATCAAGACGATACTTAGCGCAAGAGCAACAAGGGTGCAATCAAATGCAACATTAAGGTGGGAAGTAGCTTCTTTGATAAAAGAACCAATAGCTTTATCAGTATCTCCGCCCATAGAAAGGCTGCCTGCAAGGCCGCGAACAGTGCCCAAAAATCCAATAGCAGGAAGCGACCAGGCAAGGTAATTAACGGTAGACATGGAAGTGACCATACGATCAATAACCACATCGGATTGCATTTTAACAGCATCAACGACATCTGAACTGGATTTGGTGATACCAAATCGATTTAAAGCAGTTTCTAGCAATTGAGAAAGAATAAAGGGCCCCCTATCTTTCGCTTGATCAGCAATTTTTCGCTGCAGTAGCCTGGCGTCTTCGGGAAGTATACGATGCGAAGAATCATGGGATAAAAGATTGAGGGAAAAGGCTTCGGACTGCCTAAGCACCTCAGCTTTTTTAGCAAAGAGAATCAACAAGGCCCAAGTAAAAGCAATGTAGCAAAGAATTTGTTCGGGGCCGAGTAAGAGCTTTAAAAGCCTCTGCTGATTCCATTTATCACTACTAAAACTAAATTGCCCGGGTATGCAAAAACTAATTAAGGTGATAGAAATACCACCCACCAGAACAAGGGCAATCATAAGCCTTGGTAATTCTTTTATTGCTTTATTATTTGTAGGCTGCAAGAGTCACTCCCATAATAAATCAGACCCCATTTTGATGATCGCAACCGTGTATTGTCAACGAAGGGATTACTGTTTACAGTAGTTATTCGCTGGAACTTCCCAAATATTAGACAAATACTATGGAATGTTATCATTTTAACAATTATTACAGGCTAAGGCCTTCGAACATCACCTAATTAAAGGAAAAATTACCTTGGCTACAGATAATTTAATTGCGGTTCTTTGGGATATGGATGGAACCTTAGTAGATACTGCGGAATTGCATTTTCATGCCTGGGTGCGAATTTGCAAAGAATATGGCAAAGAATTCACAAGAGCAGACTTCACTGCTACTTTTGGGAAGCGGAACCCCGAAATCATCGACTACCTCTTTGATGGAAAAATCAAAGGCCCCGATGCGGATAAACTCGGCTATCAAAAAGAGGAATACTACCGTGGGGAATCTAGAAAAACCGGGATCGAGTTATTGCCCGGGGTTCTCAATTTATTAAAGAGCCTAAATGAATCTGGTGCGAAGCAAGCCATAGGTTCAAGCGCACCAAAAGGAAATCTCGAGCTTATTTTGGAACTGACAGGCATCGGGAAATACATGCAGGCGATGGTCGCAATGGAAGATACGCAAAGAGGTAAGCCAGACCCCCAAGTGTTTTTAATGGGTGCGGAAAAACTAAAAATCCAACCCCGAAGAGCGGTGGTGGTGGAAGATGCGATTGCAGGGGTGCAAGCTGCAAAAGCAGGTGGCATGAAGTGCGTTGCAGTAACCTTTGTCGGGCACCACAGTGCAGAAAAATTAAAAGAAGCAGGGGCAGATCGAGTTGTAAAAACATTGGAAGAAATGAGCGCTGGGGATTTTTACAAGCTTGCAGAGGGATAATCTTAAGAGGTGATTTTCGCCTGCCTAAACTCGCCCAGAGCATTAGCCTGCCAATATTCCATGGTGTTTAAATCACAACAGGTAAGCCAACCGCCACCATAAACATTGGTATCTAGACAAAGAAGATTCTTTAGATTTAAAGGCTCCCCAGAGATTTGCCTAGTATGACCACAAACGACTTTTTTACCTGAATGATGACTGAGAAAATTCGGGTCCAACTTATCCCAGAAAAGCAACTTATCTGTTTGTTGATCCAGTGGCAAAGAGGGATCAACGCCCGCATGCACAAAAATATGCTTTTCATCTTCCCAATAACGGCTGCATTCTGATTTGAGAAAGTCCACAATCTCTGCATCGAAAAGCTGAAAGTCTGGATTGGCAAGATCAACGCCAAAAGATTCGAGGGTTTGCAATCCGCCATACAAAAGCCAATCGGTGTTGAATCGCTTAAAGTGAATGGATTCAAGAAACATCAAATCGTGATTGCCAATCAACATCTGTAAATTGGTAATAGGCTTAAGCTGGATTAATTTAAGAAGAACATCTTTGGATTGTGGTCCCCTATCGATGTAATCGCCCAAGGTAACCAGAGTATCTTCAAGATCCGGTTTCAAATGATCGAGCAGTAAGTTCAAAGGCGTCAAAAAACCATGGATATCGCCAATTACTAAAAGCCTTCCAGCCATTGAAAACCCCTGGGATAAGAAAGTCAGGCAGCATCCATGCCAGAATCATCAGAAACACTAAACCGGCATTCAGCAAGAACAGCATACTCGGTCAATTTTGCAGCTGTAATTCCAATTCTTTGAAAGCAATCAATGACTACACTATCGGAATCTGTCAAAAGGCTGATCAATAAATCCATTGGAGTAACGGTTTTTCTGGCATGGATAGAGCTTCGGTCTTTGGCATCCCTGATCAACTCGATTACCTGATCAGAAAGAAACTCCCGATGCAAAAAAAGCTTGGTATGTTCGGGAGTTTTATCTTGATGAAATAACTCCTGAAATTGAACGGATAACTGGTTTAAATCGGCTTTTAAGCTTTGTCCCCAGGCAATTACACCTGAATCAGGGAAGCTTAAAAGGCCCATGAAAAGGTGGGGGGTACGAATATTATCTGAACGGGTAGCAACAGCATGCCTGACAGATTCTGAAAGCACAACCAATGCATCGGGGGAAAAAAGAGGGAGATACAATTTTCCATTATTTTCAAAGACATCATCCATGACGCCACCTGTTTTATAATTAAACAACCAAGGTTAAGAAGCCAAGGGAGAAATTATGCAGGTAAGGTAAAAGTAAAGCAAGGCGGGCCTTAAAAAGGGTGCTAAAAGCTTCATGCCTTTCACCTATTCAACCTGTTTTGCCATTGATTCGCAGTCTCCAAAGGAAGGAGATCAAGATTTTCCCGCAAAGTACGATTCAACTCTTCCAAGGAATCGGCCCTGATAGTTAAATGGCCAAGTTTACGGCCCGCGCGGGGCTCTTTGCCATAGTCATGCAAATGAGCGCCGGGGATCTGTAGCACTTTGGTGGCATCGGGCATGGAGCCAATGAGATTGATCATTGCGGAAAAACCACGAGGCTTGGGATCGCCTAAAGGCAAACCCGCAACAGCCCGAATATGGTTTTCAAACTGGCTTGTTTCTGCACCTTCGATGGTCCAATGCCCGCTATTATGAACCCTCGGCGCCATCTCGTTGGCAATTAGCTTGCCCTCTTTTTCAAAAAACTCGACTGCAAGAATGCCAACATAATCAAGGGCTTGAAGAATTCTGCCCACTTGAGCAGATGCTTGAAGATTAAGGTCGGTGGCATGAACTTGGGCGGGAGCAAGAGAGAGACGCAAAATCCCCTCATGATGAAAATTTTCAACAAGCGGGTAAAAGAAAGTTGCGCCGTCAATACCGCGAACAGCAATGCAAGAAAGTTCACGGTCGAATTTAACAAATCCCTCAGCAATGATTCCCTTCTGCCCTAATTGGTTGAATGCCGTAATTGCATCTTCAAGCGATTTAACCAAGAACTGCCCTTTACCATCGTAGCCAAATCTTCTGGTTTTAAGAATCAAAGGCAACTTGAGAACAGCAATGGCTTGTTCTAAGGAAGGCTGGTCATCAACAGAGTAAAAAGGAGCAGTGTCGATACCATGCTGATTAAAGAACTGCTTTTCCAAAAGTCGATCTTGGCTTGATTCCAAGGCTATGGGAGGAGGAAAAACGCTGCGAGTTTGCGCCAACTTCCTCACAACTGAAACTGGAATGTTTTCAAATTCGTAAGTGATCAGGTTAGAGGAGTCTGCCAATTTTTGGAGTGCGGTTGCGTCTTCAAAAGGAGCAACAATCTGCTCACCTAACCAAGAGGCGGGGGAAGAATGCGAAGGGTCCACATAGATAAACTTAAACCCAAGTGGAATTCCTGCAAGTGCTAGCATTCTAGCTAGTTGGCCTGCGCCTAATACTCCAATTGTTTTCATAATTAAGACCTAGGATCTGGATGATCAAGAACTTCTTTACTCTGATTTGTTCGCCATGCCCGCAGAGCTTCGCGCACCACTGCATTTTCATTCCCAACAATCGAGCAGGCAAGCAATGCTGCGTTGATAGCACCAGCCTTGCCTATAGCAAGCGTGCCTACGGGTACCCCGCCTGGCATTTGCACAATCGAAAGCAATGAATCCATGCCTTTAAGTATTTTTGATTCGATTGGAACGCCCAATACAGGAAGAATAGTCCACGCAGAAACCATACCGGGCAGATGTGCTGCGCCACCTGCGCCTGCGATAATAACCTTTAATCCCCTACCCTCTGCACTTGTAGAGTAATCACGGAGGAGATCAGGGGTACGATGAGCGGAAACCACCTTTACCTCGGATGCAACTTTAAGTTTGTCGAGAACTTCGACAACATGCTGCATGGTTTCCCAATCAGACCGGGATCCCATGATGACGCCAATAACTGGTGGCATGATTCACCTCAAAAAAAGGTTAATGTTTCTAATGAATGGTTTATTCCAAAAAACCAGAAGAGGCCAGCAATCAGCGAGAAAAAAAAGCCATCGGGGTTAAAATCGGGCCAACTGCCGGGGTAAAAAACCGTCAAGGCCGCCAAGGCTTTCTAAGCACCAACGCTGATGATCCGCTCCGGGATTATCGTTTTGCAACTTCTTTCGATGGGCAAGGATTGCAGGTATTTCCCTCATAAAACTCAGTTTTCCCATTAAGAATGGGAGTAAAGTGCCCTCGGTGCCCCTACGCCAGGCTTTTGCAAGCAAGGCCAGCAAATGCAACGGAAGGGTGCGCCACAATAGTTGGTAGGGAATATTCCTCCAATAAACCCTTTCTTCGTTAAGCGATTGGCTTTCCAGCAACTTACGGTTTAAGCCAGGGTTGCCGTAAGATGAAGAAACACGATGAAGCACCTTGGAACAGGGTTGAAAAACGACATCATACCCAGCCCAATGCAATCTGAAGGAAAGATCGACATCTTCAAAGTAGGCACCAAAAGATTCTGGATATGCGCCTACCTTAAGAAAAACCTCACGCCTATAAAAAGCACTGCTGCCACTAGCGCCAAATACTGGCCCCGGAACCATCCACTTTTCTTCAATGATTTGCCCATTGCCGCGCTTGGTCGCAACGCCTGATGCAAAGTAAGCATCGCCCGCACTATCAATAATGGCATGGCCTTCAATCTGGCCTGGCCAACGCAAAACCAATGGCGCAACCGCAGCAACTTTAGGATCTTCAAAAGCATCGAGTGCCATTTCAGCCCAACCGGCGCAGACTTCAGTATCATCGTTAAGCAATTCAACCACTTCATGAATTGCAGATTGAACGCCAAGATTTGCAGCTTTGCAAAAGCCTAATCTTTTAGGAGTGCGAATGACTTTAACGCCTTTGAATTTGGCTGCGACTTCACTAATGCACATATTTTCGGAGGCATCATCAACGACAATAATTTCGGTGCTTAGTGGGGCGTTTCTGCGCAAAGAAGCCAGGCATCTTGCGAGCAAATCGGGTCTGGAATGACTAGGAATAATGACGGATAAGGTATGCAAATTCGGGCCTCTGAAAAGATTAAGCGGAAGGTTCTGCCAAGGCCGCAAGAAACTCTACCCGTGCCTTATTCAAGCTGCCTGAAGACATCAATTTGGAATATCGAGCCAGCCTGTCGTACCATTTGACTGCCCGCGAATCGCCCAAAAATCGCGCCCAAATCCCCATCACAAACGCTTCACAGCGAATCACCCTGCACATCCATTTTGATTCGTTTTTGCTCCAATGCTTCCGGGCATAGGTCATCAAAGCTTGGCGTGTGATAACTCGTAATCGGGGCGGAACTCTGCGAACATGAATGGGGGCGTGGTGAACTACAGCCAGAGAGGGTTCGTAGCAGACATCATAACCAGCCTTTGCAATGCGTTTGCAAAGATCAACATCCTCATAGTAGAGGAAATAATCCGTGTCAAACTTTTTCAATTTCTCGAGGCAACTCCGTTGAGCCAGCATGCAGCAACCAGTAATCCAGTCAACTTTTTGCGCTTCATCATTCTTATGCAGGCTGTACTTGCGCCATGCTCTGGGAAGAAACTTGCGAGCCAAGGTACCCATAAAGGTAGGGAAAGGCCCTGTCGAACCCTGCACACTACCATCGGGATTTCTCAAACCAAAACCAATGACACCAACTTTACTTTGATGTAGGTTATTGGCGTTCAAATACGAATCAATGTTATCGAGAAAGTTATTTTCAGGGGTGATATCAGGGTTGAGGATTAATACCCAGTCGCCACTCGATAGCTTGCATCCTTCATTAACTGCGCAGGAAAAACCTCTGTTTTTTGTCCACCTTCGTAGCGAAACATAAGGCTTAGAACGCAGTCTGCGAATCGCAGGGTGATAAGAGGAATTATTATCAATGACAATGATTTCTGCTTGGCCATTTCGAACCAACTCGCATTGCCCCAACTTTCGCACCAACTGCTCGGTGTATTTCCATTGGCGATAATTAACTATCACCACCGAGAGTTTGATTGGGTTTGATTGTTTAATGCTGAAACCAGCGGGAAGTTGTTTGGCTTCCAAGGTTGGCTGCAACAATAGTAACGAGCTTTCAGGATCTGGCATCTTGCCCCATTTCTCTCTCAAACCTTCCGTGGTTTTTGAGTCCTAAAAGCATAAACGAAGAGGGCAAGTCTAGGCAATGCCACTCCCCTGCCCCAAATCACTCGTCATCCCTATAATCACCGTAATCTATTGCCTCGATTGCACTTGCGTCGCCAGAAAGAGAAGGAAGAAAGGGGAATAGCCAAGCTTTTTTCGCAGCATCAAGCTTGCCGCCGTACTCGGAAATCTCGAAAGCCTCGACCAAGTGCACTTTTTCACCCTTGTCCAACCCATAAGTTTGGATCACTAAATCGCGAAATCGATCAGCATAAGGTTTGATCCATTCCACCATCGCCTTTTGGAGCCATGCCTTTCGATCATTGCAATTTTCAGGCAGGGCATCGAAAAACACTCCATTATAAGGTAGCCATTCGTAGAACTGTGAAACATGACAATCCAGCATGCTCATTATGGAATCAAAAACAGGTTCAACATCGACCACAATATCAGCATGAAAAGGAATTGGTTTGCGAAAATCATCTGCAAAATATCCAAAGACGGGATTAGCTCGCAGATGCGGAGTATCAGGGCAAACCGCAGGAACTGTAACCATATAAGCAGCATCTTGCACCAGTATAGAGGTATAACGATGGTCGGGGTGATAATCGTTGGGCCGGTGAGTCAGAACCAGATCGGGTTTAAAATTGCGAATAAGCCTGATGATTTGATGCCTGGCTTCCAAAGTTGGCATTAAGGCCCCATCCGTAAAATCAAGCACCCGGTATTCGGTACCGATAACCTTGCCCGCAGCGGCCGCCTCTGCTTTCCTACGCTGGGCCAATTCGGGCCCTTGCATGGTTTGATGCCCACCACTGCCATCCGTTACGCTTATAAGAAGCACTTCGCACCCATGCTTGCGCCAAAGAGCGGAAGTACCACCCACTTTAATGTCGACATCGTCGGGATGAGCACCAATTGCAAGAATTCGTGGAGAAGCCATAATTAATGTCCTTTAGTTAAATAAACTAGTTAAAGAAAAAATATACTCTGAGCGAAGTACAATTTCCATCAATTGCATTGAAGATTAGGGCTAAATTCCCCTTTGGTTCATTTAAATTATGGTTTTATTCTTAAAAGTGGGGGTTAAAATCACCGGCAAGCTTTGACATTTTCTACCTTAAATCCTCATTTATTGGTTCTTTGTTTCTTTATTTGGTAGCATTGCCTTGGTAATATCATGCCTGCTGGTCGTCAAGGAAAGACGGCGTGGTTGGAGAAGTTTCTCTCAATTCGCGAAGGTTGGAGCCCAATTCCCAAGCATTTTATAGTTGCAATGATTTGTATTGGGAGATTCTCTATTGGCTTTTCCGATGACTTTATTGTTTGCATTGACACTATTTTCGAGTGCGACATTACTGTTTTTAGTGCAACCCATGGTAGGGAAAATACTTCTGCCTTATTTAGGCGGAACACCTTCTGTTTGGAATACCTGCATGGTATTTTTCCAGGCAGCGTTATTAGGTGGCTACACCTATGCTCATTGGCTCACGAAAAATAGACCGTTTAAATCGCAGATTTTAATTCATGGCATCGTGCTTGGCGTTGCTTTTTTGCCCCTTGCTATCATGCGTTTCGATGCGGGGATTCTCGCAAGAACTATTTTGCCACCTCCGACTTCAAGTAACCCTGCCCTTTGGTTGCTCTTTGTTTTAACATTGGTTGCAGGGCTACCATTCTTTGCAGTTTCGACTTCTGCACCATTGCTTCAAAAATGGTTTTCAACCTCTGATCATCCTGATGCCAAGGATCCCTATTTCCTTTACGGGGCGAGCAATCTGGGCAGCATGATAGGCTTGTTGATTTATCCTTTTGTGATTGAACCAAAAATTGGTGTTGCAACCCAAGCAGTGCTTTGGGTGTTTGGTTATGCAGGCCTTATAGGCATGACCTTTCTTTGCGCAAGGATGGCTTCCAAACGACAATTACCAGAAAACACAAGAAACACAATCGTTTCAGAGCCATCCCCCAGTAATTTCACAAGATTTAGGTGGGTGGCACTCGCCTTCATTCCTTCTAGCCTGATGCTGGGCACCACCACTTATCTCACCACCGACATTGCTGCAATTCCATTGCTTTGGATTCTGCCTTTAAGCCTATATATCCTCAGTTTCATCCTGGTGTTTTCTCACATACCCGCTTCCGTTTACCTTTTATTTGTAATCAGCGTGCCTATTATTTGGCTTACTAAAACTGCAAATCTTCCAGAATGGCAGGGCTTTGGCTTCGAAGCTCTGACAAGTTGGCTAGATGACACAGCAAGGGCGCTTAAAAAAGACACCTCCGTTTCTTTCTTCCAGATTACTTACACTTTGCTTACCGTGATGTTTGTCGGGCTATTTTTCAAATCCCACAATCGCATTCGTTTGGGCATGGTATTGGTAACGCCCATTCTGTTTTTGTTTGTAGTCTTTATGCATCAGATTAAAACCGCTCTCGACCTTAGGGAAGTGGAAATCATCGGCATTCATCTTGCACTGCTTTTCGTAACTGCAATGTTGACTCATGGCGAATTGGCAAGAACCAGACCGCCTGCATCGCACCTTACCGAGTTTTATCTTTTGATGTCGTTAGGTGGGGTACTCGGGGGCATTTTTAATGCGCTTATTTCTCCAAGCATATTCCCACGTATTCTTGAATACCCATTAGTTGCAGCCTTCGCTTTAATTTTACTTCCAGGCTTTTCTTTACCCAACGCCATCAAGTGGATTGCTGTTCCCATCCGAACTTTCAGCTTTCTCATTGGGGTTGTTGCAGTGGGAATACTTTTGGTTCAAAATTGTCTGGATCGAAGTTATGCGCTCGAAAAAGCAAATAGCGTACCAGAGTTTACTCGCAGCTTTGCCCGCATGATTGCAATGGGTTGTGATGATCGCACCAATCTTCTTTTTGAAGAGCGCAATTTCTTCGGCTGCTTTACTATTCAAAAATGGCACAGCCCCACCACAGGCGAATTGTATCACACCATGTATCATGGCACCACCAACCACGGTATGCAATGTGTTGAACCTGCTGAAAGGCGCATCGACACCCTCACCTATTTCCATAAAGTCGGGGCAATCGGCCAGCTTTTTGAAGCTGTTGAAAAAAAGAAGAATGGCGCACCCGTCAACATGGGCGTTCTTGGAGTTGGCACCGGCACCCTTGCTGCATACTCCAAAAAGGGCTGGGGCCTTACCATGTATGAAATTGACCCCGCAGTGGTTAAATCTTCCATCGACCGATCTGATTATTTTTCATTCGTTAACGATGCGAAAAACCGAGGCGTGAATGTCGATATCATTCTCGGTGATGGCAGATTACAATTCCTAAAAGCCCCCGATGCATCTTACGATCTTATTTTTATGGATGCATTTACTTCAGATGCAGTTCCTGTGCATCTATTAACCCGCGAAGCTTTTGATATCTATCTTAAGAAACTTGCACCAGGTGGGATCATCGTACTTAATATTGCGAATCGCTACCTGAACTTTGAACATGTTCTAGGCAACATGACCGAAGATCGAAATATCGTAGGCATGATTCAAGGGGGATACGAAGTCCGAGAGATTGATAAGTTTGGAACTAATTGGGTGGTGATGGCCCGCAAAACTGAAGATTTTGGCGTTCTACCCGAACTTAAAGCAGAGCTTAAGACCGATTCCGAAGATTGGGTCGAAACATGGAGAAAGATTGAATCAAATCCCAAACTTGGAGTTTGGACTGACGATTATTCGAATTTGCCAAGCATATTCAAATGGAGTCGATAGACTAATAACTATTATACTTTTTTAGCTAGGAGAAAGACCTTGTCTCCCTTCCAGATCAACATGTTAGCAGCCTATGCGTTTACACTATTCAGCAGTGCAACGCTGTTATTCCTTGTGCAACCTATGATCGGGAAAATGATTCTTCCCCTTCTAGGAGGCACACCAGCGGTATGGAATACCTGCATGGTTTTCTTTCAGGCATTGCTTCTTGCTGGATATGGGTATGCCCACCTTTCCACAACTTTTCTCGGCGTTCGAAAGCAAGCCCTAGTGCACATGGGGGTCATGCTTTTACCCATTTTGTTTTTCCCAATTGCAATCAATAAAACCTTCCTTGAAGGTGGCGAAGACAACCCTATTTCTGGGCTTCTTATGCTTCTCTTCACCTCTGTGGGGATTCCCTTCTTCGTTGTCTCCAGTAGCGCACCCATCCTGCAAAAATGGTTTTCAAGCACCAATCACCCTGCTGCAAAAGACCCCTACTTTCTTTACGGTGCTAGTAATCTCGGCAGTATGCTTTCCTTGGTTGGCTATCCTTTATTCGTCGAACCCTACCTGCTCCTTGCAGACCAGAGAAAGTATTGGGCTGTAGGCTACGGATTTTTAATGCTACTTACAGCATTAAGCGGCTGGCTTATGTATAAATGCCCACCTGCTGAAGTTTCAACCTCGAGCAATTTAGAATCCGAAGATGCAGCAGAAAAAGTTTCATGGGGCCGTAGAGGCTGGTGGATTCTGCTTGGCGCGGTTCCATCTAGCTTGATGTTGGGCGCAACTACTTATATGACCACTGATATTGCAGCTATCCCTTTACTTTGGGTGCTTCCTTTAGGTTTATACCTCTTGAGTTTTATCATTGTGTTTTCGAGGGTGCCTGAATGGGTCCACTCTTCGATGATAATTGCAACCCCGATGCTTGCTCTTCTTTTAGTGTTCATGATGCTTTCAGAAATCAGACCACCTAAAGTCTATTACACGGTGGCAATCCATCTTACTTGCTTGTTCACTGTTTCCATGGTTTGCCATGGAGAACTTGCAAGAAACCGCCCTTCCACCAAGTACCTTACCGAGTACTTTTTATGGATGTCGTTTGGTGGCGTGGTAGGCGGTCTATTCAATGGCCTTCTGGCCCCTATCGTATTTTACGGCATTGTTGAATATCAGCTTATACTTATGGGTACATGCTTTATTCTACCTCCGCTTTTCACGAGCAAACCTAACAAATGGAACAACCTTGCTGATCTCAGTCTCGCCTTGCTTTTCATCATTGGTGGTGGGGTGCTTATCTACTTAAGAACGAAAGATAATGACATCCAATACGATATCTTAAAAAGCACCAACCACTGGAAATGGCATGCAAGTATCGTTGGCATCTTTCTTGTTTATGGTGTTTATTACATATTCAAAGAAAAAGCCCAACGCCTCGAGCGGGCCTTGGATATTGTTCTCCCACTTGCTTTAGCATTTCTTTCTTTTGGTCTTATTTGGGGCCTTTTTTCAGACACCTTATGGCCTAGAGTCAAAGGCTTAGCTAGCTGGATCAACCTCAAGCCTGCCCAAACTCTTGCAATTCTTACTTATGGTGTTCCAACAGTTCTTTGCTACACCTTTGTCGAGCGCCCTTTCCGCTTTGGGCTAAGTGTTGGCGCAATTTTGCTCGCCTCCGGGTTCAACACTCTTTTTGATACTACTGTTTCCTATCAAGATCGTAGCTTCTTTGGTGTCCTAAAAGTCGAGAACGATCGATTCTTCCGCAGACTCGTTCATGGTACAACCCTGCACGGCAAGCAATTCCTCGATCCAGATGGCCATGGTATTCCCCTAACTTATTACCATGAAACAGGCCCCATCGGCCATGTTATGGCTGCGTACAATGTTCCTGATAAAGACAACAAATACCCTAATTGCGCTTTCATCGGCTTGGGTACAGGCACCATGGCAGCTTATGCAAATAAAGACCAGCATGTAACCTTCTACGACATCGATCCCGTAGTCAAACGCATTGCGTTTGATAACGACAAGTACTTCACCTTTGTTGAAGATGC
>DBCB01000198.1:15034-18395 GCA_002303765.1 Planctomycetaceae bacterium UBA969
GATGATGAAAAGTACAAAATCGTCGTGGTCGATGCTTTCAGCTCTGATGCGATACCAATCCACTTGATAACCCGTGAAGCGCTGAAAATGTACCTCACGAAAATCACTCCAGATGGCTTGATTTGCTTTCATATTTCCAACCGCTACCTTGATCTCAAGCCTGTGCTTGCAAATCTTGCCCGGGCGGAAAACCTGAAGACGCTTTATTTCAGTGATGATGATGAAGCAGAAGCAGGGAAAGCCCGTTCAACTTGGGTGGTGTTGGCAAACAACCAGAAAGCACTTTCACGATTGCTTACCAAAGAAAACCTGAAGCCGATTCAAGCTGAATGGGATAAGCCTCTTAAAATGCTTTCAGGAATGTCTTGGGAGCAAAGCCCCGGGCTTGGCTCTTTTGCCCTGATGCTTTTGGGTGCGTTAAAGAACACCGATGCCCCATGGGAACCTGTAAAAACGCGTGATGATGTGGGCGTTTGGAGCGATGACTACTCCAATCTTCTCAGCGTATTCATGTGGTAAAGTAGGCCAAGCTCCAACAAAAAAACCTCGCCCGAACTAGTGGTTCAGGCGAGGTTTTTCTTTTATTCCAACTCATTCTACCATTCGATTTGCTGCCCTAAGCCTTCTGCTTTAGCTTTCTGATACACCTTCAAGCCAACAGCAAGATCTTCGATACCTAAACCGAGCGACTTGAATAATGTGATTTCCGAAGGATCAACCCGGCCTTTGTAACGGCCTCCAATGATTGGGCCTAACTCTCGAACTTCACCCCACTTTAAAGAGCCATCTTCAAAGCCCTTTTGAAAATCTCCAGCCTCTATTCTGCATTGATCACGGCTATCAACCACGATCCTACTGAACTTTTGCACTGCTTCCGGTGTTAGCTCTGCCTTGCCCATGAAGTTGGATCCTATTGCGTTTACATGCATCCCTTCCTTGAGCCATTCTGCTTTAAAGAATGGATCTCGTGCGGAAGTCGCGGTCACCAGAATATCCTTATCATTGGCGACATCATCTGGGTTTGCAAGCGGGGTAACTTCAACGCCACAGACCTCAGTCATCTCTTTGGCGAAGGCATTGCGATGCTCTTCATTGGGGCTGAATACATCAACCTTGGTGATGGTGCGAACCTTGCAAATTGCTATAAGCTGGGTTCGGGCCTGCTTGCCACTACCAAAAATCCCCACCCGCGATGCATCTGGATTAGCAAGATACTTCGTTGCAACACCGCTGGCAGCGCCTGTTCTTACCTGCCCAAGATAATCAGCCTGCATTAGGCTAAGAAGGTCTCCGGTTTTGCCATCAAACAAGGTGAAGAGAAACTGAGCATTACCTTTTCTGGTGGTCGCATAAACTTTGGAACCCATACCGCCCAAAGTCTTTGCGGATGCCCCCATGGTATGCAATACGCCGTGATCGGTTACCACCCTAGCACGGTTTATATTCATTGCTTCTTCAATACCAAGCTTTTTCAGCCCAATTTCAACCCCTTCCATCGCCATTTCCATGGTCAACACTTTACGAACATCATCTTCTCTAAGCATAAGTACTGGCATGACAAAATCTCCATGAGGCAATCGTAGGGGCAATTAAACGGCTGTTTTCAGCCAATCCTGAAGCTTATCAAGGCCTGCTTCCAAAACTTCTTTGCTGGTGGCATAAGAAAGTCTGGCATAGCCCTCTGCGCCAAAAGCGGAACCTTGAACCAAGTTTACATGGGCTTGTTCTAAAGCCAGCAAACAAAAGGATGCAGAATCAATTACTGTTTTACCAGCAAAGGATTTGCCAAAATAGGAAGAAACATCAAAGAAGGCATAAAAAGCACCGGGCGGAACCTTACATTTGATACCCGGCATCCCTTGCAACTTCTTAATAACAAAATCCCTACGGGATTCAAATTCCTTACGCATAACCCCAACACATTCCTGCGGCCCATCCAATGCTGCAATCGCTGCAGCCTGGCTAACGCTACAAGGGTTACTTGTTTCCTGGCTTTGGATATTCGCCATCGCTTTTACCACTGCTTCAGGTGCTATAGCCCAACCAATGCGCCAGCCTGTCATTGCGTAAGTCTTGCTCACACCGCTTATAGTTATGGTTTTGGCCTTCAAACCTTCGCGCAAAGTTGCAAAGCAAGTAGCCTTGGCATCCCCATAAACCAACTGCTCATAGATTTCATCGCTGATGACACCAATATTTGCCTCTAAAACCAGATCAGCAATTGCTTCAAGTTCTGCATGGGTATAGACAGCGCCGGTAGGGTTACTGGGCGAATTAATCAACAGTAGCTTCGTCTTGGGCGTAATCGCCTTCTTAATTTGCTCTGCTGAAACTTTAAAATCCGCTTCCATGCTACAAGGAATCAACACAGGCGTTGCGCCAGTCATCGACACCAAATCGCTATAACTGACCCAGAAAGGCGTAGGAATAATCACTTCATCCCCCGGGCCAACCAAGGTCAGCAAGGCATTATGAATGGAGTGCTTTGCACCATTTGAAACAATGATTTGATCAGGGGTGCAGTCGAGGTTGTAAACTTTCTTGTACCAACGCGAAATCGCTGTTCGAAGCTCCACCGTGCCATGGGCGATTGTGTAATGCGTCTGGCCCGACTTCATCGCAGCAATGGCAGCCTGGCAAATATGATCAGGAGTAGGAAAATCTGGTTCGCCTAGGCTAAAATCGAACACCTTTACACCTTGGGCACGTAATTGCCTAGCCTTGGCCCCGGCAGCCAATGTTGCAGACGGTTGAACCGACAAAGCCAACTTCGATATTCCAAGCATCTATCTCTCTCCTGCATGAATATTGTAAAACACCGTCAAGGATGATGGACACTCCTGTCAAGGCATTGTATCGTACTTAAATTGTAAGTGGAGATCCCCCGGGGAAACACCTTGGCTTTAAAGCTGCTAAATATCATACAACGCTATCCTCCCGCCCTAGGAGGTTCAGAAATTTACTTTCAAAAACTTAGTGAATTTCTTGCTTCGAAAGGGTACGAGGTTTCAGTCTGGACGAGCAATGCCAACAATCTTGAATCTTTCTGGGCAACAAAGCACCCTCTCCTGCCCTCTGCCGAAGAATTCGTTAATAGCGTGAAAGTCCGTAGATTCAAGCTCTTCCATATTCCCTTGCAGCGATTAGCGTTAAAAATAATTTCAAAAATCCCCATCCGAGCATTGCAATGCCTTACTTTTTCTCACAACCCTATCATGCCAGAAATGCTTAACTTGGCTTCCCGATGCGATGAAACTTTCGATGCGGTTCATGCGGGCTGTTTCCCTTATGCCTATCCCATTCATGCAGCGATGAAACTTGCAAAAATAAAAAAAATTCCTTTCCTGCTCACTCCTTTTCT
>DBCB01000198.1:18533-21742 GCA_002303765.1 Planctomycetaceae bacterium UBA969
AAGACCTTGGTATTCAACCCAAAAAAATTCATCTACAAGGCATGGGAGTTGATCAGCAAAGTTGTACCAAGGGCAACAGCGAAACAGCACGCAAACTTTGGCAAGCCCAGCCCAGCGATATCATCGTTGGACACCTCGCAAATTTAAGCTGGGACAAAGGCTCCACCGATTTGCTTTCAGCTATGGAAATTCTTTGGCGCAGAGGCAGCGCTGCTAAGTTAGTTCTTGCGGGCCCCGCAATGCCCTCGTTTGAAAAAGCATTCCGCTCCTTCCCCTTCAAAGATAAAGTAATCCGCACAGGGCCACTTTCTTCAGAGGAGAAGAAAGATTTTTTCGCTTCTCTCGATATCTTTGCCCTGCCCAGCAGATCAGATTCATTTGGCATCGTACTGTTGGAAGCATGGGCTAATGGCAAACCTTGTGTGGTCTACAAAGCAGGTGGCCCAGGAAGCTTGGTCAAACACGAATCTGATGGCCTGGTTGTTCCTTGCGATGATATCAACAGCCTTGCAACCGCACTAGAAAAGCTCATTCTCGGTAGAAAATTATCCGAGCAACTAGGCGCTGCAGGAAATAGCAGGATCGCAAAAGAGTTTCTCTGGGAACAAAAGTTCCACGTGTTTGAAAGTGCTCTAAAGTCTTTGGTTTGATAAGTGTAAAGTTCTAAGGCTTGATCTTGAGAATTGCATCAAACGCTGCATCAATCACTTTTTCGTTTTTATCCTGCAACGCGTCCTGAAGCGCAGGCATGGCCTTGCTTGCTTTGGCTCCCATTCCACCTAATAATATTGCAGCTCTTATTCTTACTTCCGCATCTTTATTCTTTAAAAGTTTAGCAAGTACCAAAACTCCAGGCTCTCCCTTTGCAGGCGCTAACTTCATCGATGCCTCGATCAAATCCCCACCGGGTTGGTTATTACCCCACCCACAAACTTGCGCCATGGAACGCAATGCGAGTTCCGCAATATCGCGCTCAGGAGACTGAAAAGATTCTATCAAGAAGGGCAAAGCGGGATAACCTTGGGTGCCAAGCGTTCCCAAAGCAGCAAGGGCACGAAGCTTAGTATCTTTATCAAAATGAGATGTAAGAATGCAAAGTTCTGCAAGTGCAACGACTGCATCTTCGCCTAGGCCTGCAATTGCGGTGAGCGCCAGTAATCGCGCACCTTTAGGGCCATTGGTTGAAATTTTCGCAAGTGTGGGCACTGCGATTTTTCCCATCTGCTGCAAGGTTGAAATAGATTTGGTTCTAATTTCCTGATCAGAATTGAGCGCAAGTTTTTCTAAAACAGGAAGTGCTTGAAGATCAAACATCCCCAAAGCTGAGATGATAACAATCTTCCGAGAAACCTCGGGATCGGAATCTAACTCTTTAACCCATTGCTGCAGATTTTTTCCCTGAAACACTTTTTCAGTTTCAAAGGCAAAAAGCTGTGCAGCAATCAAGACCAATGCGATCAGCAATTTAGTTCCTCATTCATCACGACCAATTTAACTTCTAGACTTTTGAAAAATCGCATCCACAGATTTGCCCTTGCCATCTTCTGTTGCATAGAAAGGCCTTTTCTCAATGTCAAATGCAGTCTTGGGCGATATTCCCATCGCAGTAAAAATCGTCGCATGCATATCGAGAATTGATACCGGATCTTTGGTAACTATCAATGGCCTTTCATCTGCAGTAACACCATGCACATGCCCCTTGCGCACACCACCACCAAACATTACCGCAGAGCATGAACCTGTAAAATGCCTGTGTAAGCCATAATGCTTAGGCTCCTTCAGCACATCAGACTTGGCGCGCGATTGATCCGAGGCATTACTACCCGGCACGCCTTCGATCATCATGTCTCTGCTGAATTCCGTTGCAAGCACAACAAGTGTTCGATCCAGCATCCCTCTTTTTTCAAGATCCAAAACAAGCTGGGCTATCGGCCTATCGATCTGCTGTTTCATATTCGTTAAAGTTGCATGGCCATTTTCATGAGTGTCCCAATGCAAGAAAGGAACATACTCGGTAGTAACCTCAATAAATCGAGCGCCCGACTCAGCAAGTCGCCTTGCAAGCAGGCAGCCTTGGCCGAACCTCCCTGTGTTATAAATATCGTAAACCTCCTTGGGTTCACGCTCGAGTTCAAAGGCCTCGCGCTCGGGTGAACTTAAAAGCCTATAGGCATTTTCCATGGATCTCACGATCGAATCACGATGGTAATCGCTAGTTTTATCGCCAATAGGGCTGCGCTGAACCATTTCACGCCATCGTGCCATGCGTGCTTCAAAGCGTTGAGGCGTCATGCCCTTAGGTGGCCTGACAGAGTTTGCGGCTTCCATGGGGAATGGGATATTAAAGGGGCCGTATTCGCCACCAAAGAAGCCAGCGGTGGTAAAGGCTTTCAGCTCTTCGGATTCGCCATGCCCTTCAAGTTTTTGACCAATGTTGATAAAAGCAGGAATCGCAGGGTTTCGTTGGCCAAGCACCTTCGCCATCCACGCACCGATATGTGGTGCAGCAACGGTTTGAGGTGGTACATACCCTGTATGCCAATGATATTGGTGCCTTGAATGCAAAATGGTACCAAGGTCGGGCATTCGATGAGAACGAACTATAGTTCCCCGATCCATCACCTTTGCGACATTTTCTAAACCTTGTGAAATGCGAACACCATCCACCACGGTTGGAATCGAAGGAAAGGTGGAAAGAATAGAATCAGACCGAACGCCCACCTCATAGGGTGTGTAGCGTTTAGGGTCAAAAGTTTCGGGCCCAGCCATGCCCCCGCCCATCCACAATAGAATGCAGCAATCAGCGGTTGCTTTAGGTTGCTCTACTTTTTCAGCAGAAAAAACCCTAGGCTCGTTCATGCCCAAAGTTGTAATACCGGCACCGGCTAATTGCGCCAGAAAGCGTCTTCGTTCCATGATTTCATCCGTGGTTGGATTATTGTTGTTCATTTGGTACCTCAACTTATCAATTGAAATTCGGGAAGTAAAAATATCACCCATAGTAAATCAGCCAGAGAATCCGCATCTGGTTTTTCACCCAAAAGCCCTGCTGCAGCGCTAAGTTCTAAAGCATCTGGATTTCTTCCAAGAGACCGCATGTAAACATTCTTAATGATCACATCTCTGTTTTTATCTTTAAGCTCTGTAAAGATCTGCTTACCACCCCTACTAACTATGTCGTGAAAAATGGCACCCGATGCAAGATCAAG
>DBCB01000310.1:0-271 GCA_002303765.1 Planctomycetaceae bacterium UBA969
AGGTAAGGCCACTCATTAAAGCAGCCAATAATATTGCTGGAACAACAAATCTCACTGTTGAAACACCGATGCTGCGCAGAGCTGTGAGCTCACTGCCACCAGACAAACGGCTGTAGGCAAGCAGTGTGGCCATTAAGGTGGCCATGGGAAAGGAGAGAACTAGAAAACCAGGCAGTTTTAAAAATAGAACTTGAGTTGCTATCGCAACTGACAACCCCGATTCAGCAACCTTACGAACAAGTTCAAAAACCACTCCAACCGATAGGGTAAC
>DBCB01000310.1:280-545 GCA_002303765.1 Planctomycetaceae bacterium UBA969
AATGCTGCAATACCAAACAGTAGGGGACCCAGCAATTCAGATAACAACCAACGATCCATCAACGGAACCTGGCGCCAGTAGCGATTAACAAATGTAAAAAAGCTATTCATAATCTAAAGTCCTCACCAAGATAATGCTTCTGAACCAAGGGGTTATTTGCCACCTCATGGGCAGTACCTGATGCAAGAATTGTGCCATCGGCAAGGATATAAGCACGATCTGTAATTGATAATGTTTCGCGTACATTATGATCAGTGATCAACAT
>DBCB01000310.1:552-953 GCA_002303765.1 Planctomycetaceae bacterium UBA969
GCAACCCCCCGTTCACGTAGGGAGAGAATCAGTTGCTGAAGATCATGAACTGCCAATGGATCTACGCCAGCAAACGGTTCATCAAGCAATAAAAACCTTGGTCCGTTAGTTCCAACGGCTAAAGCCCTAGCCACCTCAGTGCGCCTGCGTTCACCTCCGGATAATTGAAATCCCTTTCGCGTGCAAAACCGCTCCAGTTGAAAATCAGAGATCAAGGTTTGAAGTCTTTGGCGATGGGCCTCAACTGGAACGCCACTCTGCTGCATGGCAAGCAAGAGGTTATCTCGAACGCTTAAATTACGAAATACACTTGCTTCCTGGGCTAGGTATCCAATACCTTTGCGGGCTCTCTGCGGCATAGATAGATGTTTTATTGATACCTGATCCAGCAATACATCACC
>DBCB01000310.1:1011-3489 GCA_002303765.1 Planctomycetaceae bacterium UBA969
TTTTACCGGCACCATTTGGGCCAAGCAAACCAACAACCTCCCCCGGGGCTAGATCAACAGAAACTCCCTTAACAACAGGTCGTCCAGAGAAGCTAAGCGCTACATTTTGGAGTGATAAACTCATGGTGCAGGAGCATTTGCTTGTTTGCGATCGATTCGTATCCAACTCTTCACTTGTTCCCCAGCAGCTGGATCAGCAATCAGGCGGTCAGATGTTACTAAATAAACAACACGTTGAGCCCTGAGGCGATTGCCACCTTCTTGAACAACGTCAACATCGCCGCTTAAAACAATTCTCCCCTCTTTTGTGTAGTATTGAGCTTGGCGAGATGTGGCTATAAGTTTTTTTTCTGGATAGGTAACTTTAACATTACCAGTTGCCGTAACCACACCTGTTGTGTTGTCGGCTTGCTGCAAATCCGATTCAACTGTTATCAGTGGAGCGCAATTAACGTCATTTCCAGTTCCAATAAAACCAAAAATTGCAATGGCAAAGAAAATAAATACTTTAAAATATTGTGATTTTTTATCAGTTTTCATGTGGTTTGGGAGCATAGATCTACACCTCAATTGAAATTAGCGGGAAAGATATCTCTTGTGGTTTATCAGGTTTCATGCCTAGGGAATGGTTTGAATCCTTCAGGTTTGTTTGCAGAAATTTAAGAATTTCCTGGCAGGGCTCTAAAAACTCGCCTTCCTTAAAACCAATTGGGGATATTTGGGCCCTGCGCATGCGACTGATTCCCTCCGCCAAAAGCAGAAGGGAACCGTTTAAATTGCCCGTTGAGTGGTGATGCATTGCTACAGATATTTGAACAATGCCATGAATCCAGCGTCGCTTTGGCTCATCGCACTCGTGCCAGAGGTCCTCAAATAAATCATGGGCTTCGTAAAAGTTCCCAGAATTAAAGCTTTGAATGCCACTATAAAATCGTGGATCTAAAAATGGATCCACAGGGCCTAGCGCTTTGCTCCTTTTTTAGATGGTAATTTGCGCAAGCGGATTGATTCCGGTGTTACCTCTAGCATTTCGTCTGGTCCGATGTACTCCAAAGCCCGCTCAAGGGTCATCTGGATAGGTGCTTGTAGGGCGTCAAGCTCCTCTGCACCAGCTGATCTGATGTTTGTTAATTGTTTAGCCTTACAAATATTTAGTTCCAGATCCTGGGGGCGACTGTTTTCACCA
The DNA here is from genome assembly GCA_002303765.1 of Planctomycetaceae bacterium UBA969. Taxonomy (GTDB): domain Bacteria; phylum Planctomycetota; class Planctomycetia; order Gemmatales; family Gemmataceae; genus UBA969. Next base: position 2,198 of record DBCB01000310.1, read on the forward strand.
ACAATCATTCCCTTGTAAACCTTAGTGCCGGGAGTGATAAAGAATTGCCCCCTATCTTCGGCACTTTTCAATGCATAGAACGTAGCAGTACCCTCCTCAAATGAAATCAATACTCCGTTACGGCGAGTATCTAGGTCTCCCTGCATTCTGCGGTATTCAAGGAAGGAATGACTCATGATTCCTTCACCCCTTGTAGCACGAATAAAATCACCGCGGAAACCGATTAAACCCCTTGAAGGAACAACAAATTCCAGTTGAGTGCGGTTGTCTATGCCAGTTTCCATATTTTGCATCTCACCCTTGCGTACACCAAGTTTTTCAATACAGTTGCCAACCGACTCCTCAGGAATATCCAAAACCAATGTTTCAAAAGGTTCGCATGGGCTGCCATCAATCGTTCTAAATATCACCTGCGGCTGGGATACCTGGAATTCGTAGCCTTCCCTTCGCATCGTTTCAATCAAGATGCCTAGGTGTAATTCGCCTCTACCACAAACAGAAAAGCGATCGGGAGAGTCTGTGTCTTCAACCCTTAGGGCCACATTTGTAAGCAGCTCTTTCTGGAGACGATCTCGCAACTGGCGACTGGTAACAAACTTGCCTTCTTTACCAGCAAATGGTGAATCATTTACGCAGAATGTCATTTGCAGGGTGGGTTCATCCACCTTGATCAATGGCAGAGCTTCTGGATTGTCTGGACAGGCAACTGTTTCACCGATGTTTACTTCATCAAAGCCGGAAATTGCAACCAAATCGCCAGCAAAAGCCTCTTGTATTTCTACTCTTTGCAAGCCTTGGAAACCTAGTAATTTGCTAATGCGAGCCTTTTTAGTTGTGCCGTCATCTTTTAATAAAGCTGCTATTTGGCCATTTTTGATGCTGCCATTATGAATTTTACCAATGATTATTCTGCCAAGAAAATCAGAATAATCCAGGGTTGTTACCTGCAACTGAAGCGGTTTTTCCGGATCGCCAACGGGGGGGGGAACATGGCGGAGAATTGCTTCAAATAATGGCACCATATTTTCGCTTTCGGTTTTCATATCAGGCTTGGCAAATCCGCCTAGTCCGCTACCAAATAAATAGGTGAAATCACATTGATCATCATCGGCACCCAGCTCGATAAAGAGATCAAGAACTTTGCTAACAGCGATTTCTGGATCAGCCCTTGGTCTATCAATCTTATTAACAAATACGATGGGCCTCAGACCTTTTTCAAGTGCTTTTTTAAGCACAAAACGTGTTTGCGGCATCGGACCTTCGTTTGCATCTACGATCAGCAAACAACCATC
>DBCB01000143.1 GCA_002303765.1 Planctomycetaceae bacterium UBA969
AACAACTCCGGTTACACCTAACTTAATATCCGATCCCTTGATATCTACTTTCTGCCAAGCAGAAACTTGGTCGGGAAATTCTTTTTCACGATCAAGAAGATTCGCAGAAACAACTCTTGGGCTAGGTTCGTTGAGTGCGTATTCAGCTAAGGCATTAAACAAAGGCAAAGCAGTTTCGTACTCTCCAAAGCCGACAACAGAATACCCGATCTTTTTCTGGGCATTCATAGCGTAGCGATATTTTATCAAGCCTTGCTCATTGGGAAGAGAAACGGGCCCTTGTTTTTGAGAAAGATCCCCAAGATCTAAAGCAGTAAGGTTCCAACCGTTGGTTTTAAGAGCTTGAATAAAATTATAACGCCTTTCCAACCCCCCGACTTGGGGCCTAGAACAACCGCATGGCGATAAATACCCATGCTGCTGAGCGGTAAGAATTAAAGTAAGGTCAGGTTTTTCCCATTTTAATAAAGACTTGGGGATGGGAGTAGTTGAAGCAATTGCAACGGGCTCCTTCCCTTTAGTTTCTTGAGCCAAAAGATTGGTAAAGAAGCCTAAATGATAAGCAGCTAAAAATGATGCTACTAATAAAGCTGAAAAAACGCTGACTTTTTTAGAAATCACACGGTTTTTTAATGATAGAACAAAATTATTTCTCATGACCAACCACCTTCCATGGTGTTAAGTATTTAAGCAATGATTTAATTATCAGCACGGCCTTCAACTGGAATACGAATAGACCTAGAAGAATTCCCTTGGGATTTAAGATAGAATGAACTATCTCGAAAAAACTCATCATCCCGAGGAAAAGGTCCACTAACGGTATTCGGTGCAATTTCAACGGAATACTTCCAAGTCCTACGGCCGGAAACATCCTGAGGCCATCCGGAAACAAGCTTCACCTTAAGGTAAGGAGTTGTTTTAGCAATATCTAACTCAAGATCTATTCCCTGCAAATCAGTCTCGATTTTCAACTCTTTTTTAGAACCCAAGCCCCTTTGAAAAACTCCCATCGAAAGCCTACCCCGTTGCTCAGCATCAAGGATTCGGAATTCGCCCTCAACCTTCCCGGTGATCTTTGCTTCAATGCGGGTGTCAGATTCCAAATCTTTCTGATTATTTTTAGTGATGATGAATTCGATTTGTCTGCTAAATGGCCCAAGTTCCATCAAATCTTTACCACCAGGAACACTATAAGATGCCGTTATTGGTACAATATATCCGGACAACAGAGGAGCCCCGCCGAACTGTTTTTCATCATTTTTCAACTCTTCACTAGTCAAGGGAACCGGTTTTCCAATGATGATGGTTTCATCAGGCCTAGGCCTAGTCATTTTAACAATAAAATCGAAAGATTTTCGTGTGGAAGAATAACATTTAAAAGCAACTTTTTTTTCTGAAACTAAAGGCGACAAAACATCAATTGCTAATTCAACAGGATTAACAAAGAGAGCAGCTTGAACATTAACCAGAGCTTCAAGCCTAGATTCATTCCCGCCACCTTTTTTACCCATCCAAATATTTGCAGTAAGACGATTGGGACCCATTTTTTCAGTTTTCCACTGCAGCCTGATCCAGCCCACTGATCCAGAATTCAAAATAGGTTGCTCGTTTTTTTCCAGAGGGATGGGGGTAATTTGTTTTTCAAGATTAGCTTTAACATCAGCTTTAGAAAGTTCCGCTTCAATATTCATCAAGTTGATTTTGCCCATGGCGTCTTTGGTACTATTATTTCTAATCCATTCTGTGGGAAGTTCGAACACAAGAACACTTGTACATGTGCAATTTTTACTATCTAGGCCAATTTTTAAAGGCAACAAACCTTCATGAGCAAAAAGGTAGTCTTGCATACCGCCCATTTTGTATTCATTTTCAAGTGCGCTAATCCCATCAGATGGATAGACTTTTTGCAAAAAAGTGAGTTCTTGATTAGAGCCATCATCCTCATTATCGGAGGATTTTGTCGAGTTGTTATCTTTTATTTGAACTGGATTTTTTACTTCGTTGAACCCACCAAGATAATTCATGGCAAAGGTCAACCCAAACACCATGACTACAAAAAGCAGCACAGCAATAATTCCCTGAGAAGACTTCATAACAAATCACCTCAACGCTAAAATATACGAAGAAGTACAATAACATAAACAGCATAATTATTGCAAATATGTGCAAAAGATTCTGTTAAAAACACGCATTAAAAGAGGTAAAAGTAAAACATTCTTCATTTCCCCTTGGGCAATTCAAGTAATTGGTCCAAAGCCTTGGAAAAGCCATCCGCATTGGCATTAGTAGCATCTAAATTCAGCATCTTTATAACTTTCAAGTTTTCGCAACGAAGCATCAAGACTGTAGTTGCTTGGCCCAACTTATAGTTTTTTAAATCTTCTAGATCATCAACCCCGACCTCAATAAAATCGGATTTCTCTTCAGCAATTGAGGATCGAATTGCTTTTACAAATTCATTTCGTTTTTCATCATCCTTAACAACGTTCTTAATATCTGGATTTACAAAAATTGCCATGGCTGAAGTCGGAAAGCCTTTACTTTTACTTCCTTTGATATTTGCGTTAAGTTCTTCAAGGGATTTGCCTAGATATTCAGGCACAGTTGTACCTTGAAAAAACATAAGAATAAAAGTTTTGTCAGGTTTCTCGTTGATGAGTGCGCGTAAACGGTCTTTTCGTGGTCCATTTACAACAAAAGGGTAAAAAGGTCCGGGTAAGATTTCCCCCTCTTTAAATACAACCTCGGTTGCAGGAACTGCTTTTTCTTGGGAAGCATTAAGTAATTGATAAAAAAGAAGCAAAAGCAAAAAAGAAGATAAAACTCTCATCGTAAAACGCCCCCGAAAAATGAAAATTTATATTACTCAGGTTCTATCAAACCAGTATTTTAGAAATAACCTCACCATGAACATCCGTTAACCGCATATCTCTACCACCAAATCGGAATGTTAATTTTTTATGATCAATTCCAAGTAGATGTAACATAGTTGCATGAATATCGTGAATTTCAACTTTTCCATCAATAGCATGATAACCAAAATCATCCGTAGCACCATAATTAGTGCCACCTTTAATTCCCCCGCCCGCCATCCAGCAGGTGAAACCAAAGGGATTATGATCCCTGCCATCATTTCCCTGCGCAAATGGAGTCCGCCCAAACTCGCCAGACCATAATATTAGCGTGGAATCAAGCATACCCTTAGCTTTAAGGTCTTGGATCAATCCTGCAATGGGTTGATCAACAGCAAGTGCGTTTTTCTGATGGCCATCTTTTAAGTTGCTGTGTTGATCCCAACGATCGCTACCAACTGAAGGGCAAGTAAGTTCGATAAAACGCGCTCCTCGTTCAAGCAAACGCCTAGCAACAAGGCATTGGGTTCCAAAAATTTTGGTCGGTGGGTTTGGAGAACTTACACCATATAGATCTTGGGTTGCCTTCGATTCGGTTTTAATATCCATTAAATCAGGAATAGAAGTTTGCATAAGAAAAGCGGTTTCTTGATTAGCTATGGCAGACTCAATCTGGTCATGAGTTCCGTTTTTTTGGATATTAAGCCTATCTAAGCGATTAACAAGATCTAGTTTATCTTTTTGAATCTTTTCAGAAGGTTCTTTGCGGTTGATATTAGCAACTGGGGCAGGGCCATATTTAAAGACAGACCCTTGATAAGCAGCGGGCAAAAAACCACTATTAAAATTATCAAGCCCACCGGGGGGAATAAGCCCACCGTTTAGAACCAAAAAGCCTGGTAGAGTTTTATTAAAGCTTCCAAGTCCATAACTAGTCCAAGCGCCCCAACTCGGCCTCCCTTGAAGCCCACTCCCCGTATGTAGAAAATAATTCGCGCTTGTATGTTCAGGAAAATTCGAAACTGCAGATTTTATCACCGCAAGTTCATCAACATGTTTCGAAATATGCGGAAACAAATCACTAACCCAAATACCACTTTGACCATACTGCTTGAATTTCCAATGCGATTGCAAAATCTTACCAATACTATTGAATTGAGTGGGCAAAACTTTAAGCACCTTATCAGGCGATTCCCCATGATATTTAGTCAACATGGGTTTGGGATCGAATGTATCCATCTGGGAAGGCGCACCATCCATATACAGAAAAATTATATTTTTCGCCTTCGCTTGATGGTGCAAACCACCCGAAGGATTGATTTTATTTTTGTCATTTTCCCCGGCATGAAGCACGCCAAAAGCAAGAGCGCCAAACCCATTGGCACTACCAATGAGCATTTGTCTTCTAGAAAGAGCCCTAGGTTGAAAATTGCCACAATGCATAGCATTAGTCCTAAAAAAATGACGACCTACGGGATCCAAACAAATTCTTTAACATTCCATAGAGAATGTGCAATTGAAGCCCATTTTTCAGAGTCAGTAGCAGACGATGCAGCTAAATAGCCCATGCATTCTTCAAGTTCTAAAGTGGAGGGAGGGCGATTAAATGTCTGCCAAAACATGGCATCCAATCGCACGCTAGGTTCAGCATATTGCGAAATTATTTTCTTAGCCCATTTCTCCGATTGTTGATGAACAAATGGATCATTCATTAAAATCAAGGATTGGGAAGGAACATTTGAAACACTTCGTTTTCCAACGGTGGAAAACGGAATCGGCGAATCAAACGCAAGCATGAATGAAGAAAGAAAATTCCTTCGTGCCGAAAGATAAATACTCCTACGGCCTGCCCCATCAAGAGGCCCACTTGCTGGCTTCCCCCTGCCCTCTTGGAAAGCAGACAAATTAATGTTGATCGGTGGGCCAAACATAGTCTCATTTAACTCGCCAGAGATTAAAAGCATTGCATCGCGAATGGCTTCGCCAGATAGCCTTTTCATGTTGGCATGGCTCAAGAAAAGATTATCGGGGTCAGATTTTTTTGCTAAATCGGAAGGCGCAGAAGATGATTGGTACACAGAAGAAAGCATAATTTTCTTGATGGTTTTTTTCACAGACCAACCATCATCAACGAATTGTAAAGCAAGAAAGTCGAGCAATTCGGGATGCGTTGGTTTCTCACCAAGCAACCCAAAATTATCAACGGAAGCAACAATACCTCTTCCTAAAAGATGGTGCCAGATTCGATTAACCATAACTCTGGGGAGAAAAGGATCAGATTCAATATTGGTAACCCAATCTGCAAGTTGCAACCTGCCACTACCTAAGTTTTGTATGGGAAGTTTAGCACCACCAAGGGCTGTTAAAAAAGAACGAGGAGCAGGTTCACCGAGGTTTTTGTGACTGCCGCGAACAAAAACTTTCTCATCGATGCCGCTACCTTCTTGCAAAGCTAACGCCAACTGGGAATCCCACTGCACTTCACCCTGAAGTATATTTTGTTTTTCAAGCAGGGAGGCAATAGGTTGTTTTGCATTGGTATCAAATTTTATCAACCCAAAATTAACAACTGAATTTCCAATAGCCGCCAATACGGAATTTTTTTGATTGTCCGCCACCTTTTCTTGTTTAAGGAGGGATGAGAATTCTAAAAGTAATTTCTGTATTTCTTGATAAAAAAGTTGGTCATCAAGAGTTGCTAAAGTTTTAGAAACAAACTCGCGCGCAGGGGTTGGCAATAATGGTTTATCTTGCCCGCCCTGCAAAACAAATCTAAC
>DBCB01000056.1 GCA_002303765.1 Planctomycetaceae bacterium UBA969
TCTGGGTTGTGAAGTTCCAGCGGAGTTCCACACCCGAAGCAAGGGTTATTTTGAGAGTACCTAAACCATGTTGATAGATTGCTTCAAATTGGGAATCGGGCCCAAGAGTCCACTCTTGAAAATCATTGGATTTAGCTTTGTTTTTATGAAAAGTAAGCTTGTTTCTTAAAAGCTTCAAATAAACGGGGTTAAAACAAAGATTATGATCTAAGTCGATTTCCAACTCAACCAATACAGGTTCTCCTGCAGAGTTTGCATCAGAAGTAAAAAACAAATTGCTGCTCAATAGTAACCCTATATTTTAGGCAGTTGCGAATAAGTAATTATACTTGAAAAACGAACGGAAAAAGTGAAAACCTTTTGCTTACTCCTCGAATTAAAGGCTACTTACTTTCAGAAAACCAATTAAGCCCAAGGTTCAAACTTTAACGATTTTAACACCCAAAGCCTGACATTCTTTGCAATCTTTTTTGGTTGCAATCAAGTTGTTTTTCAATATTCAGCAATAATCAAAAGAGAAGGCAGAACTTCAATATTTATTAGGGTTTAATTAACTTGTTAANNTATTTTTTCGGGTTTAAATAACTTGTTGATTCCCCAGCTTTATTTTATTAGCTCTGTCAGGGTTTTGGAGATCGTTCCTCCAAGAGCTTATAAAATCCAGTTGGCAAATCGAAAGACTCATCACAATGGAATTTCAGCGAATTTTGGCCCTGCGTGGACCAAATATTTGGGCTACCTTTCCTGTTTTAGAGGCCTGGCTAGACCTTGGAACCTTCAAAGATACCTCCTCCGCTGAACTACCGGGCTTTAACGATAGACTCAAACTCTGGATTCCTTCCCTTTTCGAACACCGTTGCAGTGTTGGCGAACCCGGTGGCTTTTTCCAACGTCTCGAACGAGGGACTTACCTCGCTCATATCCTCGAACATGTAGTGCTTGAACTCCAATGCCTTGCTGGCATTAAAGTTGGCTACGGCAAAACCCGCCTTACCCATCAAGAAGGGGTTTACAAAGTCGCAATCGAATATAAAGAAGAATATACCGGAAAATTAGCACTCGAAGCCGCAAGAAACATTTGCCTTGCAGCCATTAATGACACCGATTCAGAACTCGAACTCTGGCTCGAAAAAATCAAACAAAGCTACGAAAAATACAAACTCACACCTTTACAAGAAGCGCTGCGAAAACAAGCCAGAAAAAGAGGTATCCCTTTTCAAATCTTAGCCCAAGACATGATTCAACTGGGCCAAGGATTCAAGCAAAGGCGCATCAAAGGTTCGCTCACGGATCATACCAGCGCAGTTGCCTCATGGATCGCCTACGATTGGTTCACCGCTTCGAAATTACTTGCAGATGTAGGCTTGCCTGTTCCCCATAATATTCCCGTTTCAGAACTTCCCGAAGTTGAAGCCAGCGCATCCAATTTTGGCTTTCCCTTCTTATTAAGGCCGCGCTATACATCTAAAAGCAACCCCGCAATCGCTATCGAAAGCGCTGAAATCCTTGGTGAGGTTTTTGCAAAGATTAAGGCTAAAACCCACTACATGCTTTCTGAACCCATCTATAAGGGCCTAAGAATTTACGCCTTGGTTGTAGGTTCGGAAATCGCATCTTATCTCGAAGATATCGCGGGAGCATGGGTTCCCAAACCCATTTCTGATTACTCCAAAGAACTAAGCCAAGCTGTTCTTATGGCTGCAAAAGTTGTCGGTCTTGATGTCGCAGAACTCGAGCTTAATCTAAACCTTGATGATTCAAGTTTTACCATTCTTGGAATTAGGGCGAACCCCGATATTTCCTACTATCTCAAGGATGATGAAGACTGGAACCATGCTGCAAGTGCTTTACTTAATCTGCTGTTTACGGAAGGTGATGAAGGTAGAATTCCCGTTGCTGCAGTTACAGGGGTGAATGGCAAAACCACCACCACCCGCTTCATCGCCCACCTACTAGCCCAAGAACATTCCCCTGTTTTAATGACCTGCACCGAAGGCATTTACCTAGCCGACCAGCGCTTGTTTACAGGCGATTGCTCTGGCCCCAAAAGTGCTAAAGTTGCTTTGCAACATGCAATGGCAAAGAGCGCTGCACTTGAAAACGCCCGCGGTGGCATGCTTCGTGAAGGCCTTGGATTCGATCGCTGCCAAGCTGCTGTCGTTGTTAACATCGGCCAAGGCGATCACCTCGGCTTCAACGATATCGAAACTTTGGAAGAACTCGCTTACGCAAAAAGCACCCTAGTTGCAGCAACCCATTCCAATGGTTATGCCGTTTTAAACGCAGATGATCCCTTCGTAGTCGGGATGCAACAATACTGCTCTGGAAAAATCATTTTCTTCTCCCAATCTTCAAATAACGAAATTATTGAAAATCATCGCAAGTCTGAGGGCAAAGTAGTGTTCCTTAAGGAAGGCATGATTATCCTTGCTGATGGTAACAATGAACAACAATTGTTAAATATTAACCAAGTGCCAATCACCCATGGTGGCTTAGTGGGGTTTCAAATTGAAAATACTCTTGCTGCAGTAGCGGGGGGCTGGGCTTGTGGCGTGACGATTCCTGCCATTGTACAAGGGTTGAAAAGCTTTGGTGGTGGTTTGTTGCAAGCACCTGGCCGTTTCAATATGATGGAGTTGAATGGTGTAACTATTGTTCTGGATTATGGCCATAATACCTCAGCTCTCTCTCGGCTGATTGAGGCGATAAAACATTTGCCTCATACTCGACGAAGTGTGGTTTATTCTGCTGCTGGTGATCGTCGTAATAGTGACATCATCGAGCAAGGAAAATTATTGGGCGACCATTTCGATAGGGTCGTACTTTATGAAGATACTTACCTTCGTGGCAGGGAACCGGGCGAAATTTTTGCCTTGTTCCGCGAAGGCTTAAATGACGGGATACGGGTTAAAGATGTGGAAGAGGTGCGTGGCGGTGTAGCTGCGCTTAAGAGCGGCCTCGAAAAATGTCTACCCGGTGATTTGTTGGTGATTCAGCCAGATTCGGTTGATGATGCGGTTGAGTTCCTTTCGACGCGACTAAAGGAAAGCAATGGCAGGGAGATAAAAATGGATAGTGGTGAACGGCTTGAAAATTCTAAAATTAAAATTGTTCATGGCCCTTTGGGGAAGGCCATAATTGCCACAGATAACCTTACTCCGGGCGAGGTTATTCTTAAAGCTTGGGGTAAATCCACCAAAGTACGCACCATGCATACAATCCAAATTTCTCCTGATGGGCATATTGTCCCTGATCATCCTCTGGGCTGGTTCAACCACTCCTGCGAACCGAATTGCGGCCTTCTAATCAAAGCTGATGACCAGATAGCAGAAGCACACGCCCTTAGGCACATCGCTGCCAATGAAGAACTTACCTTCGATTACGCAACTTTTGAATACGAAATCCACCATATGCCCGAAGAATGCCTTTGCAATGCAGAAAAGTGCAGGGGAAGTATCTCAGGCTATAAGGATATGCCTGAAGAATTACGGGAAATGTATGGTGATTACATTGCATCGTATTTGAAAGCATTCCAACCTGAAGTTGCCCGCTAAACCTTCAAATCAAT
>DBCB01000294.1 GCA_002303765.1 Planctomycetaceae bacterium UBA969
CGTGAGAGGAGGGTTGGCCCTGCGATTTTGTATCCATTGAGATGGAGGATCGGAAGTACAACGCCATCGCGCACGGGGTTGATGAATTTGTTGGAATGCCAAGAGGCTGCCAGAGGCCCGGTTTCTGCTTCGCCATCGCCAACCACACATGCAACGATGAGGTCGGGGTTATCAAAGGCTGCGCCATAGGCATGGGCAAGTGCATAGCCAAGTTCCCCGCCTTCATGGATGGAGCCTGGTGTTTCAGGCGCAACATGGCTTGGTATACCGCCTGGGAAAGAGAATTGTTTGAAGAGTGCCATCATGCCTTCTTCGTCTCTGCTGATGGCTGGGTAGACTTCGGAATAGGTTCCATCAAGCCAGGCGTTGGCGACGAGGGCGGGCCCGCCATGGCCTGGTCCGGTGACATAAAGCACACTAAGGCTGTGCTTGCGAATCAGGCGGTTGAGATGAGCGTAAATTAGATTAAGTCCGGGGCAGGTGCCCCAATGGCCTACTAATCTAGATTTAACCTGTTCGGGTTTTAGTGGTGCATGCAAGAGAGGGTTGGCCAGTAAGTAAACTTGGCCAACGCTGAGATAATTAGCTGCACGCCACCATGCATGCAACTGGTTTAGCTCATCAGAAGAAAGAGGTTTCTCATCAACACTGCTAAAAAAAGGAATGCTCATGGTCGCACATCTTTCGGGCAAAAGGTGATCATTTCTTCAACTGGTTCGATAATAGGTATGCCATTAGGTCTGCGAATTCAGCGTTGGTAATCTGATCTACAAAGCCAGCAGGCATGGGCGATACGGGGGAGATTTTTCTCTCTTCAACTTGATCACTTGCGATGCGCACTTCTTTGCCTTGCTGATCTGCAAGAACTAAGAGGACGCCTTCTTCCCTTAGAAGCAAGCCGTTGACAAGTTGGCCATTCTTTAGGGCAAGAGTGGTTTGGCGGAAAGCCTGATCGACATTGCGATTAGGGTCGAGCATATCTTCAAGCAGCCTATCGAGGCCGCGAGATCCGATGCCGTCAAGTTGTGGACCAATCTTGGCACCCTTGTTGGCAATTTGATGACAGGCTGCACAGTGTTTGCCAAAAAGAGCCTCGCCTTTGATCTCATCATGTTTGCCCATAAGAAACGCAGTTTTCTTGTCTGCAATCTTTTTCTGTAACAGTTGATCAGCGGGTGGCAAGCCTTTTGTCAAGGTGGCAAGCTTCTTATCAAAGTCAGGTAGATTGCGTTGCTTTAATTTGTTCTCGATTGGTTTTTCAAGCAGCAAGTGGGCAGAAGCTTTCCCTTCTGTAATCGCCTTGAGAAAATCGTTGGCCCCTTCAGAGGTAGAAACAATTGCCAAGGCCAGCGAAGATTGCAGCCTGGCGGAAGCCCCTGCAAACATGGCTAACAGACTAGCGCGTACTTCGGGGCTAAGGGTTTTCCCAAGGCCAATGATTGCAGCGTCTCTTACTTCGGGATTGTTGTTGGTGTTTTTAGCAGTTTCAAGAAGCCCATTAGTTGCCTTGGCATTGGGCATGTTTCCTAGGGAAATAATGCAAGCCAACCGGTTGGCAGTTGGCATGGAAGAATCATTTACAATTTTCACGATGGTGTCTAGGTGATCAGTCAACTGAAGTGAAGAAGCTAGCTCGGTTCCGATTCGAACATCGTTCTCTTGTTTGGAAGCCAGAAGATAACCACAAAGGTCTGTAGCTTGCGTCAAGAGAACAGGATCAACTTTCGAGCCTTTTTCTTGTGCAGCAAGGGAAGCAGCACGAATCAGTTCAGCTTGACGTGCTTTGGGACGCTGAGCGTTTTTCATGTACGAGATGATGTTGGTTTTATCTGCATCGTTGCCATCGCGGGTGATCATTCTAACGACAGCTATTTCGCGATCTCCCTCGGGCTGAATTAAAGCGAGTTTGTTTGCAAGGAAAGCTGCAGAGCTTGCACCAGGAAGTCCCAAGGCTACATCGGCAAGGGCTTTTAATGCCAAGGGATCAGAAGATTGAGAAGGCAAGCCTTTCCAAGCTTCGGGATTTCGAACTTGTTCCCGCAATGCCAACCTTGAGGCATAGTAAAGATGCGAATCATTTTGGTTAACTTTGGTGCGGAAGGAAAGGATAGCTTTTAAATTCGCTTCGCTAGGGTGTTGGGCCAAGCCTTGAACCGCTGCAATTTGCACCCTTCCATCGGTGTCTTCCAGCGCTTTTTGTACCAGTGTTGCAAGGCCTTCGTTCAATTGTGATTTTGAAGTTGCCATCTTGATTCCATGCACCCGAACAAATGGTGCTGGGTTTGTAATAATAGTTTCAATTGCCTGATCGGGCAGTGCGTTTAATCGCAGTAAAGCCCACATGGCATGAACCTGTTGGAAGTTATCTGCTGGCTTATTGATTGCAGCAAGGAGTGACTTCGTTGCATCGCCATCTTCCCTTGCAACTAGTTCGTTACCCGCCATGATGCGCATGGTTTGGTTTTTGCTTCCGAGATTTTTAATGAGAACTTCGACCGACATTGCAGTAAAGTCAGGCAATGGTGGCGGGGATTGCTTGCCATCTTTGCCTGTATAAAAGACGCGCCAGATACGGCCACGATGCCTATCACGCCCTGGGTGAGTAAGGGGCACTTCATAATGCCCGATCACTTTGTTATAAAAATCAAGGATGTAGAGCGCGCCATCCGGCCCCATCTTGATATCCACTGGCCTGAACCACAAATCTTCGCTTGTCATGAAATCAGGAAGCTCAACAGCACTAGGGGTTGCACCTTTTCGATCAACACGATCGTGGTTGATTCTGCTTGTGACCACATTGCCGATGATCATGGTTTCTTGATGCTCTTCAGGGAAGGAATCAGAGTTGAGAGCAGTGATACCGCAAATACCGGTGCTGCCATGAGAGTGCTTGATCATGTCGGGGCCAAAGCCTAGGCCATCATGAGGCTTGGAAAAGCTGGGGTAGGTTGCTCCTTGAAGAAGTTGATAGATAGGGCTGCTATGGCAATCAGCGGTGTAGAAATTACCCCAGGAATCGACGGTCATGCCGAATGGGTTTACCTGCCCACGGGTGTAGGATTGCAGGCCAGTGCCATCAGGGCGATAGCGGTAAGTATTACCCGAATTCATTTTGAGTAATTTGCCTTCAGAGGATTTGACCTCAGAATCATTGGAGAAACCATGGGTCGCATGAACCCAGCCATCCCAATGAAGCTGGAAGCTGTTGGTCATGCCGTGGGTATCGCGGAAGCCAAAGCCGGTGAGGAAAGGTTCTTTAGTGTCGGCTTTATTATCGTTATTGGTATCCTGCATCTTGTAGACATTAGGGATGCTGTGAACAAGCGCGGTTTGAGGTGCGCCTTTTTTGGAAGGAAGCGGAAGTAAGCCGATAGGGATGTTTAATCCCTCTGCAAAGGTTTCAATCTTTTGGGCTTTGCCATCGGGGCCAATATTGGAAAGAATCTTGACGGAGTCGCGTGGTTTGGTTCCGTCCTTGGCAGCGTAAGGGTATTCGAGTGAATCGGTAATCCAGATCCGGCCTTTGTAATCGAACGAAAGATTCATGGGTTTGAAAATATCAGGCTCGCTAGCAACTAATTGAACAACATAGCCTCTAGGTAACTTGAAGCCTTTCATTTCATCTGCGGGAGAAAGGGCTTCGGTTGGGGCAACCAAAGGTGGAGCTTGTTGAGCCCATGGAATCGAAGTTGTGATTAGAAAGACAAGACAGCTGGAATAAATGATTGGCCTGCGCATGATACCCCTCTACTTAACTGACTATTGACTAACACAACTAATTGTAGCCATGTTCTTTGTCGTTGTCAGCTATGGAATATTTCGGTGGCTAAATAATAATCTTTGAGCCTTAATAAGGGTGTATTTAAAGGGGTTTGATTAGTGGTAAATGATTCCTCTGATTAGCTTTACGACTGTTTTGATAGTAGAAAAAGCATACCTCTTGAGGATTCCATGACTCCAATCGGTAATGAATGTTCTCCTTGTGAGGGCGAAATATATTTAAGCTTTTCAGTTTAGCTATAGATTGTTATGAGAATTAAGTTCATAATAAATTAATTAGATATTCACTAAGTTTTCTTATTTGTTTAAGTTAGTGGAGACCAGCCATGTCTTTATTCTTCCCTGCATCCCAGAAA
>DBCB01000171.1:0-711 GCA_002303765.1 Planctomycetaceae bacterium UBA969
TGTTTGCTGGCAAACACCATACCAAGGATGGTGCGCTCACGCCAAGTATTCGGAGCATTATGGTGGAAAGCCCAACTGGTTCAGGTAAAACCGTGATTGGGATGATGGCTGCAAAAATCATTCAAGAAAAATCCACAGTACCGCTTGGAATTTGCTGGGTTGCAATGCGAAGAAATCTTCTTGCACAAGCTTCCAGAGAAAATATTGAAAAAGGATTTAACCTTCGAAATATTCACTTTACATCAATGTTTGACAAGCTTGCGCAAGAGACTGTAAAGCTTAAAACCTCTGGCCATCAAATTCTATTGGTGATTGATGAATGTCACCACGATGCAACTTCTTCGATGAGTCATCTTTACAACATTATCCAGCCTAACTATGTACTGGGCCTTAGCGCAACCCCTTATAGAACAGACAAGATGGCGCTTTGCTTTGAAAAAGCCATTAAAGATGCAGGTATTCACCAACTTATTTCTGCGGGGTATCTTTCGAAATTTGATCACTACACTATTGATTCCTGGGAACCCAAGACTGTTGTTGAAAGATTCATCGCAGAGCCTAAACGATGGGGCAAAAGCGTTATGTTTTTCAAGAATTTGAATCAATGTTATTTGGCGGCACAATTGCTCTCAAGCAAAGGATATTTATCCGAGGTTGTCACAGGATCGAGTGATACAGAAAGCCAAATAAAAAAGTTTTCTGATGGAAAAG
>DBCB01000171.1:738-2727 GCA_002303765.1 Planctomycetaceae bacterium UBA969
CATGAAACTTACTGAAGGCTTTGACTGCCCCTCTATTAAAACGGTTTGGGTAAGAGACAGCGGCAAAGGAACTACTACGCAGATGGCTGGAAGAGTGTTTAGAATCCATAAATCCACCCCTATAAAACAGGTGGTCCAAGGCGTAAATACCTCCCATCCAATCACCAAGACTGCCTCTGCCAGAATGCAATACCGCTGGCAGCAAGACCGCTGGATCAGTCTCACGGTTAATCCCCTAATTGAATTGATGGCGCACAACGCAAGAATGGCAATCGCCCGTACCGATGTAAGCATGCCGTGCTTTATCAGTTCCAGAAAGACCATGCCTTTTATTCGTTTACCTTTCGTTCGAAATACCTAACCCATGGAGATTTAAAGTTATGAAAATTGAATACACAACAACCCGCATCGGAAATTTAAAAGTCCAAACCGATGAAGTGAATGGCAAAAACAAGGTTTCTGGAATTGAATACAAAGGCGAAATTTTAAAACCAACGACAAGGTTTTGGACAAGCCTATGCGCTAAATTTGGATTCAATGGAACGATCTTCCGATACTTTGATCATGCAGAGGTCTTTGAGAGAATCTCTGAAAAGAATAGTGGGGGCGAAATCCGTATCACTGTTGAAAAAAATGCAAAGGAAGTAAACCTTCTTGGGGTCAGTAATCCCTTAAAAGCTGTCGCAAATTATGATCAACTAATGGAAACACTCGGCCGCCATGGCGCGGAAAATATCAAGTATGCAAATGGGATGGTCACTTCTAGGCACTCTCCAAGATTGGATCAGGGTTTTTCAACAGTGGGGGATGAATTTAAAGCAAAATTCTTTCTTAACACTCCGGTCGATGGCTATGGTTCACCTAGTTCATATCTCGGCTTTTTGCGTTTAGTCTGTGATAACGGTATGATGGCTTTAACTAGGGCCTTTCGAAGTGAACTTCGGTTGGGTCGGGGTGAAGATAATGTGATGCCTACTGTTGTGCGATCACTCGAAAGCTTTAATAATGAAGAAGGTTACAGTGCCCTGCAATCTAGAATTCAGGATTCTGCAAAATCTTGGGCAAGCGTATACGAAGCTGGATCATTAAGAAAGGTCTTGGAAAAAATAAATGTCCAAAATGAACTTGATAGCAAATCTACACCTACACCAGGAACAAGATTAAGTCATCTTTTTCCAAACGTTGCTATGTTTGAAAAATATCATCAAACTCTTGGCAACCCGATCTTCAAGGCTTTTGACTCCATGACCGGTGACACTGGCTTAATTTATGGCCATGCAAACATGGAAGCATTGAGCATGAAAAGACGCAGGACTTTACCAGTGAAATGCAGTGTTTATGATCTTTGCAATTTTGCTACGGAGGTTGCAACGCACCATGCGAAACCAGCCGCAGCAGCGCTATTGCAAGCTTGGCTTGGGGAAACAGTTAGCAATGAGTATGATTTGGAAAATACCATGACTTCACATTCAGAATTTAGGGATTTCCATGTAATGTCAACCACGGAAGTTGCGGGAAAACCAGGCATTAATTAATTTGATCATACATCATCCGGATTAAAATTGTTTAAAATCAGGTTCTTTCTTTGCCACCAATCATGGCGAAGCAAGAATCTGAATAGAAATTAAAAATCATCATCAAGACCATAAAATGATCAATACAATCTTTGTTGTTACTTTTGTATTAGTGGTAACCAAACTAATGGACGTTTTGTCCACAATTCAAAGGGTTACCAGTACTTCACAAGAAACCAACCCAATTGCCAGAACATTAATGAATACTTTTGGAACAAAAAGAACAATTTGGCTAGTGTTTACCATTTCTTTGATCACAATTACAATTTCTTGTTTATCCATAATTTCATTAGGTCTTTATGCGCAAATTGCATTTATAATTTTGGGTTGTTTCATAAGCATTGTACAGGCATGCGTTGCTAATTCAAACTGGCAAGGAAGGGATAATTTCATTACAAAATATGTCAGAATAATA
>DBCB01000317.1:0-10104 GCA_002303765.1 Planctomycetaceae bacterium UBA969
AGAAAATCAAGGACCCTAGAGTTAAGTTTGGACCTTCCAAAGTAGCTTTGGATTCCGTGTTGAAAGAAATGAACCAAGATAACATTCAACTTAAAGTATTACTTTATCAAGGGGTTCTGAATCGCAGTCCGAAGGGCGAACCCGCAACCGAAGCTTTGAAAGCGGCACAATCCTATCCCGAATTTCAAATTCTCATGTGCCTTAGTGAAGAAGATGAGCCTTCTTCTAATCCCATTACCATAAGTCACGAAAACAAAAAACAGTCGCTAATCATCAGGATGGGAACCAAGGGTAAGTATGTCGGGGTTTTGGGCGTTTATAAAACAGGCGACCCTTCTCAGCCTTTCAAGTTTCGGTATACCATTGAACAAATGTCTGAAGATTACATGACGGCTGAAGCTGCAAAAAAGAATCACCCTGTCATGGAACTCATGGAGTCGTACGCCAAAGAACTTAAAAATGAAAATTACTTATCTAGGTTTGGCCAAGGCAGACACCCTGTCCAGGTTTCTGCACCTGGTTCAAATCCTGTTTATGTCGGTTCCGAAAAATGTAAAAAATGCCATGAATCCGCTTATGAGGTCTGGAAAAAATCAACCCATAGTCATGCCTATCAAACCCTTGTTGATGCCAAGGAACCTTCCTTACGTCACTATGATCCCGAATGTATTGTTTGTCATACCGTTGGATTTGGGTACCAATCAGGTTTTAGTACCTTTGAAAAAACGCCCAACCTTACCAATGTTGGGTGCGAAAGTTGCCATGGCCCCTCTAGCGAACATGTTAAAAAACCTAATGATGAAAGCTGGCACAAACTTATTAATCCTTGGAAAACCGTGAGTGGAGAAACACCAGCAGATAAAGAATCTAGGTTGGGAAAAACGGATCAGTTTTGCCAGAAATGCCATGATATCGATAATGATGTCACTTGGACGAACAAAGGTTTTGAACGAAAATGGCCTAAAGTAGCCCATCCATCCCCAGCATCTGAGTAATCAGTTATCTCATTAATTTTAATAACACAAAGTGGCGGTAGCGAATGAATCGATCGGCTTTTATGCCATATTTGTGGATGGTGAGTGGATGTATTGCTTTTACATTTATGGGCAATTTTACTTTTGCGCTAGGGCATATTTCGGCTATTGGGCTTAATCTTGATTGGCAAATCATTGCGTTTTTTAGAGCTTTTTTAGTTTTTCTTTTTTCGTTGGCGCTTGCTGTGGCCTTTCGAATCAACCCTGTCGTTATGGGGTCTCGGAGCCTTTGGCTTAGAAGTATTGCCGGCAGTTTAAGCCTTGTCTTTTCATTCTACGCATTAACAAAACTGCAACTTTCTTTGGTTCTTACCGTTACCAATATGTTCCCGCTATGGGTCGCATTATTATCGTGGCCCATGTTGAAAAAGATACCGTCGATTTCGGATTGGGCCGCTGTTTGCATGGGTATTATTGGAGTAGGGTTGATTCAAAAACCCCACCTTAGTGATAATTATCTAGCCATTGCTTCTGCCATTATCGCTTCCTTTTTTACCGCATTGGCAATGATTGGGCTCCATAAAATCAAAGGCATTCCGACCCAGGCTATTGTGGTTCACTTTTCTGGCGTAGCAACGGCGTTATGCTTATTGGTTTTGCCTTTTGCTCCAAATGTGGGCACTACAATTGCTGATGTGGATTTTAAAATCTTGCTGCTTTTATTGGGTGTGGGCATTTCTGCGACCATCGGCCAGAACTTTTTAACTCTCGCCTTTTCAAGCGGGGCGCCAACTAAAATCTCTGTTGTTGGCCTTAGTCAAGTTGTTTTTGCCGTTATCGGCGACATGTTGTTCTGGCATAAAGCGTTGGGATTAGTTGAAGTAATAGGCATTTTGCTTATTCTTCTTCCAACAGGCTGGGTTATGCTAAAATCTGATCCTGATTTAAATCCTTAAAATTACTTGTCAGCTCTAAGATCGACAAGAAGTGCGGTTCAGCAATGGACCTTTTTAATAAGATTTATATTTATCGATTTGCATCTAAAATTCTACTTCCCAGAAGTGCCTGGCAATTCTAAGCTTCCAATCAATGATAAATCTTTAGTTCCCAATTTCTCTGCCTGCTTTGGGGATAAGCTGAATGTTACAACTACTTGCTCACCGCCAGGGCTAGCTACTACATAATAGTTTTGCATGGTCGGAAGATTATCAAGTTGGCCCAACGCAGAAATTCTATAAACCCATCGGCCTTTATCACCTGATGGAACTTCGCCTTCTTGTAGGTCTTTTTCGACTACCCAGCCGGGAGTTCTTTCTGTGACGTTTTTGAATTCTGCAACCGAAAGATGTTTACCTGGCTCTGCCTTGCTCCATACTGAAACGGTAGCCTGTGCAATAAAATCGCCTTTTTCAACTAACCTTAAAACCAGATGGTTTTCAGTTTTTGCTACTAATTGCCAATCTCTGCTCATTGATAAATCAAATCGCCCTTGTTGGTCTTTGAATTCAACATAAGTCATTAAATTCGGGACTTCAAAATCTTGGGGAATTGAAACCAATGCTGCATCATTAAGTGCTTGCGGGGTCTCAAGAACCTCTCGTTTAATTGTGATTTCCATTTCTGTTTTTGATGCAGGGTTTACAGGCCCAGCTTCTCGATTGTCACTTTGCTTCCAGCTTAGGTTTGTAATCCTTGCGGTTTTTTCGTTCCAAATCCCCGTTGCATCAACAGTGGAAGAAACACTTGCACCAGATTCAACTCCGGTTGCTGTTCCTTCAATTTTAAAAGTCACAATCCCATTTTCATTAGAAATTACTTTTCCTGTAATTGTGTGCTCGGAAAGGCCTTCAAAATTACAAATAGCTTGTACTGAAGCATCCTTTAATTTCCAAGCTTCTTTAGGAACGGGGCCTTTATCTGGAATTAAATTCGCAATGGATAAAGTGTCGAAGTGTTCGCCAGTTAGTTCTAGTTCTTCCCTTGTTAGTGGGCCTTTTGGACTGTAAACGAAAATTGAGTTTTCTGGTTTTTGAGCCACTATCAGGCTTCGTTGCTTGCGAAGGGTTCTTTCAGATTTGTTACCTTCGATGTTAAATAAAGCTTCAGCCTTTGAATAATTCCTTGCAACTTTGTCTGGAATTCCCGAAGTAGATAAATGAATGACCCGCTCTTCAAAATGGTGATTTGCAGTGGCTAACATGGGGATAGCTACCATTTTTCCATCACGTTGCACCTTCATTTCGCCTTTTAAACTTAACGATAACTCTATTTTTAAGCAATCATCTGCCTGCGGTAGTTCCTTAAAAGAAACAGCATTTTGGTTTGAAAGAAATAAACATACCGCTGTAACAAACTGAAGGGTAAACATTGCATTCTCCAACCATAAAAATTAACAGATTTAAAGGGTAATACCGTGAGGCGAAAAACCAGTCAACCCTAGGTTGGAAATTTGTTAAGGTGATTAAACAAAGAAAGCCAAGGTAGTTTATACCTTGGCTTTCTTTGTTTAACAGAATTCTAGGCTTAGCTTTTAACTTCAGCTTCAATTACAGGTGCGGTTGTGCTTATTTCCTTGGATCGGGAATCCAATACCAACTCAAGAAAAGCAGTTTGACCACCATCACCAAGGCGCCTTTCCTGACGCTTTAAAACACGAGTGTAACCACCTTCTCGGTTGGCGAAAAGGGGTGCAATCTCTTTGAAAAGAAGCTCAACAGCTTCTTTGTCACGAAGCCTAGCAAGGGCAAGCCTTCGAGCAGCTAAAGTGTCTTTTTTAGCCAAGGTAATAAGCTTTTCGGCAAAAATCCGAACTTCCTTAGCTTTTTCAAGACCTGTAATAATACGACGGTGAGTGAACAAGGCTCGGGTAAGATTTCGGAACAACGCAATTCGATGGTCCTGATTTCGGCCTAGTTGTCTACCTCTTCTTAAATGACGCATGGCTCAGTCTCGATTTTTAGTTAGAAAAAATACTGTTTACTTACGAAGAGCAGATGATCTTAAACCAAGTTTAAGATTTCGCTCATCAAGTTTAATCTTAACTTCTTTAAGAGTAGTTTCACCAAAGTTGCGAACTTCAAGCAATTCTTCTTCAGAACGCATTACAAGGTCACGTACCGTGGAGATACCTTCAGATTCCAAACAATTGGTTGCCCTCACAGACAATTCCAATTCAGCAAGGCTCATATTAAGCTTGCGTTCAAGTTCAACATCTACTGTTGAAGATGCAACAGGTTCTTGAATGTGCTCCAAGCCAACTTCTGGGCCGGGTTCTGCATATTGAATAAAGGGGTTGAGGTGCTTTCGAAGAATCTTTGCGCCTTCAACAAGTGCCATCTGGGGGGTTACTGTACCATTGGTCCAGATTTCCATTATCAATTTGTCGTAGTTGGTTTTCTGACCAACGCGAGTATCTTCAATTTCATATTTTACACGAACAACGGGTGTAAAACTTGAATCTATAGGAATCACACCGATTTCACGATCGCCTGGTACATTTTCTTCTGCCATCCGATAACCACGACCATTTTCAACCGTCATTTCAACTTTGAAAGGAACATCGTCTGTTAATGTTGCGATTACATGTTCAGGGTTAATAATCTGAACTGCTTCAGTCGTAATAATATTAGCAGCAGTAACAACGCCTTTTTCGTGCTTTTCAATACGAATTACTTGTGGTAAATCACTAATGTTTTTTACAACAAGACTTTTAATATTAAGAATAATATCGATTACATCTTCAACCACACCAGGTATGGTAGTGATTTCGTGCTGAACACCTTCAATTTTAACTTGGGTTATAGCGCTTCCTTCAAGGCTTGAAAGAAGAATCCTACGAATGCTATTACCAATCGAAACACCAAAACCCCTTTCAAAGGGTTCTGCGTAAAACTTACCGTAGGTATCAGAAAGAGTTGAACGATCACCATTAACCCTACTCGGTAATTCCAAACCGCGCCATCGAATACGCATAATTAAATCACTCCTAAACTATTTTAAGGCTGATTTTTCAAGCCTATTATTGTCAAATAAAAAATATACCTGTTTTTAACGGGAGCAGAATTCAATGATTAACTGTTCACGAATTTCTTCAATATGCGGATCCATGTCACCACGAGTCGGCATGCGCGTCATTTTACCTTCAGGAGGTTCTTGATTTGTAATGGTCAAGAAATCTGGGATATTTGGCGACGTCTGTTGCACTTGCAGCCTTACCAAGTCAATAGATCGCTTGCGATTTTTGACTGAAACAATATCATTGGGCTTCATGATCAAGCTTGGGATGTCAGTTGGAACGCTGTTAACAGTTACATGCCCATGAGCTACAAGCTGCCTTGCTGCTGCACGATTTGGCGCAAAGCCTAATCGAAATACTACATTATCAAGCCTTCGTTCCAACAAAGTGATTAAAACTTCACCTGTGTTTTGCTTGGAACGGCTTGCAATCTCAAAGTATCTTCTGAATTGCCTTTCAAGCAAACCATAAAATCTTTTTAGCTTTTGTTTTTCACGAAGACGAATACCGTATTCGCTTGGCTTGTTGCGACGAAGATGCATGCCGGGCGGCTGATTGCGTCTTTCAATTGCGCACTTAGGCGACTCACAACGAAGGCCTTTTAGAAAAAGCTTTACGCCTTCTCTTCTACAAATTCTACATACTGGGTCGGTGATTCTTGCCATGGATGTTATTACTATCTCTAGCGGTTAAAAGTTGTAAATCTTCCTGATGGATACAGTTTTCCTATTATACTCGACGACGCTTGGGCGGCCTACAACCATTGTGAGGAAGTGGCGTTACATCTTCAATAGCCTTTACATTCAAGCCAGAAGCTTGGAGTGCGGTAATTGCAGATTCGCGACCTGACCCAGGACCCTTGACTCGAACTTCAATTTCTTTAAGTCCAAACTTCAAGGCTCGGGATGCTGCTTCTTCTGCTGCCCTTTGGGCTGCAAAAGGTGTGCTTTTTCGGCTACCCTTGAATGCGCAAGTTCCTGCTGATGCACAACAAAGAGTATCACCATTAGTATCAGTAATGGTCACAATGGTGTTATTGAAAGTAGCAAGTATATGAGCTACTCCCCGACTGACATTACGACGCTGTTTTTTCTTCTTGGACACGAAAGAATATCTCCGTGAAAATTAAATTACAAAATTAACCTCTAAGCTCTTTAACACCCTTCTTGCCAGCAACGGTCTTTCTTGGACCTTTTCTGGTTCGGGCATTTGTTTTAGTACGCTGACCCCTTACAGGTAAGCTGCGACGATGGCGCGAACCTCTGTAGGAGCCGATGTCTCGTAATCGAGCGATATTTTGTTGGATTTGCCTGCGAAGAGGCCCTTCCACTACATATTCTCGGTCAAGGATGTTTGCCAATCGGCTTACATCATCTTCGTTGAGATCTTTTGCACGGCGAAGCGGGTCAACCCGGGCTTCTTCACACAGGCGCAATGCAAGAGCGGGGCCAATCCCATAAATATAGCGCAAGGCTATATGGGTTGGTTTTTCATTCGGAATATCTACACCTAGAATACGCGGCATTCTCTAGCTCCCTTGATCAACCCTGCCTTTGTTTATGGCGAGGATCGCTGCAAATTACATAAACTTTACCTTGACGACGCACTAATTTGCATTTTTCGCAAATTCGTTTTACACTTGTTCTGACTTTCATATTTCACTCCCGTCCTTCTGACGGATTAAGGTAAACTATTTTTTTACCATGGTTAAGGGTCTTCGGCAAGTAGTTGATAGAAAAAACAAGTCCAAATCATCAATTTTCTTCATTTTCTTCAACAAAATGAAGGATTTGTTTATTATATTTTTATTATCAAGTCTTCATCCGAAGTTAACACAAAAACCCCATCCTTGGTTAAAGCCAAGGTATGTTCCACATGAACACTTGGTAGGCCATCCCTAGTAACAACTGTCCAATGGTCTCTTAAGACCTCAGTTTCTGCCTTGCCCATGTTTATCATGGGCTCTACCGCAAGTACTAAACCTTCTTCAAGTTTGAAATCTTGTTTTTTAACCTCACGGTTAACATAGTTTGGCACTTGGGGGTGTTCGTGCATCAATTTTCCGATTCCATGCCCCACATATTGGGTTACAACACTAAATCCTGCATCTTCTGCAGCTTTTTGCATTTTAGTGGCAACTTCAGTCCACCATTTGCATCGAGATAGCTCTCTAATAGCAATATTAAGAACCTGTTCGCCTACTTCGATAAGTCTTCTTTTTTCGTCACTGACACTACCTATAGGGATCGAAATAGCAGCATCTGCACACCAGCCATTCAATTTACACGCTGTGTCTATTTTAAGAATATCCCCATCACGGACAACTTTCCCACCAGGAATTCCGTGTACCACTTGTTCATTGACAGAAATACATGTGACTGCGGGGAATGGTACTTTCCCTGGATAACCTTTAAAAAGTGAGAGAGCGTTATTCTGTTTATAATATTCTTCGACTGCCTTATCGATATCACCGGTGATAACGCCTGGTTTTGCCATGCCTTTGCACATTCTAAGGGCACCAGCGACCAATTTGCCAGCTTCGCGCATTAACTCGATTTCGCGAGGGGATTTTAATTCAGGCCTGTTTGCAAAAAGGTTCCGCAACATTGGTCCTCATATGCTTAACGCATGTACCATGGATTGATAAATTTGTTCGATATCTCCAGTTCCATGAATTCGTTTAAGTAGTCCATTCTGCTCATAGTAAGGTAATAATGGAACTGTGTCTTTATGGTAAACTGTAAGCCTTGATTTTACTGTTTCCACATTGTCATCTTCACGTTGAACTAAAACCGTTTGGCAATCATCACAAACCCCAACAATTTTGCTCGGATTACTTAGTGTATGAAATGTTGCTTTGCACCCTAACTTTGGGCAACTCCATCTGCCAGTTACTCGTTTCACAATTTCTGCATCACACACATCAAGTAACACCACTGAAGTCAAAGGCAAACCATGTGACGCTAGTACGTTATCTAAAGCTTTTGCTTGCATCAGCGTTCTTGGATAGCCATCAAGAATAAAGGTTTTAGGCCTGTCATCCCTCTGGAACCGTTCACTCACTAGATCATTGACAAGTTCATCAGGAACCAAGTTGCCAACTTCAACAAAAGGTTTGGCTCGTAGTCCAACTGAGGTTTCGTTTCGAATGGCTTCCCTAAGGAGGTCGCCTGTACCAATATGCTCCAACTTCATTCTCTTGGAAAGAAGTTTAGCTTGGGTTCCTTTGCCACATCCAGGAGGGCCAACTAAAATTATTCGCATGGAACAACCGTTCTAATGCTGGGTTTTATAAAAAAACAAGTACCTAAATCATGTTTTCATAAACAAAATAATCAACAAAGTTAAATTCAATAGGAGGCAGGAATTTTCATTTCAAAGAAGACCTTAATCTTCAGTTAGACCAGGATAATTTCGCATTACGAGATGGCTGTTAATTTTTTGAACCAAATCCAATGCAACACTAACCACAATTAGCAGGCCAGTACCACCATAGAAACTCGCGACCTCTTGCCTTACATCCATTGTGCTTGTGATTAAAGTGGGAATAACAGCAATAATAGCTAAGAAAGCCGCACCAACATAGGTGATTCGCATCATCACCTTTTCGAGGTATTCAGAAGTTCTTTTCCCTGGTCTGTAACCAGGAATAAAACTACCAAAGTCTTTTAAATTATTTGCAACATCTTTAGGGTTAAAGATAATAGCCGTCCAGAAATAACAGAATATATAAATCATTACAACAAAAAGAACAGTATAAGCCCATCCTTGCCTTTCAAATACATCTTTTAATGCAAGAGCCCAACTCCATTCCGTTGCACTCGAAATAAAGTTAAAAATAAAGTAAGGTAGGATTAGTAAACTGCTAGCGAAAATAACAGGCATAACGCCAGCTTGATTAACCTTCAATGGTAAAAACTGCCTAGTACCGCCAAACACTTTTCGGCCACGAACATGTTTCGCAGATTGAGTTGGAATCCGTCTTTGAGCTTTTGTAATTGCAATAACTGCAACTACAACAACAACAAAAAGTAACATCAACACAACTAGTTTCTCAAAACTGATGTCTTGGCTGGAACCGCCCCCAAGGGTAAATATAGACTCTTTAAACTTCCCGTTTTCGAAAAGTAACGATGCGGTTGCTGCAGGAATCCTTGCAACAATACCAGCCATGATAATTAAACTTATACCGTTACCAATTCCATATTCGTCAATCTGTTCGCCCATCCACATTAGAAACATAGTTCCGGTGGTCATCATGAGAACCATGGTAATCCAATAATAACCCACATTGTAATCAATGGGTTGTGTCAAAGCGAAACCCTGGCCACCCCTTGAAGATGGTTGCATAATAAATTGAACATACATAAAAGCTTGAAAGAAGCAGATAACAACAGTTGCCCAGCGGGTGTAGTTATTAATTTTCTTACGACCGGATTCTCCCTCTTTCTGGAGTTTCTCCAAGGGAGGATAAACTGCACCAAGCAATTGGAAAATAATGGATGCAGAAATATAGGGCATAATGCCCAGACCAAAAAGAGTTGCGTTACTTAAATCGCCACCGCTAAACAAAGAAACATAACCCAAGATGT
Source organism: Planctomycetaceae bacterium UBA969 (assembly GCA_002303765.1). Classification (GTDB taxonomy): domain Bacteria; phylum Planctomycetota; class Planctomycetia; order Gemmatales; family Gemmataceae; genus UBA969. The sequence continues at coordinate 9,582 of DBCB01000317.1, forward strand.
CACCCAAGGGGCCACCTTGTCCTACGTTGCGGTTCATCAAGCTTTGATCAACAAAAGGAAGAGGGATGGAATAACCAACCCTGTATACAGCGAGGAATAGAAGAGTAATAAGGATTTTATTCCGTAGTTCCGGAATAGCTAAAATTGCACTAAACTTACCCATACCTTGGCTCCTGCAGTTGGGTTTACCGCAGATTGCCAATTGAGAACAATCCGGATTACCCTAAATCTTATCCCAGAATGGTAATCTTAAACCGAATGAAAGAAACAAAAAACAAAGGAAACCAATATCTAATTAAGATTTGGTTCCCATTTTGTTTCTTACAGGTTTCGCTGCTGGCGGAATAATTTCAACAACTCCACCCTTAGCAATGATCTTTTCAATTGCAGATTTGGAAACATGATGGGCACGGACAGTTAACTTCTTCGAAAACTCACCTTTAGCAAGAATTCGAATACCATCGGATGGCCCGTTAGCCAAACCTTTTTTCTTTACTGTTTCAGGGTCAACAGTATCACCATC
>DBCB01000317.1:10193-17733 GCA_002303765.1 Planctomycetaceae bacterium UBA969
CGGAATAATTGCATCTGTCCGCCTTCGAACACAGCAATTGGTTTATCAGAACCTGCACTAGCCCACTGGCCTTTATGACCACGGGAGGCAGTTTTTCCATGACCAGAACCAACACCACGACCTACGCGCTTTTTGGTTTTAAGCTTACTCACGCCTTTGTGTACTTGTGTCAAATCCATTAGAGTGTAACTCCACGAAGCATTGCAACTTCAGAACGGGAACGAAGTTGTTGCAAGCCTTCAATTGTTGCTTTTACAAGATTTATTGGGTTCGTACTACCATGCACTTTTGTAAGGATGTTTTTTACACCACAAACTTCAAGAACATCTCGAACACCAGCACCAGCTTTAACACCAGTACCAGGACCCGCGGGAACCATAATAACGCGACTGGCACCGAAACGGCCAATCACACGGTGAGGAATAGTATCACCACGAAGCGATACTCTCCTTGATCTTTTGATTGCTCCTTGAGCATCTTTAGTTGCTTTTTCTACTGCAGGAGGAACTTCCTTGGCTTTGCCGTAACCCACAGCAACTCTGCCACGGGAATCGCCTACAACGACTAAAGCGTTGAAGCTAAATCGACGGCCACCTTTGACCACAGTTGCAGACCTGCGAATTTTAATTACGCGGTCTTGAAGTTCTTCTTGTTTTGGTTCCCGATCTTTTGCCATGATCTCTGAATACCTGTTATGGGAAAACTATCTGGATGAAAATTAAAACTGCAAACCACCTTCACGAGCAGCATCAGCAAGTGCTTTGATTCTGCCATGATATCTGTAATAACCGCGGTCAAATGCAACCTTCAAGATGCCTTTGGCCTTGGCTGCTTCAGCAATTTGTTTGCCAACAGCAATAGCGGCGAGGACATTACCGCCATAGGGTAATGTTTTTTTTACTTCAGGACTATTGCTACTTGCAGAAGCAAGTGTGCAACCGTTGGAGTCATCAATAAGCTGTGCATAGATATGTTTCGAGCTTCGAAACACAGTAAGCCTTGGCCTGATAACAGACCCAATCACTGTTCTACGAACATGATTTTGTCTGCGGATTCTACGGATTTCTTTTAACTTTTGTTCGCTCATTTTTTATCTTCCAGCCTTAACCACCGCTACCGAAGGCTTTACCTTCTTTGCGGCGTACAATTTCATAATCGTAACGAATACCCTTACCCTTGTAGGGTTCAGGGGGACGAACTGCCCGGACATCAGCAGCAAACTGACCAACCATTTGTTTGTCCGCACCCTTCACAAGAACCACTGTTGGTTCTGGAACTTCAACGGTCACACCTTCTGGAGGCTGAACCTTGATTTTATTAGCAAAACCGACAGTAAGCTCTACAGCTTTCTTATCCATTTTTGCTTGATAACCAATACCTTCAATCCTAAGTCTTTTTTCAAAGCCTTTCAAAACCCCTTCAACCATGTTCGCAATCAGCGTACGAGTAAGGCCGTGAACAGACTTACTTAAACGTTCATCATTAATGCGTTCAACATGAATGGTTTTTGCAGCATCATCAAAGCTAACTTTGATATTCTGATGAGGCATCAAATCAAGCTTACCCTTGGGTCCCTCCAAGAAAACCTTACCGCCATCAATTTTTACCTTGATGGTTGATGGGACTACAATTAATTTTTTACCTATTTTCGACATGGGAAGATCCCTTAGTTTACCAAACCTTACAAATCATTTCGCCGCCCAATTTCTTGATGCGGGCAAGACGATCACTCATAACGCCTTGGCTGGTTGACAGCACGCTGATACCCAATCCATCAAGGACGGGCCTCAACTGGTTGCTTCTGCAATAGTACCTTCTGCCAGGTTTACTACTTCTTTCAATATGCCTGATGACTTTTTCGCCTTCAGGGCCATATTTAAGGAAAACCCTAAGAATAAGGTGAGATTTATTGAGATCAGTTTCAGGATGCAAAACTTTTGCACCATGAGCATCTTTTTGCAAAGTGCCAACTTGATAATCAACAATAAAACCCTCATCCTTGAGAACCTTAGCAACATTAACTTTAAAATTAGTTGAATCCATATCCACAAGAGGCCGTTCTATGCGATTGGCATTACGAATACGAGTAAGCATATCTGAAATCGGATCTGTCATCATTTTAGGAGTACCTTACCAGCTAGCCTTGGTTACACCAGGAATTAAACCATCACTTGCAAGATTTCTAAAGCAAATTCTGCAAATACCAAATTTACGATAAACCGCTTTGGGTCGACCACAAATCTTACAACGAAGTCTCACCCGAATCTTGTCCCTAGGAAGCATGGGATGATTTTTAGGGTCTTTCTTATTTTTGTCTAGTCTCGCCATATCTCTTCGAAAGCGAGCTAATTTTGCGTCCGTTGCCATGTTAACTTTTTCCCGTAATTATTCCTTGAAGGGCATACCAAAAGCACGAAGTAGGTCACGCGCCTCTTCATCACTCTTAGTAGTAGTAACAAAAGTGATATCCATACCCTGTACAAAATTCAATTTATCAGGATCAAGTTCTGGAAATACACCTTGTTCAGCAATACCCATACTGTAATTACCCTGGCCATCGAAACTCTTGGGATTCAACCCACGAAAATCGCGAATACGAGGTAGAGCCATGCTCACCAAGCGGTCAAGAAATTCATACATTCTTTTGCCGCGCAGAGTCACTCTGCAACCGATGGCATTTCCTTCACGCAAGCGAAAACCGCTGACCGCCAATTTAGCCTTGGTGATCTGGGGTCGTTGGCCTGCAATATGAGCAAGTTGGTCAGCAGATTGTTCCATTCTGGATTTATCTTGCAACGCTTTGCCCACACCCATATTGATAACGATTTTAGAAAGCCTTGGTAGGCTAAAAACATTAGTCCTCCCAAGTTTCTGGGAAATAAGGGGGACTATCTCTTTATGATATCGTTCAAGTAACCTTGCCATTGTTCACTCACCGGGCTTTCACCCAAAAACATATAATAAAAATAACCAATCAGAAGTTCATTAACTCTACTTGGCCTTGGAAATCGTACCTAAATCAGCTTTGCACTTTTTGCATTCGCGGAATTTTCTACCATCTGCTGCAATCTTGCGACCGTAGCGAATACCCTTTTTGCAATTAGGGCAAAAAAGCAAGACATTTGAAACAGCAATTGGTGCTTCGACAGAAAGTCTTCCACCCTGGGGATTCAACTTATTAGGCTTCACATGTTTGTAAACACGATTCACACCTTCGACAACTACACGATTTTTGGCTGTTAATACGCGAAGGACTTTAAGGGCACGGCCCTTAGCGGCATCATCACCCGCAATCACTTCAACAAGATCATCTTTTTTTACATGCATGGCTTAATCTCTTATTCAGCAAATCCTAAGGAAGAAGTTATACAACTTCGGAAGCAAGACTAACAATTTTAGCAAAACCACAGTCGCGCAATTCTCGAGCTACAGCACCGAAAATGCGAGTACCGCGTGGGTTCATTTCCGCATCAACCAGTACCAGAGCATTTCTGTCGAAACGAACATAACTGCCATCCGACCTGCGAGTTGTTTTTTTTACTCGAACGATTACAGCTTTTACAACTTCACCTGGTTTAACTTCACCACCAGGCATTGCTTTTTTTACGCTGCATACGATGACATCGCCCAAACCTGCAGATCGCCGTTTGGTTCCACCTAGCACCTTAATACACATGCATTCTTTTGCACCGGTATTATCTGCAACATCTAAATAACTATACATCTGAATCATAAGATACCCAATATTTTCTGAGTTAGATAATAGATAAAAATCTATTATGCTTGGTCTAAACCGGTTGAGCAATATCCTTAACACTAGGAGATGCTGAGAGGGCCTTTTTAACAATGCTTGACAAGCGCCAAAACTTTGTCTTTGAAAATGGCCTTGATTCTACAATTTCAACAGTATCTCCGATATGAGATTCATTGTTTTCATCGTGAACATGGCAAGTAGTACTTCTACGGATGTATTTTCCGTACTTGGGATGTTTTACCAAGCGGGGAATTACCACTGTTCGGGTTTTGCTACGTTTATCGCTGGTGACAACACCAACCATAACACGTCTTCGACCACGGGTGTTTTGCGCCTCCAACATTTTCTACTTACTCCCTGAACTTAAAGCGCGCTCTTTAAGAATTACACGCTCTCGTTGAAAAGTTTTGACTCTTGCAATTTCTTTTTTAGCTTTACGAATCTCACTAGGAGTTTCGAGACGATCAGTTGCAGATTGAAACCTAAGGTGAAAAAGATTCTTCACCAGATCTTTCAATGAACCTTCAAGCTGCTCGTCACTCATCCCTTTATAGTCTACTGATTTCATAATAATTTACCTCAGCTATCAGGAATAACCTGATAATTATCCAATACTTGGCCTTCTAGTTACAAGCCTGCATCGAAAAGGCATCTTATAAGCAACTTTGCTTAATGCTTCCTTTGCAATGGCTTCAGGCAGTCCACCAATTTCATATAAAATCATGCCAGATTTTACGACAGCAGCCCAGTATTCTGGCTCACCCTTGCCTTTACCCATACGGGTTTCAGCAGGAATAGAGGTAATGGACTTATTAGGGAAAACCCTAATAAATAACTTTCCTTCACCATGAATAGAATGCGAAGCCGTAATACGACCTGCTTCTATTGCTTGTGCAGAAAGCCAACCAGAATCTAATGACTGTAAGCCGAATTCACCATAGCTTACGGTATTGCCCCTATGGGCGTTACCTTTTATTTTGCCGCGTTGGCTTTTTCGAAACTTTACCCGCTTTGGCATCAGGGCCATCGATAGTCTCCTCAGTCAGGAAATCACCGTTATTAATCCAGACTTTAACGCCTATGTTACCTTGTCCAGTAACGGCTTCGGTGAAGCCGAACTCAACTTTTGCACGCAAAGTAGAAAGTGGAACGCTACCAGCCATCGCACCTTCAGTCCTCGCCATTTCAGCACCACCAAGACGACCGGAAAGTTGGACTTTAATGCCTTTGGCACCAGCCTCCATTGTTGTTTCCAGGGCACGCTTGGTAACTCTTCTAAAACTTGCACGTTTTGCCAACTGTTCTGCAATTTCTTGGGAAACAAGTTGGGCATCTACTTCTGGTCTTGCAATTTCAATGGTCTTAACTTCAATATGGCGGTGACAAAGAGTTTCTAGATCTTTAGTAAGTTTTTCAACTTCTTGGCCTTTTTTGCCAATAATCACACCAACTTTGGAAGTAAGAATCACAACAACCACTTTTTCTCTAGTTCGTTCAATACGAACTTTGGAAATACCAGAGCCTTTATAACGGCCATGAATAAATTTCCTGATTTTTTGATCTTCAAACAAGAGTTCAGCGAAATCTTTTTTTCCAGCAAACCAAGTGCTTTGCCAAGGAAGGAAAATACCGGTTCTAAATCCTGTTGGTCGTACTTTTTGTCCCATTTTACCTAATCCTTAAGACTAAAAATCTCAGTCGCAATGAAAATTACAGGTAACAAAAATTATTCTGGTGCTTCTTCCTGGCCATCAGAAAGAGTTACATGAATATGAGCAATCCGACGTTTAATAGGATAAGCAGTCCCGCGAGCACGAGGCATAATACGCTTCATGATCGGACCACCATCCACACGCGATTCACTCACAATGAGTTCTTCAATATCACGAGCGCCTCGGAATTCAGCATTACCCAAAGCGCTTTTAACTACTTGTTCAAGTAATCTTGCACTACGGTTATGAACAAACCGTAGCAATTCAAGTGCTTCTTCAGCAGTTCTGCCTCTAATTAAAGTAGCAAAGGGCCTAATTTTTCTAGGCGACATATCTGCATATCTGTGTATAGCGTTATACTGCATTACCCACCTCTAAAACTTACTAGAACACTATCAATAATTCCGGGGACAGGATTTGAACCTATGACCTCCAGGTTATGAGCCTGGCGAGCTACCTCTGCTCCACCCCGGGGTATTTTAACGACTACGCTTTTGCTTTACCACCACTGTGGCCACGGAAAGTTCTCGTTGGAGAAAATTCACCAAGTTTATGACCAACCATATCTTCAGTTACATAAACCTTAAGGAAGAACTTTCCGTTATGAACAAGAAAGGTCGCTCCAACAAATTCAGGAATTATAGTGCAATCTCGAGCCCATGTTTTAATAGGTTCACGATTATTAGTTTTGATAGACTTTTCTACTTTTGTAAAAAGTCTTTCATCGACGTGTGGCCCTTTTTTTAACGATCGACTCATGCTCGAATTAGCTCCAAAAAAACCGTATCTACATAGTGTAGTGTAACTTTCGACTCTGACCAGTTATAATTATGAACCTGCAGTTCGAGGTCCGGGTCTTCTTCGTCTAACGATTGAAGAATTGGAAGGTTTTCGCTTCTGTCTAGTCTTTCCACCCTTGGCAAGTACGCCTGTAGGTCCGCAAGGATTTCTACCGCCACCTGTTCTACCTTCACCACCACCCATTGGATGATCTACAGGATTCATCGACGTACCACGATTATGTGGTCTACGACCCATCCACCTAGCGCGGCCTGCTTTTCCTAAGCTGACATTCATATGATCGGTATTTCCAATCATTCCGATGGTAGCTCTGCATTCATTACTAACTCTTCGAACTTCACCGGAAGGAAGGGTAATCTGAGCCCATTTACCTTCTCGAGCAGTAAGAGTTGCTTTTGTACCAGCACTTCTACAAACTTGACCACCATGCCCTGGTTGAAGTTCAACATTATGAATGATCAAACCTAATGGGATTTTCTTAAGAGGCATACAATTGCCAATTTTTGGTTCCACATCTTCACCGCTCATGACCTTGTCGCCTGCAGTCAAACCTTCAGGTGCAAGAATATATGTCTTTTCGCCATCTTGATATTCAAGAAGCGCAATGCGGGAGCTTCGGTTTGGGTCATATTCAATTGAAATTACAGTAGCAACAAGACCGTCACGATTTCGTTTGAAATCGATGATTCGGTATTTTTGTTTGTGACCACCCCCACGAAACCTCGTACAGGTAACCCCTTGGTTATTACGGCCTCCGGTTTTTTTCTTAGGAAGCAAAAGGCTTTTTTCAGGCTTTCGTTTCCGGTCAGTAATTTCAGCGAAGTCGCTGACACTGCCTTGTCTACGGCCGGGAGTAACCGGTTTGTATTGTCTGATTGCCATCTCTCACCTCAGTATCAACAAAATCAAATAAAGAACAATGTTTAGAATAATTCGATCTTGGGACTATCTGGTTTAAGGGTTACTATTGCCTTTTTCCAGTTAGAAAGTTTCCCGATCCTATTTTTAAAGCGCTTGTTTTTTCCCAAGCGATTTGCAGTTCGCACCCTAGCAACTTTAACATTGAAGAGTTCTTCAATGGCACCTTTGATTTCATCCTTGGTTGACCAAGGATTTACTTCAAAGGGATAAGCTGCTTTATGGGTAGACTGGTGTGTACCCTTTTCAGTAATCAAAGGTCGAATTACAATTTGGTGGGCATCAAGCTTCGGTCCACCAGATTTTGTTCGTCTACTATGCATTGAAGTATTCATCGCTATTTATCCTAATATCA
>DBCB01000108.1:0-9040 GCA_002303765.1 Planctomycetaceae bacterium UBA969
TTGTGAACTCTGGATTCTTGGCAAAAAGCGAAAATATTCTTAAGTTCTGTAGCAGTGTAAAAGTCGGTTTCCTGGTGTTTTTGATTTACAATCGTCGGGAACACTTTCTTCAGAAAATAACTGATATTGAAAAGAGATTGAGAAAGGGAGAGCAGTTTTCCACCTGGCTTTAATACGCGTTGTATTTCTGAACTAAGATGTTCATGGGTGATTTCTTCTTTACAAAAGTCATTCAATAAAACCACATCAAAGCTACAGTTTGCAAATAAAATACCTTGTTTAGATAATTTTCTAAGATTGAAGGTGAGATTCCTTGATTGAAAATTTTGTCTGATTAATTCGTCGTGGGCATCTTTGGTTGTGGTTGCCCAAACTTCTGCACCATTTACTGCGTATTGAATCCAGTCTGTTCCAAGTCCGGAACCTATGCAAAGAATTCTTTCACCTGTATGTTTGTTGAATTCGAGGAGTTTTGGAACCCATTTACCGTAATGCGAGTAACGTAGTTTTTCTGCTTGCATAAACCATTCTGGTGAACCCGCCTTGGGCAATTCATTCTCTTTATTTGGCTTTCTTAACGATTCTTTCCAAAAAATACTGTTGATCAGTTCTTGGTTTCCCCAAGTCCTGTTCATTCCCGGAAATGGAATAGATGCAGAGTAATCTTCTGATTCTAATTCCGTAAAGCTTTCCTGCATGATTGATCTTCTATCTTAAGCATTTAACTTGCTTTTATTAACGAACACAATTCTTTCGTTATTCTAATTAGGTTTTTATGTCAAGATCAACCGTAAGATGTTACCTTAAAAATCCAATGGTATGTTAGTTTAGGTTGATTAATTACTAAATAAATGTTGCGAGAGCTTTTAATCCGTTGTATTGATGGATTTACTGCTTGATTACAACTTGTTTTCGTAAAGGAAGATAAAATGGCTACTCCTAAAAGGTCCGTGGCGCCACGAAGAGATTTTTTAAAGGCGGGTGCTGTTGCATTATCTGCCCTGCCAATTGTTTCTGGCGGCGTTTATGCACAGGGGAGCGATGTTTTAAAAATTGGTTTGGTTGGGTGTGGGGGGCGCGGGTCTGGCGCTGCTGCGCAGGCTTTGCGGGCGGATAAAGCCGTTTCTCTTCATGCCATGGGGGATATGTTCGGAGATAGGCTTGAGGGAAGCTTAAATAGTTTTAATAAAGACAAAGAACTTGCAGGAAAGATCAATGTAGGCGATAAAAAATTTCTTGGGTTCGATGCTTACAAAAAGGTTATCGATAGTGGGGTTGATGTTGTTTTACTTACCACCCCACCCCATTTTCGTGCACAGCAAATTAAATATGCGATTGAAAAAGGCAAACATGTTTTTGCTGAAAAACCGGTTGCTGTTGATGCCACTGGTGTTCGTTCTGTTTTAGAGTCTTGCAAACAGGCCAAAGCTAAAAATCTTGCTGTCGTTTCTGGCCTTTGCTGGAGATACCACTTCGGTAAACGCGAGACTATGACCCGTATTCATGAGGGGCAGATTGGTGATATTGTTGCAATGCATACCAATTATGTTGTTGGTGGCCTATGGCATCGAAAACGAGAACCTGAATGGTCGGACATGGAATGGCAGCTTCGTAATTGGCTGTATTTTACTTGGCTGAGTGGTGATCATATTGTCGAGCAGCATATTCATAGCCTTGATAAATGTATGTGGGCTATGAAGGATGAGCCACCTATTTCTGCGATGGGCCTTGGGGGTAGGCAGGTTCGGGTATCCACTGATTTTGGTCATATCTTTGATCACCATGCTGTTGTGTATGAGTGGAAAAATGGCGCTAAAGCCTTTAGTTATACTCGTCAGCAGGACGGTTGTTTTAATGAGGTAAATGATTACCTCATGGGTACCCAGGGTACTTGTGATGTTATGAAGCATCAGATCAAAGGGAAGAATCCTTGGACCATGAAAAAGCGACCACAGGACGATATGTATCAAAATGAACACAACGAACTTTTTGCTAGCATTAGGGCTGGTAAACCCATTAATGATGGGGAATGGATGTGCCAAAGCACCTTAATGGCTATCATGGGTAGGATGGCAACTTATACAGGTAAATTAATTACATGGGATATGGCATGGAATTCAAAGGAAGATCTTACACCTGCAAAATACGAATTGGGAATGATGCCAATGCCAGAAGTTGCAAGGCCTGGGATTACCAAGTTTGTTTGATTTTATATCTAGGGATTCGTTTTTTGAATCGATGCGAGGGTTCTCATGATGAATAATTCTGAGACCCCTTCGCTTATTTTTCAGGGTGTCAAAATCATTGATACCTTTGCAGAAGCTTTTCCTATTACTGGTACTCGCGTTATTGTGACCGCGGTTTCTAGAGAATGGGCTTTCATTGCTGCTACTACTTCAACAGGCTATGCTTCTTCCGTTATCGGTTGTGATACTGAAGCAGGGATTGAACGCGAACTTTCTCCGGATGAAACTCCGGATGGACGGCCCGGCTTTTCTTTGCTTTTCTTCGCTTTTTCCAGAGAGGCTTTGCAAAAAGCGATTGTCGCAAGGGTTGGTCAATCTATTTTAACCTGCCCTACCACGGCTTGTTATAATGGCCTGCCTATTGATCCTTCTCGTGCTATTCAGATTGGTGGAATGTTGCGCTTTTTTGGGGATGGGTATCAAACCAGTAAACTTTTGGATGGTAAGAGATATTGGCGAATTCCTGTCATGGATGGCGAATTTGTTTGTGAAGATAAATTTGGCACTGTTAAAGGCGTTGCTGGAGGCAATATTCTTATTCTTGCTACTACCCAGGCCCTTGCACTTCAGGCTGCTTCAAGAGGGGTTGCTGCGGCGCGCAAAGTTCCGGATGTTCTTCTTCCTTTTCCTGGCGGCGTTGTTCGTAGCGGAAGCAAGGTTGGTAGTAAATATAAAAAACTCAAAGCCAGTACCAATGAAGCTTATTGCCCTACCTTGCGAGCGATTGCAGCTTCGCAATTAGATCCAAATGTTTCCGCTGTTTATGAAATTGTCATTGATGGTTTTTCCAGAGAAGCTGTTGAGGCTGCAATGAAAAATGCCCTTCATGCAGCTTGTGGCGAGGGAGTTGAGTGCATCAGTGCTGGTAATTATGGAGGCAAGCTTGGGCCTGTTCACATAAGGCTTTCTTCTTTAATAAGCTAGTTATTCGTTTTTAAGCTGATTATTGTCAAAGGTTTTTTTATGATTCGCCTTTCTTATCTTTCAAGTTCTAAGATTCCCCTTGAAGCGGAATGTATTACCCCCGACTTCTTTCTTGGTAAAACTTACTCGGAAATTTCCAAGCTTCCTGTCTTTGACGGTAATCGAAAGTGCGAACTTGGGCAGTTCTTTTCTATTTCTGGAACGATGGATGACGATTCTATTTTGATCGAAAATGATTGCTCCAATGTTAAATTAATTGGTAGCAGAATGACTCGTGGAAAAATTGAGGTTCTTGGAAATGTGGGCATGCATCTGGGAGCTGGCATTTCAGGCGGGTCAATTCTGGTTAGGGGGTCTGCTACGGATTGGGTTGGCGCAGAAATGAAGGGCGGCACTATTGAAATCCTTGGCGATGCAGGCCATCTTATTGGAGCTGCTTACAGGGGCGCCTCGGTTGGGATGCGGGGGGGGAATCTTATCATTCATGGAAGCTGTGGTAACGAAGTTGGTTCCCATATGAGGCGGGGACTTATTGCGATTGGTAAAAATGTTGGTGACTTTGTAGGGATGGGAATGATCGCAGGCACCATTATTACTGCTGGATCTGTGGGCATAAGGGCAGGTGCTGAGATGAAAAGAGGCACATTAGTTTTTCTTACTGAAAGGCCTGCATTGCTTCCCACCTTCCGGTTCTCCTGTGATTATGATCCTGCTTTCCTAACGATTTATTTTAATAAACTCAAGCAATTCAACTTTCCGTTATTGAATACGATTTCTCCTTGGTCTAGGTATTGCGGAGATTTAATTTCTCTTGGCCGGGGTGAAATCCTTTGTAAGGCTAACTAGTGTTTGAGCTTTCTTTTTCTTGCTGGCAATTAGATGGTCTGAATTAATGAATTCCATTCAATGTTAAACAAAAGCGATAAAGTTTTAGTGACTGGTGGTGCTGGCTTTATTGGAAGTCATTTGGTTACTGCCCTTTTGCAGCGAGGCTTTGCAGTCAGGGTTCTTGAAAAACCTGGCGTAAATATCAATCATCTCCCTAAAATTGATCTTGAAATTGTTTGGGCTGATATTACTGATAGGGCAAGTTTAACGAAGGCGATATCAGGTTGTTCCGTAGTTTTTCATCTTGCTGCAGATCCCAATCTTTGGCGGAAAAGCAGATCACATTATCATCAGGTTAATTTTCAGGGTGCGAAAAATGTCATTGGAATTTCTCTCGATTTAGGTGTAAGAAGAATTGTTCATGCAAGTACCGAAAGTATTCTTACCCGTAAAAACCAAAAAGATGAAATCACTGAAACGCAGCAGGTTGGATTGAAAGATGCTATCGGCAGTTATTGTAGGTCAAAAATGCGTGCAGAATTGTTCGCATTGGGATTAGGTTCTATGGGGGCACCCGTGATTGTAGTGAACCCTACGCTTCCTATTGGCCCAGGAGATTATGGACTTAGCCCTCCTTCAAAAATGATCCTCGATTTTTGCAAAACTGGAAGGAAAGAGTATATTGCTGGCGATTTGAATTTGGCAGATGTTCGAGATATTGCCCAAGGTTTCATTCTTGCTTGTGAAAGAGGGGAACCAGGGAGGCGGTATATTCTTTCAGGTGAAAACAAAACCATTAAGGAAGTATTTCAAATATTATCTCAAATAGTTGGCCTACCTGGTCCAGAGACTCAAATCCCCTACCCTTTGGCTCTCGGATTTGCTTTTTTTTCAGAATTGTGGGCTGACTTTATAACAGGAAAAGCCCCTCAAGCAAACTTAACTGGGGTGCAATTAACTCGAAGAATCATGCATTTTAAAAGTAATGTTGCCTTAAAAGAAATTGGATGGGAAGTCCGTCCTGTTGAAAATTCCCTTCAGGAAGCTGTTGCTTGGTTTCATTCCATTGGATTGATCTAGATTATTGGTTAAGAATCAACTTTTCAAAATTGTTTATTAAAGGTGCTTGCCAGATAGCCTTCCATCGTTTTTAATAGTTTTATTAACTGTTTAGCAATGGAAAGGATTCCTGTGCCAGTCTCATTCATAAATAAAAAGCACACGACTTTTAATCCTGTTTCAGGTCATGTTGGTAATTTGCTAGACCAAGCATTTACTGCGGTTGTTAATGGCCGCGATTTTTTGATTCAACATCAGCAAAAAGATGGGCACTGGGTTGCTGAATTACAAGGCGACACGATTTTAGAATCTGAGTTTGTTTTACTCATGGCATTCTTGGGTAAAGAAAACGACGAGATATGTAGGAAGTGTTCGGCTTATATTCAATCTCAACTTAATCCAGAAGGTGGGTGGAGTAATTTTCCAGGGGGGCCTTTTGATCTTAGTGTCTCAACCAAGGCTTATTTTGCTTTGAAGTTAACTGGTGTATCAACCCAATTGCCATGGATGAAACTTGCCCGGGAAAAAATAATTCAAGCAGGTGGAGCTGAAAACTGTAATAGTTTTTCTCGGTTTTATTTTGCGCTTTTGGGCGAATACTCTTATCAAAATTGCCCTGAAGTTCCCCCAGAACTTTTGCTTTTACCTTCATGGTTTCCTGTTAGCATTTATTTGATGTCTAGCTGGACTAGAACCATTCTTGTTCCTCTGAGTATTTTTTCTGCGATCAAACCATCGATTAAATTACCCAAGGATAAAGGTATCCGTGAACTTTTTGTAGAAGATCCATGGCAGGCGAAATGGCCTTCCCCACCTTCTAAAGAGGTATTTTCTTGGCGTAATTTCTTTTTGTTGGCAGACTTTGCAATTAAGAAGATCGCTCCACGATTACCGTTCCTTAGAAATTATGCAGTTAGCAAAGCCGCTGAATGGATGCGTGAACATTTTCAATACTCCGATGGTGTAGGGGCGATTTTCCCCCCCATGATTTATACCGTGGTCGCCCTTAAGTGTCTGGGTGTTAAAGAATCTTCGCCCGAAATGCAATGGGCCCTGAAGCAATTGCTTGACTTGGTTATCGAGGAAAAGGGTTCCATTCGACTTCAACCTTGTGTCTCCCCAGTTTGGGATACTGCCCTTGCTACGATTGCTGTCGCAGATGCTGGCCAACCCCAAGATGATTTGAATTTAAGAAAAGCAGTAGATTGGCTTTTGAAAAAAGAGGTTACTGGTAAAATTGATTGCTCAACCAATTATCCAGATATGAAGCCAGCAGGTTGGTTCTTTGAATATAACAACCAGTTCTATCCTGATATTGATGATACAGCAATGGTTATCATTGCACTGGTAAAAACTAATAGTCACAATCGTCCAGAATGTATTGCTGCTATCGAGAGATCGGTTCGTTGGATTTTCTTGATGCAAAATCGGGATGGAGGTTGGGGCGCCTTCGATAAAGATATCGATCAGGAATTTTTAACCAAGGTTCCATTTGCTGATCACAATGCGATGCTTGACCCCACTTGTCCTGATATTTCCGCACGCGTTTTAGAGGCTCTGGGTGAACTCGGTTATCGTTCAGATGAAATCCATATCCAAAAAGCCATTGAGTATATTCGGTGTTCTCAGGAACCCTGGGGCGCTTGGGTTGGTCGATGGGGCGTGAATTATATTTATGGCACCTGGCAAGTTTTGCTTGGTCTTAAAGCCGTAGGTTTTGATATGAAGGCTCCAATGATTATTAAAGCGGTTCAGTGGCTTAAAGGGTGTCAGCATCAAGATGGTTCCTGGGGCGAAACTTGTGCTACTTACAATGATCCATCGCTTGCTGGTCAGGGCGAGGCTACTCCCTCCCAGACTGCGTGGGCGATTTTAGGATTACTCGCAGCTGGTGAAGAAAACTCGGATGCGGTCCGAAAGGGCATTTCTTATCTTGTAAATACCCAAGATTCCGGAGGCGATTGGGCTGAATACTTTTTTACGGGCACGGGGTTTCCTAAGGTCTTTTATCTTAAGTACCATTATTATCGAGTCTATTTCCCATTGATGGCCCTTTCACGGTATTGCCGTGCTCTTGGGTATGCCTTCAAGCAGAATACTTATTGATCTGGTGTTGGATCAGTTTGTCGGTTTAAATGATTTTAACTTCTTTACATATATGCAGTGAAAGGGATTTCTTATGCGTTTTCCGTTATCTTTAACTTCTACTATGATTGGCTATATAGGCAAAAAGAAAATAACCGGGCAGAAAAAATTCCCATTGGTTCTTATGCTTGAACCTCTCCATGCTTGCAATCTTACTTGCACAGGGTGTGGCAGAATTCGAGAATACTCTCAAACTATTAAGGATAAACTTTCGGTTGAAGAGTGTATGGTTTCTGTTGATGAAGCAGCAGCCCCGATTGTTAGTATTTGTGGTGGCGAACCTCTTATCTATCCGGAAATTGGCAGGCTGGTAAAAGAAATTCTTGATCGCAGAAAACACATTTATCTTTGCACCAACGGTGTATTTTTAGAAAAGAAACTCAATCAGTTCAAACCTAGTGATCGTTTCTTTTTTAATGTCCACCTAGATGGTATGGAAGCGACCCACGATCTTATGGTGGAACGCGAAGGTGTGTTCAAAGCTGCGGTTGAAGGTATAAAAGCCGCGAAAAAAGCAGGGTTTTTGGTTTGTACCAATACCACCATCTACAAGGAAACCAACCTTGATGAAATAGACAAGCTTTACGCTTTTCTTTCAAAATTAGGGGTTGATGGCTTTTTGATTTCTCCTTCATACGGATATTCAGCAGTTCATGAAACGAATCCAGATGGCGCTGCAGAAATATTTATGACGCGTGATGACATTCGTAAGAAATTTGTTGAAGCGCAATCCCTTTTCAAAAAATACAAGATGATGTCTTCCCCTATTTATCTTGAGTTTTTAAGTGGTAAACGCGAAATCCCTTGCACAGCCTGGGGCAACCCTACTCGTAATGTCAAAGGCTGGAAAGGGCCTTGCTATCTTATTACTGACACTCATCATGATACCTTTGATGGTTTAATGAATGACACCGATTGGGATAGTTATGGCCATGGTAAAGACCCTCGTTGCGAGCATTGTCTGGTCCATTCGGGCTTTGAGGCCAGTGCTGCACTTGGGGTTAATGGTAAATTAGGTGATAGCCTGAAGATGTTGATGTGGCAACTTTCCTAGAAATTAATCAGGCGGATGCATCTGAATTAAAGCTTTTGTGGCTCCTTTTCCCTACATGGGCTGAGGAGCTTTCTTTTTTGCATCGTATTCAATCAAAAACACATAACCATGTTTCAGGGGTTTCGTTTATTGAAGGGGATTATTCGGGCTTTCGAATCTGTAGTTTTGTAGTTGGCGTTGGTACAGAAGCTCAGCAATTTTGTTTGCAATTAAGCGAATTGATTTTAGGTAATAAACTGTTTAGACCTAACTTGGTGTTGTTGGCAGGATTTGCAGGTGGGTGCAAAAAGGAAAGCAAGACGGGTGATGTTTTTTTTGTGAACCGCATTCTTGCTGATCATCAAACGGCCATAATCTCAGAAACAATTTCACTCGATCCGCTTTTTTTTAATCAAAATTTGATTCGGCTTGGGGTTGGGGTGACAGTGGATCGAGTTGCAACTCCGGAGGTAAAAAAGATTTTAGGTAAAGAGGGGGCAGATTTGGTGGAAATGGAATTGAAGCTTGTGCATGACATTTTTTTTGAAATCAGAGTACCTGTTTTTTGTTTAAGGGTTATTTTGGATGATTTAAACTTTACAATTCCCGAAAAACTAGCAACTTTTGTTCAAAAAGGGCGACTTTTGGTTCTGCCACTCGTTTTCTTTGTGTTTTTTAACCCAACTTCCGTTTGGAAATTTTTTCTACTAGGGCTTAAGACAAGTTTAGCGAAAAAAAAATTATTACTAGCAATAGTACTACTTATTAACGGTTTAGGTCCAAAGAATCGAAAAAACAAGGAGGG
>DBCB01000108.1:9132-20235 GCA_002303765.1 Planctomycetaceae bacterium UBA969
TGGTAATGATTAATTCACTTATAGAAAGCACTTGGAAATGAATCATTCAAGCTATTGTAATATTTTCAAATTTCTACTTGAAATCCCTCCTCATCCCCTATAAGATTTGTTATCCTTTGGGCAAGGTGATTTAAATTCGACCTGCGGGTCAATTATTTCGAACTAGGCTCAATCGAAATCTATGTTGGTATACTCCTTCATGGTTTTTGTATAAGTGTAAAGTTGTAAATCCAAAATTTGTTAGGGTTTATGCTAATTATTATTCGTTGTATTTATCTAAGGAATTGTAATGAAAACTAAGAAAAGTGCTGAGGTTGAAATCAAAGAAATTGATATTAAAGAAATTGATATCAAAGAAATTGAAGTTCTTAGCACAACTGAAAATCCTACTATTTTCTCCTCTGATCTTTTAACTCCAGAAGAAGAACGAAACTTGTTGGCTGATTTTTGGGAAACCAAATGCGAATTAGTTCGTGCCTTGGTTAGACAATACCCAAAACTTCGCAGCCAAAGGCCACCACTCGAACCTTGGCCCATGGCACAGTTTATCAAAGATAACTGTATTGAGCCTGCTCGCAGTGCTGCTGCAATCAGAAGGCTTCATGATCGTTATGTACATCTTAAACATAGGCTCGCTTCTGCTAATATTCGCCTTGCTGCGCACGTTGCCAAGCGTTTTAGGCACCATGCCCTTAGTTATGCCGATTTGCTTCAAGAAGCTGTTTGTGGCTTGATGCAAGCTATCGACAGATTTGATGTGAGCCATGGTACCCGACTTGCAACTTATGCAACTTGGTGGATCAGGCAAACTTTGCAGATTGCGGTTGCAAGACAAAGCCATTTGGTTAGTCTTTCCCCCCACCATTTGCAAGAGTTAGGTCAACTTCAACAAGAATCTGAAGCTTTGGCTCACGGTGGCAAACATTTGCCTACTCCTCAGGAATTGGCTTCCCGTACCGGTTCTAGCCTTGAGCACTTGACTCATCTGCAAACTGCTACTCGAACACCAGTTTCTTTAAATGCTGTTCTCGATGATGATAGTGATTTTAAACTCACCGAAGCCATGCCAGATAACGAAAGCACGATTCAGCGCTCTAATAATGAGCGTCAAGAAGCTTTGTTGTTCCTAATGGAAAATCTTCGTCCTAGAGAGCGAAAAGTTTTGGATCTCCGTTTTGGCTTAACTGGCAGTGGAACCCACAGCCTTCGTCAAATCGGCAACCTCCTTCGCATTAGCAAAGAACGAGTGCGTCAGATTCAAAATAGAGCATTAGAAAAACTTCGTGCTTCTGCTGAACGTGTTGGTTGGGAAGCTGATCTTCTTCTTGGGTAAAATGCTGATCGGTAATCTTTGAAACAGGAAAGGTGGGGCAATTCCCGCCTTTCTTCTTTTTATGCTACTTGAGTTTCGTTTTGATTTTCGATTTCTTCGCGTATTGATATATTGATCGATTCTTCAATAAACGAAAGCACTTTTGCAATGGTTAGACCATCCATAACCCTATGATCAAAGGTTAGGCGAATGGTGCAATCGCCATTCGCTGAAATCGGGCCATAATTTAGTGCACTAGTTAGCGGTGTTAAAAGGTGGATGGTATTTGCATCTAGTTGTGAAACGGAACTTACAGAAAATGTACCAAAGTTTTTCGCTTTGCAATAACCTGAGAGATACAATCCGTAATTCCAGATGATCGCTCTAATTGGCCAAGGAAATTTCGAGGTTCTTCGCATTCTTTTTAGTAACGACACTGAATCAATTGGGCTTCTTTTAAAATAGTGGAGTGCCTCGTTAATCTCTAGTAAGGGTTTAGCTTCTGGTTTTTGAACCATTCCGAATACTACCGCTTCCTGATTATCAATGNNATGATGCGATTGATTGCAACGCTAGCAATAGGAATTGGGTGCTGATACAAATGAGCATAAGGGAAAGACATCCAAGATTGCCTTAGCTCATCAAATTCAATTGAAGCTAATCCCATTGCCTTGGTAAATATGCTGGTCCAACCGATTCGTTTAGGGGAATTGCTTTTAGCTATTTGCACTGCTTCAATGTTGATATTTTTTTCAATGGTGCAAAGTGGAACCTTATTTGCATAGTAGACAATATCACTAATTAAAGTTCGTGTCCAATGAACGGAAATTTTATTGCCTTTTTGACCCATAATCTTCTGCAATTATTAGGATAGTACTGTTTTATAATAAGCATTTGTGCATTTTTTTAACAAGGCCAACAAGGTTTTGATTAAGAATTAGTTGATGTAAAACTAGTAATAAAAGCATTTTTAATTACTGGATAAAATTCTTTTTAACTCATTGAGGATTACTTCAACTTGATTCAAATCGTTGTAATGCACAAATCCAATTCTAAGGACGCCTCCCTTCCCTTCATACCCTAATGTTTCCATTAATGTTTTTGCGTAAAAGTTACCGCTGTATGCAAAAATGCCTTTAAGGGCTAATTCTTTGGCCATTATATTAGCGGGAACTTTTTTGCTTGTTAAAGCGAAGGTTGCTACACGCTGGTTTATGTTTTCCAAATCTTTTAACCCTACAATTTCAATTCCATCCAGTTTTCTGATTCCTTCAAGAAAGCACGCGGAAAGTGTTTTTTCATGATCTTCAATTTTGTTGAATGCTTGTTCTAATTGGGTTCGTTTGCTAATTGAGTTGTTTGCACCTGAAAGAGAAGCGAGGTAGTCGATGGCTGCAGTGGTTCCAGCAATACCTTCATGGTTTTGGGTGCCTGTCATCCATTTGCCAGGGTTTGAATCTGCAGCTGGTCTTACTTTGTAAGGTTGTAAATTGTTTAGTATGGATTCTTTTCCATACAAAATTCCTACATGCGGGCCAAAAAATTTGTAGGCGGAACATGCTAAAAAATCGCAACCCCATTGGGTCACATCGATTAGCTTATGTGGGGCGTAATGAACTGCATCTACATAAACAATTGCGCCTGCATCATGGCCCATTTTTGTTAGGTTTGGAATGTCGTTTAGAGTTCCGGTTGCGTTAGAGCATGCTGTAAATGCAAATAATTTTGGTTTTTTAGAAAGCTTTCTCTCTAAATCGGCTTTATTAAAAGTGCAAGTTTCTGCATCTATTTCTACAAAATCAACTTCGCATTTTTTATCTCGTGCCATGAGTTGCCAAGGCGAAATATTTGCCTCATGATCAAGTTTTGAAAGTAAAATCCGATCGCCTGCTTGCAGATTGTTTCCAATCGACCGTGAGATGTGGAAGGTCAAAGAAGTCATGTTATTGCCAAAAATAAGTTCTGAATTAGTTCTGGCGTTTAACAAGGCTTGAGCCGTAATACCTGCATTTAAAAGTGTCTGGTCAGATTCTTTTGAAGTTCTGAATGCAGCTCCTAAATTCGCGTTTTGGTGAATCAGGTAGTGCGAAATAGCATTAATCACGCCTTCGGGGACCTGAGTGCCTCCTGGGGCATCAGCATGAATTTCGCTGCTTTGTCTTAATTTTGGAAAGTTTTCAACAATTTTGGGTATATTCAACATCGATGCTTCCTGATAATTCGGGTAGTTATGATTTTTGAATGCTAATCGGAAACCCGTTTAAAACAAAGATTACTTGAAAAAATATTGTAATTATTTTAACTCAAGTAATCTTTTGCCTTGAAAGGAATAAAAATCGATGTCTTTTTCCTCGCAGCATTTGTTTTTTGATGACCTTGAACTAGGGCGCGAATGGGAGTCTTTGGGGCGAACTATTACCCAATCAGACATTGTTAATTTTGCAGGGGTAAGTGGCGATTTTAATCCCATTCATATGGATCATGAATTTGCTGCATCTACATCATTCAGGCAGCCTATTGCACATGGTTTGTTGGTTCTTTCCATTTCAAGTGGCCTTGGTCTGTTTGCTCCACCTGTTCGAACTATTGCTTTTATTCAATTTAAGGAGTGGTTTTTTAAGGAACCGGTAAATATTGGTGACACTATTAAAGTTCGATGCAAAATCTTGGAAATAGAAAGTAATTCTCGAGGTAGACGTGGAACTGTTACTTGGCACAGGCAGGTAATAAATCAGCATGGCAAAGTGGTTCAAGAGGGGGTTACTGTGACTTTGGTTGAGGGCCGGGGTGCAAAATCTAACTCGAAATCTGCCACTTAAAACCAATCCAAAAATTTTCATCCCTTTCGATTCTTCTCGAAGTCATATATTTATCTTTGTATTTTACGATTGAAGGGAATCATTTCATGGCGGAAATTAGGACTCGTTTTGCTCCCAGCCCAACTGGATACCTGCATATTGGGGGTGTTCGCACAGCTCTTTTTAATTGGCTTGTTGCTAAGCAGGCTGGTGGGAAATTCATTCTTCGCATCGATGACACCGATTCAGAACGAAATAAAGTTGAGGCTTTACAGCCAATCCTGGATGGTTTTCGTTGGTTAGGCATTGATTGGGATGAAGGGCCAGAAATTGATGGGCCTTTTGCTCCCTATTATCAATCCCAACGCAATCACCTTTATGTCGATGCCGCAAACCAGCTTCTTGCTTCTGGTAAGGCCTACCCATGTTATATGACCACTGATGAAATTAAAGCCGAGCGCGATGCTTCTGAGAAAGCAAAAAAACCTTATGTTCACCGAGGTAAACATCGGCAATCTTCTCCAGATGATTGCATCAAACTTTATAATGAAAAGAAGACTGCAATCAGGCTTAAGGTGCCTGACGATGAATTGATTAAAATTAATGATTTGATTCGGGGTGGTGTTGAATGGCAATCCAACTTGATTGGCGATCCTATTATCCTTAGGCCCGATGGCAGAGCCTTATATAATTTTGCAACGGTAATTGATGATGTGGGCATGCGGATTTCGCATGTGATTCGGGCTGCGGAGCATTTATCAAACACTCCAGTGCAGGTTTTAGTTTACCTCGCTTTGGGTGCACCAATGCCATTCTTTGCGCATGTTCCCGTGGTTAATGAACCTAATTCTAAGAAGAAGCTTAGCAAACGGGACATGAAAAAGTTTGTTACAAGTGATGTTCTTAAGAAACTTAATGCTGTTGGTTGGACCAATGAGCAAATTGAAATTCGCGATGATTTGAATCCTGCGACCGTTTCGTTTTATAAAGAATTGGGTTACTTGCCCGAGGGTTTGGTGAATTATCTAGCAAGATTGGGTTGGTCTTTAGACGACCATAGTGAAATTATTCTTTTGAAAGAAATGGTTGCGAAATTTAGTTTGGATCGGGTCAATAATGCACCCGCAAGTTTTGATCCAGACAAATTATTCTGGGTGGCAGGCGAATACATGAAGGTTTTGCCCTTAGATAAAAAAGTTGATGGGGCCCTGCCCTTTATGCAAAAAGCAGGATTTATCAATTCTGTTCCTACGCCAATAGAATTGGAAACATTGCGAAAAGTTATTGATGCAACCGGTGATCGTCTGAAGATTTTTAGTGACATTTTGCCCTATGGTGCTCCATTTTTTAAAGCGGATCCAGATTACGATTTAAAGTCTCTTGCAAAAAGAGTTGCCAAAGAAGGTGTTCCCGAGTTACTGAAAAATTTCTCGGTTACTTTGCATGCACTTTCAGATTTTAGTGTTGCCAGCATTGAAACTACATTGAAAGATTTTTGCCTTGCGGGTAATCATAACACAGGCATGCTGATTCACGCCCTCAGGGTTTCAACTACAGGTATCGAAGTTGGCCCTGGGGTCTTTGATTGTCTTTATATTCTTGGGAAAGAAGAGTCCTTGCGAAGGATAAATCTTGCGTTGGATTTGGTTGCTAAGTGAATGGAAAAGAAATCTTAAACACTTGTTATTGGAGTTTGGTATGTCATTACTTGTTGTTGGTTCTGTTGCTTTTGATTCTATCGAAACCCCACATGGGAATGTTGATGATGCATTAGGTGGATCAGCCTCATTTTTTTCCGTAGTAGCTAGTAATTTTATCAAACCAAGATTGGTGGGGGTTGTTGGCGAAGATTTTCCCCAAGAGCATAAAGACCTTTTTGAAAAAAAGGGAATTGATATTTCTGGTTTGGTTACAGAAAAAGGTAAGACTTTCCGTTGGAAGGGGCGTTATCATAAAGATATGAACATCAGGGACACCCTTGAGGTTCATTTGAATGTTTTTGGTACTTTTAACCCAATTTTGCCTGACCATTTCAAAGATAGTAAGTTTGTTTTTCTTGCAAATAGTAGCCCGATTGTCCAAGCAAAGGTTTTGGATCAGGTGAAAAAGCCCGAACTTGTTTTGGCTGATACCATGGATCTTTGGATTAATATTCAGAAAAAAGAACTGCTGGAATTATTGCCTAGAATTGATGGTTTGCTTTTGAATGATAGTGAGGCAATGCTTCTTACGGGCGAAAGTAATCTAGTACGTGCAGGGCATGCGACACGAAAACTAGGGCCCAAGTTTGTTATCCTGAAAAAAGGCGAGCATGGAGCGATGTTGTTTAGTGAAGCAGGCGTTTTTGTTGTTCCTGCTTTTCCTACCGAAAAAGTTATCGATCCAACCGGTGCAGGTGATAGTTTTGCTGGCGGTGTTATGGGCTCATTAGCTTCTGATAATGATAAGTCTCATGGTAGCCTTCGCAGGGCCATGGGTTATGGAACGGTAGTTGCCAGTCTCACTGTTGAAGGTTTTGGTTTGGATAAACTTAATAGCGTCACTCGCAAAGATATCGATCAGCGATATTCTGATTACCGTTCAATGCTGGCATTCTAAAGGGTACTTTTATGGCTAAGAAATTTCGGGCATTTATTGGAATTGAAATGCCCGCTGCCGTGCAGAAGAGATGTTTGCAGATACAAAGTGAGTTGGCAAACGATTTTCCTGGGGTGAAGTGGAATAAGCCCGAAGCGCTGCATATTACTATGCTGTTTTTAGGGCAAATTGATGATAGAGACCTTTGGAAAACCTGTGATCTTGCTAAAAAAGCCTGTAAAGAAATAAAACCCTTCCAGTTTAAATTGCAAGGTATGGGTTGCTTTCCTAATCCAAGACGTGCCCGGGTTGTTTGGCTTGGTGTTGATCCCGATGCGGTCCAAAGTTTTCAGAAACTCTATGAAGTTCTTGCAGATAAACTTGAGGGGGAAGGGCTTTACAGAAAAGAACAGAGAGATTTTCAGCCCCATCTTTCGCTCGGAAGGTTAAATCAGCAGGACCTTGATTTTTCTATAGTTTGCTCGCATTGGAAAATCCACCCTTGGATTTCTGATGAGTTGGATGTAAAACAAGTTCTTGTGATGTCCAGCGAAGACATGCACGATGGCCCAGAATACACCAAGCTTGCGAAAATTAATCTTTAAACAACTTAGATTTTAACACCTAGGTTTACACAATTAGGCGGGAAATAAATCCTTGTTTGCCATCACGCAATGCCAAGGGCGGACTTCCCACGTAACAAAAATACCTTCCTTATTAAATGGATCATTTTTTATAAAGCTTTCAGCGGTTTCATGATCTGGTGCCTCATATATGATAAGGGCGCCAAAACCATCCGTAAAAGGCCCTGTTGCAGCAATATTTCCTTGATTTAAAAGCGATGTTAAATAAGCCCGGTGCAATGGCCTTATTGATTGGATTTTATCTGCGTCAGAGATGTATTTTATTATTGCTGCAAATTTCATGATTTTGCTTGTGCCTTTGATGTTGAAAATACTTGTTCAAGTAAGCCGTTTAGACCGAAAATTCCCAGAGTAAAAAATAAATCGGTAAGCATTGGGTAAGAATAAAAAGGTAGCGCCATTTCATAACAAAGTAATAATCCACCCAAGTTGCGAGGGTATGTGATTCCATCGCCTCCCAACCAAACAGCGAAATTCGTAAACATAAAAAATAGTGTGCTTCCAACTACTGAAGACAACGATATTTTAAGTGCAAAATTGCCTGGCGTAATCAATCTTCCAATAGCGACATTGAGTAGAAAACACCCATAAATAACTGGTGTCATCCATGAAAAAGCTTTTAAAGATATTTGTTCCAAGGGGAAATAAAGTAATAGGTCGGTAATAAACATAACCCCAATAGGGATCAACCATGAATAAAGCCCATTAATTTTATTTCCAGAGAATAACGTCATGGCTCCTATGGGCGTGCAACCTGGATAATGGGGCACAAGCCTGAGTAAGCCAGCCGTAACAGCAATTACAATTGCAAAGGGATGCTTTATTTCTTTATTATTACCAGATTCCATATTTGTCTCTTTCTTCGTGGACAAGACTCAAGCCAAGGTTTGATCCTAGGCATAGATATTCTATTTAATAAATCCATTGATAGTTACGAAATTTTAAGAAACCTAGTCTGATTTATGAGTTAGCTTTGTTTTCGCGGACATTAAATTCGAGTTTCCATTTTTGTTTCGAATTTTTGCCGATACACCACAACTCCAACATACCAATATCGGTTATTTTGCTGTGTAAGTAAACTGGTACCATGGTAGCGTTTTTTTCTGGATTTTCCAAAGTTAATTGCAAGGGCGATATTTCGTGAACATCATCATCCCATTCTTCTAGGATAGTGCCAAGCACGTCATTTTTTCGCGTGGAAGAGGATAGAAAGCGAAAAGTAACTTTTTGTCCTATGATTAAACCAAATTCATGTCCTGAAATATCTGATTCTGTGCCTTCTTCCATGCCAAATGGGACTACACACAAGGCCTTGATGGGTCGGGGGAAACCCGGAATTGCAGGGGCAGAAGATTCAATCCCAATGTAATAAGTTCTTGGAGCGCCCCCGCGAATGCGAATGCCTTTGCCTCTTTTTGCAATTCCAAAACTAGCTGCCCCAACCGCAACCGATAAATCTAAATCTTGATGCGAAAGCATTTTGATTGGGCCTTTGCTCCAAGATTCAAGATTGTCTAGTATTCTCTGTCTAAGAAGGGTTGATTTGAAAACTCCGCCATTGAAAAGAACCACATTGACACCGGAAGTTTTTTTATCATCTTTGCCTTGGGAGGACTTTTGCTCGATCGATTTTCGGTGCTTCACTAAAAAATGCGCAAGATGCTTAGTAACTGCAGCATCTGCTGCATATGGTAGACCAATTTCCTGAAACCCATAACCGGATTGCATGGTGGGCTGGTCATCTGGACCGCAAATTGGGAAAAATCCTTCTAGTAATACTTTCTCCAGTATTGATCTTTCTAGCTCACATTTAATTGTGCCTGAAATCATTTTGGAACCGCGGCCAAGAATGGTCATTGGCCAAGATCGAAGATCTTTATCCCCTAGAAGTTTTTCTTTTGCATTTCTACACGCATGTGAAAGAGCAACCATTTGTGCGAGATCGAGTTTTACATTTTTGGCGGTAAGTTGCCTTGATAATTCGTATGCGAGGGCAAGATCCATGTTATCGCCACCAAGGAGGATATGCTCCCCAACAGCAAGTCTATTTAAAAAAAGATTTCCTTGATCTGATTCTACCGCAATCAAAGTAAAATCGGAGGTACCTCCACCGACATCAATAACTAGGATTACATCACCTTCCTGAACTTGTTCGCGCCAAGTGTCTTTGTTTGCTTCCAGCCAAGAGTAAAAAGCAGATTGTGGTTCTTCGAGCAGGCTGATTTTCTTGAAACCAGCTTCCTTGGCCGCTTCCATGGTAAAATCACGGGCATCAGCATCGAAGGAGGCGGGAACCGTAAGCACGACTTCCTGTTTTTCAAGTTTTAGTTCACTATCAATTGTTTCAAACTGTGCGTTCCATGAATGAACAAGGTGCTTCAAATAAAGGGTACTGGCTTCGAGTGGGGAAACTTTATTTGATTCATCATTAGCTTTCCAGGGAAGGATTTTATCGCGCCTATTGACTGCTGTATGACAAAGCCAAGATTTTGCAGAACTTACCAAATGAGTCGGGACCAGTGCACCATGGGTTTTAGCAAATTCGCCAACAACAAACGGTTGCTCTTCTCCCCAAGGAAGTTTAAAAGCCCCATTTTGGAATTCTCCTTTTTGAGGCAGATAAAGAAAAGAGGGTAGCAATTTTCTGTCTTCATAAACTCCGGGCTGAACAATTTGAGGCAAATTAAGTACTTCAGCAGTTCCATCCTCTTTTTGAGAATCAATGTAAGCCATTGCACAGTTTGTAGTGCCTAAGTCGATACCAATTGAGAACCGTGAATTTGCCATGGTTTTGTTCTGCTTACTTTTGGGGGATTTCTAATTCAGCTTGTGCAAGGACGGGATTCTTTCGGAAAGAATCGGTTACTTCCGGAATCAGGGAAGATATTACCTGCCACCCTTGGTGTTTAAGTATTCCGTTGTAGGGAGGTTGCCCCTCGAGAAAGCCAGTAAGCATTATTTTGCTAGGATTAAATCCCGATTCAAGAGTAATTCGAGCCCCTTCTTCTTGGGAAATAACTGGTTGTAGGGTTAACTTTTCAAGAAGGTACTTCCTGCATTTTGTATGCACCTCACGAACACCTGCCCCTACAAGGTCATCAGGTGCGGAACTGATATCTTCAAGTAAAAAGTCGATAAGTCTGGCTTCTCTTTGCAGTAAATAAAGCGGCCAGATTAGGTCCGCATTAACCTTAGTTTCTACTTTGGGAATGCTACTGTTTTTTTCTTTTTGAGGAGTTTTGCCGTGGGCTAAGACTGAAAAAAATGTAGTGATCGCATTTGCAAGATTACTAAAATTTCCTTTGCAAAGTATAAGAAGAATTGCCATTTTCATGAATGCAATTCCCAAGATGATATAAAATGCATACAGCATTGGTTCCATTCGGATATTCCTTCTAAAGATAAATTAGCAAAACATAGTTTATGATAAACTCAGGTTTGGCGAATGGCTACAAACTTTAAATATTCTATTTAAGAGGGTTGGATTATTATGCCTCAGAAAGTTTCCCTTATAACAGGCAGTGGAAAACAAAGAGTTGGATGGCATGTTGCTCATGCTCTGGGGTTAATCGGATATCGTATATGTATTCATTATAGAACATCGGCTCTTGAAGCAAAACAGTCTGCAGAATTATTAAATAAGGCTGGGATTGAGGCTACGATCTTTCAGGCTGATTTAGCAAGGGAATCTGATGTTGAGAGAATGTTTCATGAAATAAAGATGCAATTTGGGCGCCTAGACGCTTTGGTGAATTGTGCTTCGATTTGGGAG
>DBCB01000108.1:20271-21125 GCA_002303765.1 Planctomycetaceae bacterium UBA969
GTATCCCGGCATTTTGAAGCAAATATTTTGGCTACTTTTCTTCCTTCTAGGTTGGCGGGTCTTATGATGATCGCTCAACCCGAAGGCGGAAATATTATTAATATTGGTGATTGGGCTCAAGATAGGCCATATCTAGGCTATAGTGCTTACTTTGCCACAAAAGGGGCGATTCCAACGCTTACGCGAAGTTTGGCGGTGGAGCTTGGGAGTAGAAATCCCCAAGTTCGGGTTAATTGCATTCTTCCTGGGCCAGTTATGCTACCCCTCGATTTACCCTTGGAAGAGCGACAAGAAGCAATCGACGCTACTCTCGTTCGTTCTGAAGGTTCACCCCAGGATATTTCACGAGCCGTGTTATTTCTGATCCAAAGCGAATTTATTACCGGAATTGAATTACCTGTAGATGGCGGAAGAACCATTTGGGCAAATGGGAAATAATCTATTTCATCCAGAGTTTTCGATCCAAACTACGGTAGCTGATAGCTTCGATAAGGTGTGGGGCAAGAATTTCGCTTGCTTCTTCTAGGTCTGCAATTGTACGGGCCATACGTAAAATCCGATCGTGTGCCCTAGCAGAAAGGCCAAGGTTTTCCATTGCGATTTGTAGTAATGATTTACTTTCCTTGTTGAGAACGCAATGCTTTCGAACTTGTTTAGAATTCATTCTGCTATTAAGCATAAAATTTGATTTGCCAAATCGTTGGCTCTGTTTTTCTCTCGCCAAGTTGACTTGTTCACGCATGAGAGTGCTGGATGTTCCATCAGATAAAGCTGTTAGTTCTTGAAATGGAACAGCGGGTACTTCGATATGTAGATAGATTCGGTCTAAAAGCGGGCCGCTGATTTTACCCATG
>DBCB01000085.1 GCA_002303765.1 Planctomycetaceae bacterium UBA969
CAAAAAGTATTTTCCAAGATTTGGGTCAGTACTATTTTGAGTTGACCCACCTAATCCAAAAACAGGTATTGAACCAAATAAAAAATACAGCACCCAGACACCGCGACCTTTTCCGCCCTTAACTTTCTTAGGCTTTTCCTTAGCCAACTCCGCAAGCACTTCCTCCGCTTCATGATTAAATTCAGTGCTTTCCTCTCTAGTATCGCCCCAAGATTCTGAAACCTTTTTATTGCCCGGGTTCAACTCTTTTTTCAAACCCACTGAAGCAAGCAATCCATCTTCATCCTCTTCTCGTTCACCAAGATCTGTCACATCCCAGGTAATCTTGTAAGTAAACCACCCAACAAAAATCATTAGAGCGGTAACAATTCCAAGAATTTCCACTTCTCCAAGTAAAGCAAACGGAACCCAAATAACCATTCCAAATACGAAGCTATAACGACCTGCAACCTTTTTCAAATCATCGATAAGAAACATACGGCTAATCAGAACAGTAGCAAACACTTCCCAAAATAAAAGCCAATGTGATGAAGTCCATTTAGATGAAAGGGAAAAACGAGCCAATATAAAAAATGTTAATGAAACCATCAGAAAAACAATCAACACCAACCCTATCGTACTTACCAATTGATCCAGCACTTCAGGTTTATCGCGATAAGCATATGCCTTTTTCTCTGCCATGTGCGTTTCCTAGACAAGGCTTAAAGGAGAAGTTCGATCGATCTGGGATCTGCAAAGCTGGGGAAGAGACTCTTGATCAATGGCATGGCGAATCTCGCGGATACCATTAGAAATCAATTTTTTAAAAGCTCGGTTCAAGCCCTCATCATCAAATTGAATTAAAACAACAGAGACAGCAAACCCTTGCTGTTTTAAATTCCCGAGTGTCATAGCCGTTTCTTCGGTTACACCTGAAAGAACAGCGACAAGAGTTAAATCTCTGGGCAAATGGATCGAGACTTCTCTAATCATTTCAGAGAATTTGAGGGAATCTGATTTAAGCGCACGGCCCATCATTTCCCTTAACAATTGCAAATGCTCAACACCTCTTCGTGATGGTAAAAACATTGGCTGCAAATGGTTTGGCCTACTGCTATCAAGCATAAAAGTTCGAGCTTCTGCCCGAGTATCAACTTCAGGTTCACTTTCATTCTCTTGAACATTGAATGCAGCATCGGTGGCATTAGTTCCAATTCCAAATGGTTGATTCAACAAACAAACTGCATGGGCAAGAGAGACCGCAGCATCGATTGCAAGTTCCGAGCGAAATGGTTCACCTCGTGGTGGAAAATTTGATTCATGAAAATCTAATAAGATCATCGCACCAGCAAGGCAGGTTGGCTCGAATATTTTACACTGAAACACTCCTGTTCGGGCACTGGCTTTCCAGTGGATACGGGACATAGGGTCGCCCGGTTCATAATCCCGAACCCCCGCTATCCGGGTAGGGTCTTCGAATATTTTCATAACCATTTGAATTTCGCCAATCGGCCTGCGTGAGGTTAAATCGTAACCAAGCAAATGCGTTATCTTGGGAAGCACGAGCAAATAAAAAGGTTGGCATCCGATGCGATATCTTCGCATGAAACCAAAAGGGTCTCCAGTTTCTGCAAACACGGGTCCAATCTGAAAAAAGCCCCGATGCATGCATTCCAGAGAATATGAAAACTCTTCTGTTTGCATCGAAAACATCGATAAGACTTTAAGCCTTTTACCTTTTAATTTTAAGAAAGGATGCCGAGAGTCAACAG
Source organism: Planctomycetaceae bacterium UBA969 (assembly GCA_002303765.1). Classification (GTDB taxonomy): domain Bacteria; phylum Planctomycetota; class Planctomycetia; order Gemmatales; family Gemmataceae; genus UBA969. The sequence goes on from DBCB01000085.1 coordinate 1,752, forward strand.
CATCTTCAGGTAACAAATCTTCTAAAATCACCCATGGGATTGGGATCAAACCCAAATAACGGACTAGAACTTTAACTCTTACCTTATCGCCAACTTCTGCAAGGGTGCAGCGCATTTTTCTTTCAATTCTTAACCCGCTCGCCCAATGCCAAGCCAACATCCGACTGCTTATCAAGATTAATGACATTAAGTAGGCAGAGAATGCAAGAAGCCCTGAGCCCAAAACTTGGGCAGAAAATCCGATCAGGGTTATTCCAAGGAGCCAATACATTAGAAGTAATCTTTTTCAGTGTGATAATCCGAGGAAACAGGAACAGGAATATCATCTAAAACATCATTGATAACATCTTCCGTTTTAATTTTCCTAAGTCGGGTTTCGGGCTTGAGAATGATGCGATGTGAAAGCACTGGAGCAACCAACTTTTTCACATCATCCGGAACCACAAAAGTTCTTCCTTGGATTGCAGCACTTGCTTGTGCCGCCCTTTGCAACGAAAGCGATGCCCGAGGACTTCCACCCAATAAAATATTTTCGTTATCCCGGGTGCCATGAACGATCTCAAGAATGTAGGTTCGGATTTGATCATCCAAATGAATCTTCCTGACCACTTCCTGGCAAGCCATCCAGTCTGCAGAACTAACGACGGGCACAACATCATCAATCGGGTGGCCAAACTGCAACCTTTTAAGCATCAAGGCTTCTTCTTCAATGGTTGGGTATCCTAGACTTAATTTGATTAAGAATCGATCTAATTGAGCTTCAGGTAATGGAAAGGTTCCCTCATGGTCCACCGGATTTTGAGTCGCTATTACTAGAAAGGGTGGCTTAAGGTTATAGGTTTGGCCATCCGCAGTCACCCTTCTTTCAGCCATGGCTTCTAAAAGTGCAGCCTGGGTTCGTGGGGTAGCACGGTTGATTTCATCTGCAAGAACAGTTTGAGCAAAAATAGGGCCTGGCCGAAATTCAAACTCAGATGTTTTCTGATTAAAAATGGAAACCCCATTAATATCGCTTGGAAGCAAGTCGGGGGTACATTGGACCCTTTTAAAGACACAACCAACACTGCGGGAAATCGCCCTAGCTAATATGGTTTTCGCAACACCAGGAACATCTTCAAGGAGTATGTGCCCCTCTGCAAGGTAAGCCGCAAGAGCCAGCAGAATCTGTTTGCGCTTCCCCAATATTACTTTTTCAATGTTCGCAGTTACTTTTTCAGCAACGCTTTGCACATCGATTTGGTTGGATGCGACTGGCTTTTTTTTATCTTTTGCAGGATTTTCCCCGGGCTCTGGTTTAGACATTTAAGGCCTCTTTAAGATTGCTGGAAATCAATATTAATTATGGCAAACTGAAGCAATAAATGCAAAAAGGAAGGCCCAATATTAATTAGGTCTTCCTTTTAAAGTATATCAATTTGCTATTTAGAACTGATCTAGCCAGAAGTGGAAACCACTATAATATTTCTGGGGTTTTTGACTTTCGTAGCGCCAATGGGGCTCTCTAAAAGGAGGGTTCGCCATGTATGCAGGTGGCGGCATATAAGGCTGGCCGGGTCTCTCAGGCCATTTTGGCCCCATAGAAGGCCAATAATTGTGTGGGAAATAATAGTATGGATAATGGAAAAACCTTTGCAAGTTTCCATCATTTGTTTGAGCTATTGCACGATTTTCAATTGCACTTTGCCCAATAAATCCAATCACAGCCACCATTACTATTTTGTAAATAAGCCTCATCGTAAAATGTCCTCCTGACCCGATGCCTTTGAGTTACTAATATAAACATTAGCATCCTTTCAATTAAAAGAAGTTTTTTCAGAACAATTCTTTACAATACTTTGATGATGAAAGTTGGTTATTTGGCGATTCCGAAAAGGTGAGCATTCATAGCGAATACACACTGCACTCTTTATTTTTCTTGGAAAACTTTATGGAAACGACTCAAGTTCACGATAATCCTTTGGTACAGCGCTATGCGGGCAAAGAAATGGTTGCGCTCTGGAACCCTACAAACAGGTATTCCACCTGGCGAAAACTTTGGGTTGCACTAGCCCAAACCCAGATGGAACTAGGCCTTCTTTCCGAAGATGGCACCACTCCACGCATTACTCCACCGCAAATCAAAGAACTTGAAAAAAATATTCACAACATCGATTTTGCCCGGGTTGAAGAACACGAACAAAGGCTCCGCCATGATGTAATGGCGCATATCCACGCCTATGGAGAATGCTGCCCCCTTGCACGGGATATCATTCATCTTGGTGCAACCAGTTGTTTTGTAACGGATAATACGGAACTCATTCTTATGAGACAGGGGCTTACCCTATTACAAAATTCGCTGGTTGGGTTGCTCGATCACTTTGCAAAATTTAGCCGTAAGTATGCGGGCATGGAAACTCTTGGGTTCACGCACTTCCAACCAGCGCAATTAACTACCGTTGGAAAAAGAGCATGCCTATGGGCTCAGGATTTCCTCATGGATTTCCATGAAGTCAGCTATCGTATCGAAAACATGAAATTCCGGGGAGCAAAAGGAACCACAGGA
>DBCB01000282.1:0-20886 GCA_002303765.1 Planctomycetaceae bacterium UBA969
GTGCCATTCCTCCAAAGTTTACATTGTTCACATCACCACTGGTGCCATTGCTCATGATGCCAACAAAAGATCGATCTGCATCTAAAAGAACGCCAATAGATTCAGCGAAGGCGCCAAAGTAATCAGCACTAATGGCTGGAAACCCACCCACATAATGAAGGCTATAGTTTGCAAGAAGGGCGATGTGTTTACCCTCTTTTGTTTTTAGGGAAAGCACGGAAACTTCTGGGTCAACCGGCCCCGCAGATTTATCAACGCGGGCATTTTGATAACCGGGGTTCATAATAACTTTATCTGTTGTTTCGCCAAAGGGATTGGTATTCATCTGCCCAGGTTTGATAAACCATCTGCGGTTGAAAACCTGGGTTGGGTCGGAGGCAACCCCCCAGCCAATTTGGGCGGGCACCATTCTTTTATGAGCTTCGAGGATACCTTGGGCGATTTTTTTCGAAAGAAACGCAGGGTAATCTTTCTCGGGCTCGCTTTGAAAAACCCCGGTTGAGGTTGGCGCTGAATGGGTATGCGTTGCAGAGCAAAGTATGTTGGTTGCAGGGATGCCAATCTTATCAGCGACGGTTTTTTTTGCAGCATCAAAAACTTCGCGTGGGATCATGCACGAATCACACACCACCAATGCCAATTTCGTTATGCCATCATCTAGAACGATGCAGCGGGCATGAATACGATCATGCACCATGTTTGCTTTTCCATCTTTCATGTTGCCATTAATCGAGATGGGCAATTCCTCTGGCGAGATATCTTGGGCAAATGCACCAGCTTTAAAAACTGCGGTTTGCGCAGAAGCCAGAGTGTTTAAAAGCAAAAACGTAATCACTGAGAAGATGAAATTTTTCATGGGGAAGCATCCTAAAACAACTTCTGGTAGGTTGGCTTTAATCGTATTAGTAAAAGCCTGAACTCAATATGACTGTATTTGCATTGGATTGCAATTAAAACAATTGGTAGCAATCCAAGAATACAAAGTGATATAATGATGCTTTACAATTAAATTGTAGGGGTTAGCATTAAGTAATCACTTTATTAATTAGGAGCCTTTATCCATGCCAAATCTTAAAACTGTTAAAGCTGCTTTTACCCTGATTGAACTTTTAGTGGTGATAGCAATCATTGCAATATTAATTGGCTTATTGCTGCCTGCGGTGCAAAAGGTAAGAGAAGCTGCTTCCCGAGCCAACTGTCAGAATAACTTGAAGCAAATGGGCCTTGCGGTTCATAACTTTCACGATTCCTACACTGAAATACCCTATAGCAGGGTCGATACTGGCTGGACTTGGGCCACTTTGATTCTGCCTTATTTAGAGGAAAAAGCCCTGTTTGAACAATGGAGCCTAACTAAAACAGGGGCCAATGATTATTACAATGCCCCTGCTTCGGTAAGGACTAAACCGGTAAAGGTTTATTTCTGCCCATCCAGAAGAACCGCATCGAGTAGCGATACGGCTAGCACTAAAGGTGATGAAAACCAAATGACTCCAACAGGGCCAAATAACCCAGGAGCATGTGGTGATTATGCTGCCAGCACTGGTGATCCTTCGGGTTACATTGATTATACTCAAAATATGTTGTCAACTCCTGGTACCCCCGCAGGTGCGATTGTTGCCAATGGTGCCTTTATTTACATGGGCGGCAAACTTGGTTTCAAACATATTTCTGATGGGCTAAGCCAGACAATATTCATTGGCGAAAAGCACATTCCAAATTCCAAATTTGGTATTACGCCGGATACTTCGATTTTTAATGGGGATCATGGTGCTGCAGCGCGAAAAGCGGGCGTGGGTGCGCTACTTGCAAAAGGGCCTACCGATACGACTGCATCTAATTTTGGCAGCTACCATAGTGGAGTTTGTCAGTTTGTGATGGGCGATGGCTCTGTAAAAGCGCTAAATAATTCAATCGATGCCACCAATTTGGGTCGGCTTGCAAATCGTGAAGATGGGCAGGTTTTAACCCTGCCCGATTAGTTTATTTCTTTGACACTTCAAGTTTGATATCTGGTTTCCCAGCTTCCACAGTGATGATAAGCCCGGAAGTTCCGAGATCGCCATATCTGGATGCAATCAACGGCTTGGGGGCAGGGCCATCACCATTTAGAATGGGTGGAGTTATAGCAACCTTGTGCTTGCCTGGTACTGCGCCATCATTTAGATCGAAGGTGGAGATTTTGAATGTGCCATCTGCACCGATTACTCCAGAGCCTGAATGTTTCTTGCCTTCGGCATTGGGTGCTTCTGGTTCGATGGTGATGTTGTACCCAGCGAGTTCCTTGGCGTTTTCAGTGGCACCTGTAAAAACAACCGTTCCATTAACAGGAAGAGTTTTAGGCCCGCCACACCCGATGATAAAAACCAAAGGGACTAAAAAAGTGCAAAAGCGCATCATAAAGGTTTTACTTTCTATCAATAATGATGTTGAGGGTGTTATCTTTTTTCTCGATGTCATATTTCAAGCCACTGGTTTCATAGTTCTTGTATTTCTCGAGAACTTTAACATCTGATTTCTTAACTCCACCGGTTTCAGGATCGAATTCCGAAGCAGGTTCGCTGATGACTGCGGTTACGGGGCCAGCGTATGCGCCCTTACCCCGGGCGAAGGTTTCCATTTCGAAATTGCCATCCTTGTCGATTTTGCTGTTAGAATTACGCCCTTTGGTTTCGCCAGCCATGGAAGTGAACTCGATCCAGCCGTCGGTCAGGGGCTTGCCATCAGCATATTTCACAGTTCCTTTGACAGGATAAACAGGAAATACTGGCTTATCATTGGTATCGCAGCCAACCAGAATTGACATTAAAAGAATTAAACAAGCAATATTCCTGACCATGATATTCAACCTTTCGACATCCATCAGTTAAAAAGACTTGTAATTTGCATGAATCGAATTTAATATAACAGTATAGATTATTCGCTCCAGCTTTTTTAAAGAAATATTCTTTCTTTTCATTATTCTTGCTGAATAAACCGAGTGAATTAATAAGTTTTTGGAAACTCGCTATTTTAATTTTATAGTCCTATTTTGTGAGAGAATTATGAAAACACAGGCAAAACGAAAAGGATTCACCCTGATCGAACTTCTGGTGGTGATTGCAATCATTGCAATATTAATAGGGTTGCTTTTACCCGCAGTACAAAAGGTACGGGAAGCTGCTGCACGATCCACCTGCCAGAATAATCTCAAGCAAATGGGCCTTGCTGTTCACAATTTCCAAAGCACCTATGGTGTTTTTCCGCCTTCGCGGATTAAGGATGTGCACCTAACTTGGGCTGTTTTGATTCTTCCTTACATGGAACAGGAAAATCTTTACAAGCAATTTGATCTTACCAAGCAATATTACCAACAACCCACCACCAATGGCGATCCCCGTACCAAGGAAGTAAAATCCTTCTTCTGCCCTTCCTATCCTAGAACCACTAAAGTAAGTACTTCTGGGGATGCTGGCACTGGGACGCATACTCCGGGTTCTTGTGCAGATTACAATACCATTTCTGGGAGTCAGGAAAGATATAATGCCCCCAGTGGTGTCACGCCCTGGGATAATTGGCGCGATGGTAATGGCGCCAACGGTATGTCCAAGAAGTCTCCGAACGGCACTCTGATGGGTGAATTTAATTTCAATCATATTTCAGATGGAACTAGTAACACCTTCCTCATAGGTGAAAAACACATCCCAGCGAAATGGTTTGGGGTTGGGATGGGAGCTCCATCAGGTAATGGTGGAGATGGCTCGATTTATAATGGCGATCTTGAATGGAATTTCTGCAGGGTGGCAGGCCCAAGCTATCCATTAGCAATGAGCCCCACCGATACCTCGGGATCTGCCGGTACTAATTACCATTCTATATTTGGTAGTTACCATGCCGGGGTGGTGCAGTTTGTTTTCTGTGATGCCAGCGTTCGTGCCTTGACCCCAGGAATTGCCACCGCAACCTTGGCTCTTTTGGCTCAGCGTGATGATGGTCAGGTAATACCTCCCTACTAAAGTATCGCTTCGCAAAAGCAAAAGGCTCTGGAGATAACTCCGGAGCCTTTTTTGTTTGTAGTTGCAAAACCGATGCTTACGCATCCTGCTCAGAATGAATCCTTTGTTTATGCCATCTTAAAGTGCAATATTGAAACCTTTGAGAGTGTCGCTGAACTCAACACCCTCGATTGGTGTAATGTTTTGATTGGCGGCGACCGGAATTACCTTGTAGACCACCGGGGAAGGACCGGTTTGGGAAAAACCCTCCGTGTTAAGTAAAGTTTCCTGATACTAAGAAAAAAAAGACCTGATTTACCAACATTTCCCCCATAGCCGTTGGTTTATTGGACGCAAAGCCCGTATCTTTGTAAGATTAACCTGACAATATTAATCTTTTAAATTTAAAATATTTAAATTTAATTTGCTCAAGTATAATCAAGGAACCACCATGAATAATTGGTTTTTATCATTTTTTAATCCGTTTAAAATAACCACCCCTAATTTCCATAAATCCTCATCGACCATTCTGGAACTTTTCCCTCTCGAGCAAAGAATTGTCCCTGTAAGCCCTTCTGCATTTGCAGTGGGGGCCTCCTTGGGAAATGTGGAGGACATTAATGCTCTCGGCAGCACTGTTGGCTTTTTTAATCCTGCCAATGCTGGCCAATATGGAATCACCGTTCCTTTTGCCCATTTTACAGGGGAACTTCGTACAGCCAGGGGCGAAATTTACAAGCCTAATTCCATTGATCCTACACTGCCACCTGAAATTGCCCCCATAATTTTTGTAGCAGCAGGCCCTGGGGGTGGACCTGCGGTTGCAATGCTTGATGCCCAAACCGGGGAAATTAAAAGGTCCTTTTTTGCCTATGATGCGTCATTTACAGGTGGTGTTTATGTGGCGGCAAAAGATTTCAACCTTGATGGCATTTCTGATATTATCACTGGCGCCGGCGCGGGCGGCAGTGCCCATGTAAAGATCTTTGATGGAAGAACCCTTCAGGTTCTTAAATCATTCATTGCTTTTGAGCCCTCCTTTACGGGCGGGGTTACAGTTGCACTCGGGGATATCAATGGCGACCTAATCCCCGAAATTATTGTGGGAGCAGGTCCGGGGGGCGGGCCCCATGTGAAAATTTTTGATGGTGCCAACAATAGTCTGGTTGCATCCTGGTTTGCCTATGAAAAAGACTTCACAGGGGGTGTCTATGTTGCCATTGGCGACATTGACCATGATAACAGCCCTGAGGTGATCACTGGTGCTGGCAGTGGCGGGGGCCCTGTGGTGGCAAGATGGAACGCAAGCACCGGCGGCTTGATCAGCCAATTTTTTGCCTATGCCAATGAATTCACCGGAGGTGTTCGTGTTAGCACGGGTGATGCTGATGGAAATGGGGACATTGACTTGATTACCGGAGCAGGCATTGGTGGCGCCCCTCATATCAAGGTGTTTAGCTCATCCGCACCAACTCCTGTTTATGAATTTTACGCAGGCTCCCATTCCGCGACATCTGGAATTTTTCCCACCGTCGTTCACGAATTAATCCTGCCCCAAGCCCCAGACATTGCCTCGTACCAGAGCCTCCTGAATCTGGATTATGTCACTTTTGTTCAATCCCTCATTGCAAGCGTGAATGATCAAAACCCAAACAAGCAGGGATTCCTTTCCATGGTGAGAGGGGGGTTGCTGGATGGACTACCTTCGGATGAAGTTGTCCCCTCGAACCGGGTTGCTTTTGGCGTCAAGCAGTTAAGGCCCACCCAGAATGAAATTGATGTATTTAAATCACTGGAATTTCTTCTTAGAAATCCAGACGGCATACAAATCATTTATGAAGCTTTGGCTGGCGGAACCTTTACCCCGGCTGGCCCTATTATTACAGGCTACAATGGGACTTACCTGGTTGATGGCCATCATCGCTGGTCTCAAATATTCCTTCTAAACCCAGAGGTTAACCTTTTGGTATACGATCTTCCAAACATAAGTGATCCTTTCCTTTCCTTGAAGGTGGCTCAGTTGGGAATTTTGGCAGAAAGGAGTATTTTGGATTCTGCCAGTGGTGGCAACCCGGCAAATAACCTTCTTGTCATGAATAGGAACACCTTTGACTTAGATGTCGACCTACTGCTTAGTACCCAGCCAAATGCACAATATCCAACCCCTAACACTCAGCAACAGGTAAACGCTGTTATGGCTGCTTTTGGCAATTACAATATTGGGACCGGCACAGACACCCAGGAAAATCGGGATGCCCTGAAAAGCTATTTGTGGAAAAATGTGTTGGTTTTGCAGGCTAATCATCAACCAATAACAGGAACCAACGCACCTGACCGCATTTATATGCCACAAACAACAGAAGGAAATCAACTTTATGCACCCAACTTCTTTTTAAACTTGGCATCAGGACTGGTCAATTTTAGATCCCCTGTGAGTTACCAATAATCTGGCTCCATGCACCCTGGAATCCCAACATGATGGAGCCAAGTTTTTTGTTTGAAACAATTCATTAAAACCAATCTGCATTTTATGTTTATAACACCTGTTTAGCGGACCCTGAAAACCTCCCAATGCCCTGTGCTCAAACCATTCTTTTCAAGCGCAAAGGAAGGGGTGGCTTTTGCCCGGAAAAGATCAATTGAACAAGCAACCTTGGCTCTTTTGGCTCAGCGTGATGATGGTCAGGTAATACCTCCCTACTAAAGTATCGCTTCGCAAAAACAAAAGGCTCTGGAGATAACTCCGGAGCCTTTTTTGTTTCTAGCTGCAAAACCGATGTTTACGAATCCTGCTCTGAAAGAAGCTTTTGTTTATGCCATCTTAAAGTGCAATATCTTATGGTGGCCAACTGCCAGAAGTGACTTCATGCCATCTGTACTGGCAATAGCATGAATGTTCATTGCAGCTTTTTCCTGATGAGCGACCTTCTTTTCCTTGAGATCGATGAAGGCTAGGAATCCTTCGCCTGCACCACCCGCCCCAAGAAGAATATTGCCATCGGGATGAAACTCGAGGTGTTCGACCAAGCCCTTGGATTTATCAGTTACAAACTCATGGACTCGTTCGCTCTTTTCCCAATTGAATACTTCGATACGACCGTTGGCTTCTAGGTGGTCGATGTTACCAATTTTGCCTGTGCCACCAACTGCGAGCAGTTTGGAATCTGGCGAGAAAGCAACGGATCTGGGCCCGCCGATGGAATGCCTTCGGGCATTGGGATCCCAAGTGTACATAATGGGTGCTTCCATACTTGCAACTTTCTTGCCGGTATGGGTTTCCCAAACTACGATATGTCCAGTTTTATCAGCGGTTGCAACTAATTTGCCATCGCTGTTGAAGGCGCACGCATAAAGCATGGATTGAAAATCGTTGGGGGTGAGTGGCTTATGTTCGCCCGTCATTTCGCGGACCATTTTTGCGTCTTTGATATCCCAGATTCTGAGGGCCATATCGTCTGCGACCGAGGCGAATAGCTTGCCATCTGGGCTAATCGCAGCTTGCCTGATCCATTTTTTATGGGCGTCTAAAGTTTTAATCTTTTCGCCTGTAGAGGCTTTCCACCACGAAAGCTTGCCATCGTAAGCGCCTGAAACCAAGGTGTCATCCTTGAGAACCAACGCAGTGATATAGCTGGCGTGCGCAGGGAAGGAACGAATATCAGGCTTGGCATTATCAAAATCGATTTCATGGATTTTGAAATCCGAACCAGCAACATAGGCTTTGCTAGAGTTTGGAATACGGGCGACTGCAAAGAGAATATCTGGCCTGCCTAGATTCTTATCAACCTTGTAACTTGTGTAATTCATGATTGCCTCGATTAAGGGTTATGCCAATACTTCCTTGACAGGTTCGGTGCCTGGGTCGGTAAGTGGAACAGGTCGCGAGCCAACATAATAGTTTTTCTGGGGGTTGATACCCAAGGCTTTGTAGATGGTAGCGAAGAGCCTTGCAGCTCCAATTTCGCCTTCCACTACTTTATCGCCCTTTTCATCGGTCTTGCCATACACCGAACCACCCTTGATTCCGCAACCCGATAACGAGCAGCTCCAAGCGTTGGCAAAGTGATCTCGACCCAAGCTGGAATTAATTCCAGGAGTTCTGCCAAATTCCGATAGCGTTACAACGAGTGTGTTTTTCAACATGCCCCGATCTTCAAGGTCGGTAAGCAATGTTGCCATTACATGATCCAATTCGGGGACAAGTTCCTGATGGGTTTCGAAGTTTTGGCCATGACTATCCCACCAAGCGCGGCCAACACGAACGAAAGGCACACCAGATTCAACCAGTCTGCGAGCAATAAGAACCTGTTCTGCAAACTGGGTTGGCCCGTATTGAGTGCGGATTTTCTGAGGTTCATTAGCCACATCGAAAAGCTTCTGGCTATCCATGATACCATTGACTCTTAGAAAAGCCTGCTGATGGCTGGCAAGAGTGCCTGATGATCTTCCTTTTTCAAAGTTCTTGCTCCACAAGTTGCGAAGTGCCATGCGATCTTGGAAATCAATTTCGCTGATATGATCAGGCTTGTTGATGTTTTCAGGCATTACACTTTTGGAAAGTTCCATGGGGCCAAAGCGAGCGCCTAGGAATCCGCTGCCCGAAAAGTTGCGACCTTCACTTTGCAAATAGAAGGAAACATAATCAGGCACTTGGCTTTCAGGTTTGCCCAATTCACGAGCCAAAACTGCACCCATATCGGGGTACTTTAATGAGGCTTCATCCTTACGGCCCCGCATCATCAATTGCGATGCGCTACCATGATCGCCGTTCTTGGTATTCAGCGAACGAATCACGCAGGTATCTTTAAAGCGTGCAGCCATCTTTGGCATGAGTTCGGAAATGCGTACACCTGGGGTCGAAGTTTGAATCGACTGGAAGGGGCCGCCGGTAATTGCGCCTGGTTTTGGATCGAATGTTTCGAACTGGCTGGCGCCCCCCGCAAGCCACAAGAGAATCATACTCTTGCCTTGTTTTTTTAGTTCAGCAGATAAGGCGTTTTGGGCCAAGAGGGATGAACCTGCTATGCCGCTTGCCGCAGTTCCTAAAAACTGTCTGCGGGATACATTGTGTTCATTCGAGCCACAATAATTTTTCCGAATCTTATTCATGGGAAGAGACTCGCTTTCTTTTTAGTGATTAAACCTGAATTCGGGGCTTGCCATTAACGACCACAAAACCTGCTTGCTGGCATCCTGCGCATTAGCACCATGTTTTTTCAAATAACCTGCGATAACAGCTTTTTCATCCGAGGTCGCCCCACGCGATAAAACACTCCAAACCGCAAGGTCTGCTTGTTCTTCAGGGGTTGCAAGGGTGGTCATTGCTGTTACCAATTTATCTTTTCCTTCTCCTAAGCATTCTGTCTGGAATCGACTGCTGTTGCTGAAGAACAATGCTTCGGTAACTCCGATTTGAAAATCTTCGGTAGGTTGGGCAAACTGATCTGCCAGTCCTCTGGAACCACGTGAAATCTCATCAACTTTCTTTTCCTGATCATTTCCGGTGAGGAATTGGCCTGCTAGGCGCAGCGAAACCCCCATCTGCATTGGGGTTAAAGGCTTCAGGCGGGCCATTGCAAAATCTTTTGCCAGCGGTGTGCTCTCCCCTTCATATCGGCTCGATAGGCCATAAACCTTGCTGGAAACCATCCCTTTTACCAATCTGGGGATGTTAAAACCATTATTTGCGAAGTCCCGGGCCAGCCAGTCCATCAATTCGGGATGACTGGGGGGATTTTCTGAATGCATCTGATCCAAGGGCATTACCAATCCAAACCCGTAAAATCGGTTCCATACTTGGTTTACAAAAGCCTTGGCGAAGAAATCTTGATCTCCCTTAGCCAATGCGAGGTCTAACAACATTGCCCGAGTCGAGTTTTTAGGTTTGGGTGGTTGGGTTTTGCTTTTCTTCCATTCCTCTACCATCTCTTTTTCTTTTTTCAGTTCTTCTTTGGTGGGTTCGGTCATGCCCGCAGGCTTTACTGTCTTGCCTGTAAGGAACATGAAGTCTGCTTGTTTTTCTTTTCCTTTGTTGGGCAGGAACTTTACTACGCCATATTCTTTTTCTGCAAGGAAAGTGCCCACTTCATAAGTTCGGGAAAAGAATGCTTTCATCCCGTAGAAGTGATCCTGCTTCCAATCTGCAACCAAAGGATGATCATGGCATTGGGCGCATGAAACATTCACGCCAAAGAATGCCACGCTTACATCATTGGTGAGTCTGTCTAAATCCTTGACGCGTGTTTTAAGAAAATCGCTGGACCCTTTGTTCGATGCATCGGATTCATCCGCAAGGATTATATCCTTGAAAATGCGATCCCACGAACGATTTTCAGTGATCGCCTTGGTCAGGTATTCACTCATGGCACCCTTGGTACCATTCATTAAGAATGTTTCGATTTCTTCGGCCTGATGCCTTAGATGCAATGGCGATGCGATCAGTCTTTCGATTGTTTTTTGTTTCTTGGCGGGGTCTTTGTCTTCAGCAAAGGCTTTAGCTTCAGAGGCGGTTGGGATTCTACCTGCAAGATCCAGGCTGACTCTCCTGAGCCAAACAGTATCATCAGCTGCAACTGCGGGCTTCAGCTTCTTTTCCTTCCATGAGGCTTCGATGTAATAGTCGATTACCTTCTCGATGGATGTTTCAGGTGGAAGCATCTTTTCTTCACCTTTGGACGTCAAAGGTAAGAAAAACAGGCCCACTAAAACAATCATGGAAATCTTAAGCGTGTTTTGAATAGTTTTCGTGTTCATGAATCTATCTGGTTGGAATAAAGAAGCAGGAACCTAGGCAGTTGATAATTATTCTAACTTAGGTAAATTCAAAGCACCAGCGGAATATAGAAGGTTTGCTTGTTTTTTAAGATAATTATCCTGCTACAATCAACTTCGTGTTGAACGAATTTATGTGAGAAAAGTGACCCTTCACTTGGAGATTTTCTTAGCCATGCGTCTTTGCCTATTTAGCATTTTAACGATTATTACGCTTTTGATGCGTGCGGATACTTGTGAGTTGGCGGCTGCGGGTGATCAATCCGGGTACGATCGGGTTTTGGCCCCCTTTTTTAAATCACATTGCAACCAGTGCCATACGGGCGAAAAACCCAAGGGAAGCTTCGCCACCGATCCCAAACTTTTATCGATTGATTTTTCCGACCCTGCGACCCGATCTAAATGGCGGGAAGTGGTTAATGTCCTTAACAGCCATGAGATGCCCCCGAAAAAAGAAAAACAACCCGATCCCAAGGCTGTTGCATCCGTCATTGATTGGATTACAGAACAGGCTGTTGCTGCGGAGTTGGTTAAGCGTGAACGAACGCCGATTTTGCGCAGGCTTAATCGCAATGAATACAAAAACACGATTGCAGATCTTGTAGGCGTTGATTTTGATCCTTCTGCGTTTCCCCAGGATCCGCCTGCGGCAGGGTTCGATAACAATGGTGGTGCGCTGACCCTTTCGCCCCTTCATCTGGAAATGTATTTGGGGGCTGCCCAGCAAATCCTTGACCGCGCATTGTTCGAGGGCGAGCAACCTAAAATGATCAAATGGCATTTCGAGCCCACTATCAATTCCAATGACCGCGTGCGCAAGCGCCTAGATCCCAAGAATAATCCGCTGGTTAATGGCGGGCAAAATCGTCAGGAAGGGGCATGGGTTGTAATGCATCATGCAGCCGGTTCGGTGCATGCCCGTGATTTTCGGGTCCCAACTGCAGGCATTTATACTGTTCGTGTTCATGCAGCTACTCGCATTCCCAATCGGGCCCAAGTTGTTGAAACCGCATCAAAGATTCTTAAAAAGCGCCAAGAGGAACAAGATGCCAAGCAGCCTGAGCGGGCCAAAGCGCATCTTCAAAACTTTGAAAATGACATGAAACATTTCGAGGAAGATAGGCGTTTTGATTACGGCCCCGCCCGCATCAAGTTCAGCCAGCAACTTGGGCCAACCCCCAAAGTGATGGCAGAGTTCGATGTCCCCGGCTCCATTGATCAGCCTAAAACCCATGAGTTCAATCTTCGCTTTACTACCGAATCTGCAGGTATCTTTTTTGATTATGCCTACACCATTCCCTCTGCGCTTGAAAACTTCTGGATGCAAAACAGAGACACCTTCGCCCGCCCAGAGCTTTTAATTGATTGGTTCGAAATCGAAGGCCCGATCTATGAATCTTGGCCTCCCCAAACACATTCACGCATTTTGTTTGATTCGCCTAACAAGGCTACCAATGAACAAGAATACGCTCGGGAAGTGCTTGCCCGCTTCATGCGTAATGCCTATCGTAGGCCTATCTCGCCTACGGAAATTGATGCGAAACTTGCTCTTTACTCTTCTGCCCGAAAAGAAAAGACCTTTATCGAAGCGATCAAGCTGCCTCTTATTGCAGTGATGGCTTCCCCCAATTTTCTTTTCCTTGCAGAGCCCCAAAGTGCCGGAGCTTCAGACAAAGCAACACCCCTTACCAGCCATCAACTTGCAAGCAGGCTGAGTTATTTTCTTTGGTCTACCATGCCTGATGATGAGCTTTCAAAGCTTGCAGATTCAGGCAAGATTTGTGAAAAGCTTATTCTCGCACAGCAAGTAGATCGCATGTTAAAGAGCCCCAAGGCGGGTGCATTAGTTCGTAATTTTGCAGGCCAGTGGCTTGGCCTTCGCGATGTCGGTAACAACCCGCCTGCAAGTGATCTTTATCCGCAATACGATCGCCATCTTGAACTTTCCATCGTCGCAGAATCGGAATCCTTCTTCCGTGAAATTTTGCTCAATGACCTCGATGCAAGAAATCTCATCAAGTCCGACTTTGTGGTTATCAACGAAAGGCTTGCGCGCTTTTACAACATCAATGGCGTTAAAGGCGATCACTTCCGCAAGGTTGAAGTTCCCCCCTCTGCGCATCGTGGTGGCATCGTTACTCAAGCATCAATTCTTACCACAACTTCTAATGGCACCCGTACTTCTCCTGTTAAGCGGGGCACTTGGGTTTTGAAAAACCTTATGGGAATAGACCCCGGCCTACCCGTCGCCAATGCTGGCGAGATCGCACCGAAGGTTCCGGGCATTGATAAAGCCACCGTGCGGAAGAGGCTCGAAATTCATCGCGAGTTGGATCAATGTGCCCGGTGCCATAATAAAATCGACCCTCTCGGTTTTGCTTTAGAGAATTTCAATGCTGCGGGTGAATGGCGTGATCAAGAGGGGTTTGGCTATAAGGGAAGAGTCGGTAAAAATGACCCCGTTATTGATTCCTCTTCCATCATGCCCGATGGTACCGAAATTACAGGCGTTGCTGGATTGCAAGAGGCAATACTCGCTAAAGAAGACTTGTTCCTCGGTTGTTTGGCAAGTAAGCTCATGACATATGCCTATGGGCGGGAGCTGGGGCTTTCTGATCAACCGGCAGTCAAGGCTGCCATCGCTGATATGAAGCAGAATAAATACACACTCAAGTCGCTTGCTAACTTTATTGTTGCGAGCGAAGCGTTTGCGACGAAATAAGCCATTGTAAATTCCATCGGAGATTAGAATCATGCCTTCCTTTTTTCACCGTCCTTTATCTCGTCGCCATGTGCTTAGGGCTGCAGGTGCTGCTCTCACTCTTCCCTTGTTGGAAGCAATGACACCTTCACTTTCTGCAGCGCCTTCCACTTTCAAACCTTGGGATAAATCTGCTGCACCACATCCAAGGATGATTTGCTGCTACATCCCTAATGGTGTGAACATTATTGATTGGGTTCCTGCAACTTCGGGCGATAAATATACTTTCTCACCCACATTGGAAGTGATGAAAGAGCACCGTTCAGATTTTACCGTGCTTTCTGGAATGGGTCATCCCAATAGCCAGGGTGGGCATAGTGGCGCAGATACTTGGCTTACCGCTGCCAATCTTAAAGCCAAGCCTGGTGCTGATTATTCGAACTCTATTTCTGCAGACCAACTCGCCGCAGAACTGCATGGCAAGCAAACTCGTTTTTCTTCACTTCAACTATCTGATATGTCTGGTACTGGTGGCTCGGGGCATAGCCATACACTTTCCTTTGATATCAATGGCTCGCCACTTCCTGCGGAAAATTCTCCTCGCAGACTCTTCGAACGGCTCTTCGTTCCAGATTCGGCGGGTGATCGTGCTGCAACACTAAAACGCTATGCAGAACGCAAATCCATCCTTGATGATATCGCCTCCGAATCCAAGGCCCTTGATAAAAACCTTGGTGCCAATGATCGTCGTAAACTTGATGAGTATCTTTCGAGTGTCAGGCAGACCGAAAAGCAAGTCGGAAGACTTCAAGGCTGGGTTGATGTTCCCAAACCCAATGTCCCTGAAACCGGCCTTCAGCTTGGCAGCCAGCCAGGCAATGGCCATGATCGGCCCATGTGGCTTGATGTCATGCTCGAAGTTGCCTATCTGACTTTTATTACTGATGCTACGAGGGTCATTACTTTTGAATGGTCAAGAGAAGCGGGTGGACATGGTGGCGGAGGTGAAAACCATCATGAGCTTTCACATCATGGCGGCGATGCAGGCATGCTCTCCAAGCTTGCCACCATTGATAAGTTTCATCTTTCTCGTCTGGCTCGCTTTATGGGCATGCTTAAATCCACTGCTGAAGCTGATTCCAACATGCTTGATCGAACCATGATTCTTTATGGCTCGGGTATGAATCCAGGTAAGGGTGGCGAACATTCACCCAAGAATATTCCGACCTTGATGGCTGGGGGTGCGAAGCTTGGATTCAAGCATGGCAAGCACCTTGCGTTTGATGCGGATAAGCACCCGCCTTTGTCGAATGTATTGCTAACGATGCTGCAAAAGATGGGCGTTGAAACCAATAAATTTGCAGACGCAACAGGAACCCTCACCGGCCTGGTTTAAAGTTAGGGCCCTAACATTAAAGAGACCGGAAACCTTTTGCTTCTCGAATAGATATATCAGAGCCCCGGGAAAGGTCTTCGTCGTTTTTTACCTGTTAAGCGAACATATTACCTGTGAAATGCTACGTAAAGTGCTTGCGTTGTGGATCCTAGCTAAAGGCGTGTACCACTTGCGGAAGCTTTGTAATCGCTGAAATTGCTACGCTTTTCTTAGTTTGAAAATTATAATGCATCTGGCGTCCTATTTTCTTCTTATTAGATTCTAAATGTGTTATACCTACATTCTGAGTTTGCGATTTTTAAAATTCACCCGCCTATTTACAAAGCAGGCTGGAGCGATCTTTGCGTATTTAGATTTTAGATTTACCGATGTTTGTCAATTGGAGCCCACATATGACTTACAGTGCTAATCGTGCTTTAGAACTTTTAAAAAAAGGTACAGGCCAGCCACATGCTGCTTTTAGAGAAGACCAAGAAAAAGCAATTAAAATAGTGGTGGAAGGTGGTAAAAGGCTCTTAGTTGTGCAAAAAACAGGCTGGGGCAAAAGTTTCGTTTATTTTATAGCTACAAAACTTCTCCGAGAAATGGGCGCCGGGCCAGCTTTACTAGTATCTCCCTTACTTTCTCTGATGAGAAACCAAATTGATGCAGCCAAGCGAATGGGGTTGCGTGCAGTTAAAGTGACTTCTGATAACAGGGCCGAATGGGGCGATGTATTCGAGAAAATCACACGCAAGGAAATTGATATTCTGTTGATATCTCCGGAAAGACTCTCTAACGAAGAATTTAAAGAGCAGGTGCTATCAAAAATTGCTGCTACGATTTCCTTGCTGATAGTTGATGAGGCTCATTGCATTTCTGATTGGGGACACGATTTTCGTCCTGATTACCGCTATCTTGAAAGAATTGTAAAGAGCCTGCCACCTAATCTTAGAATTCTTGCCACCACTGCTACAGCTAACAACCGCGTAATGCGGGATTTGGTCGAAGTTTTGGGGCCAAATTTAGAAGTGTTAAAGGGAGATCTTAACCGTAATTCTCTTACCTTGCAAACCATTGAAATTCCAGGTCAAGCTCAACGGCTTGATTGGCTTGCAAAGACCCTGCCAAACTTGCAAGGGACTGGCATTATTTATGCCATGACAGTCAAGGATGCTGAACTCATTGCGTATTGGCTGAAATCGCGTGGCCTGAATGTGGAATCCTATACGGGGCAATTAGATACGGAGCGCAGAGAGGAACTTGAAACTGCATTACTTGAAAATAAAGTCAAAGCTCTTGTAGCCACCGTGGCATTAGGGATGGGGTATGATAAACCAGACATAAGTTTTGTCATTCATTTTCAAATGCCAGGTTCAGCAGTTGGTTATTATCAACAGGTTGGAAGAGGGGGCAGGGCAATTAAATCCGCTTATGGAATTTTGTTAAAGGGTGGAGAAGATTACAGAATAAATGAATGGTTTATTAAAAGTGCTTTTCCAACTCCCAATGAAGTAGTTGAAATATTAACTGCGTTTGAAGATGAACCAGACGGGCTTTCAACTTCTGAACTTTGTGGTAAGGTAAATTTAAGTCTTGGCCGCATTAAAACTACGATAGATATTCTTTCGCTTGAATCGCCCGCACCTATTTTAAAAACAGATGGGAAATGGCAGCTAACCTCATCAGCTTTGAGCATGAATTTTTGGTCTAGGGCAAAGCGGTTGACAGATTTGCGCTATAAGGAACTTAACCAAATGGTAGAATATGTTAAGTTGCCATTTGGAGCGCACATGAACTTTCTTATCAAAGAATTAGATGGCGACACAGATACTATAAAACCTCAAATTTTACCGGCCCTACCAGAGCTTATAGACAAAAATCTTGAAGGGCTTGGGCTTAAATTCTTGTATGGATTTCATCGCTCGTTAGAGCCTCGGAAAAAGTGGCCCAATGAAGGGATGCAAGCATACAGATTGAAGGGTTTAATCAAAGCGGAGCATCGAGCAGAAATAGGTCGGTCCTTATGTTATTTTAATGACGACGGTTGGGGGAAACTTGTCCAGGAAGGTAAATACAAAACAAATAATTTTAGCGATCAATTAGTCGATGCTTGTCTTGAGATGATCAAAAAATGGAATCCGAAACCTTTTCCTACTTGGGTTACCTGTTTGCCTTCACTTAGAAACCCTACTTTAGTTCCTGATTTCGCAAAGAAGTTAGCAAGCGCCCTCAAATTGCCTTTTGTCATGGCTATCACAAAAACCATGGAAAGGCCCCCTCAAAAAGAAATGGCAAACAGCATCAAGCAAGCTAGAAATATTGATGGCTCCTTGGATGTGAAAAACCTTCCATTTAATAACGGGCCCGTATTTCTCATTGATGATACGGTTGATTCAAAGTGGACATTCACTGTGGCATCGTGGATATTACGCAATAATGGCAGCGGCCAAGTTTGGCCTTTAGCTCTTGCAATAACTGGACAAGGCGAATGACTCAAAAGCTTTCATTAAATACCCAAGCAATTCTTTTGCTTACTGCGCCACTCCTATTATCTAAAAATAGTGTTTCAAGCGATTTGTTGACTAATGCCGATTATAAAATGGTCGTTAGGCATTTGCTAGACCTTGGAAAGAAGCCAGCCGATTTATTATCAACTAATGCAAATCAATTATTGGATGATTGCAAATCAATTATTGATAAGTCCCGAATGGAACGCCTTTTAGCAAGAGGGTTTCTTTTAGGCCAGGTTGTGGAATATTGGAAGGAACGATCGATCTGGGTTTTAAGCCGTGCAGACGAAAATTATCCCTCCCGTCTTAAATCGCAACTTAAAGAAAATGCACCTCCTGTAATTTACGGTTGCGGGAATTTGAAATTGCTTGAAACTGGCGGGTTAGCTGTGGTTGGTTCAAGAAATGTCAACGATGATTTAATTGAATACTCAAAGGAAATAGGGCGATTGGCCGCCCGGTCAAAAATAACCATAATTTCTGGCGGTGCAAAAGGTGTAGATATCTCTTCAATGCAAGGATCATTGGAAGAAGGGGGTAACGCATGCGGGTTCCTTTCTGATAGCCTTGAAAAAGCAGCACTGACCCGCACCAACCGTGAACCACTAATGAACAATCAGCTTGTTTTAATTACTGCAAATGATCCACGGGATAATTTTACTGTTGGTTTTGCCATGCAAAGAAACAAATACATTTATGCTTTGGCTGATGCCTCGTTGATCGTAAATTCTGATCTAGAAAAAGGAGGCACTTGGGCCGGGGCTCAAGAACAACTTGAAAAATTTCACATGGTCCCTGTCTATGTACGATCCACGGGTGAAAGATCTCCCGGGATTGATGGGCTTATTAAAAAAGGGGCCATGCTTTGGCCCAACCCCAATACGCCTTCAGACTTCACCGCTCTTGTAAATAAGACTGGTGTAAATAAAGATTTTCGCATGACTGTTAAGGTTGAAGGGAAAACCCAAGCAGACATCACCCAACCTTCTATTTCCATTGAAGAAAACGCAACCCCGATAAGTTTATTCCAAGCGGGCCAATTTCAAAGTGACAGTATTAAACAATTGAATTTCAAATCAATTGCTCTAACTAATACTACAGAAGAACCCCATTCCGCCCTTGCTGAAGAATTGTTTTTATATGTTTCTAATCTTATTTCCAAGCTTTTGATATCACCAATGAAAGATACGCAAATAGCCTCCGAACTTGAGGTTTCATTACCTCAAACTAAAGCATGGCTAAATCGTCTTGTCGCAGAAGATAAAATAATAAAAACCAATAAAGAAGGCAGTTATACTAATTCGACTCAAAGCATTCCATTCGGAAATGGACTTGATGATTCGAAATCATCCGTCCGCTGATTCCTCTTTACAACACCAAGAATTTGGTAAAATTTCTGGACTAGATTAAGAGCCTCGAAAAAGCTCTGCTGAGGGCTCTTTTACTTCTCTCGCAACTACGACTTCTTCTTAGCTTTGCCCTTTTCCTCGGGGATTTTGGATAGGTCGATCTTCAAGGGCAGGGGCTTCTCTGATTTTAATTCCTGCTTATCCGCCCAGTTTCCCTGTGATGTTTTCAGCTTCGTAAGCATAGCATCCAACCTAGTCTTTTGAGTTGCATCCTCTGCGAGATCCTTCATTTCATCAGGGTCACTTTGCAGGTCAAACAATTGGGTTTTGTTGACTGCGATGTTTACAATTAATTTATAACGGCCATCATTTAGGCCACGAATTAGGCCCCGGTAAGCGCTGAAAATCTCTTCTCGATGTGTCTGTGCGGTTCCCTTTAGAATTGGCCATAGGCTTTTGCCTTCAACACTTGCGGGGGTTTTCGCTCCTGCTGCCTCGCAGAAAGTTGGGAACAAATCAAAGGTGTAGCACATCGCTTGGCTGCGTTTATTCTTTTCGATTCCAGGGCCCGAAATCACCAAAGGTATTTTCACCGAGTGTTCATACACATTCTGTTTGCCCATCAAACCGTGGCTGCCGATGGCTAAGCCGTTGTCTGCGGAAAAAATAATGATAGTGTTTTCAAACCTGCCTGTGTCTTTAAGAGCTTTAATGACTTTACCAATTTGTTCATCTTCGTGGGTGATGATGGCGTAGTATTCTGCAAGGTGTTGTTGGATTGCACTTTTGCTGCGGGGCCATTTCTCCAACCTTTCATCACGGATTACTAATTCGCCATTGTTGAATGGATGTTCGGGCAGATAGTTTGCAGGAAGGGGGATATCTTTTGGGTTGTACATATCGACGAATTTTTTCGGTGCTTGCCTTGGGTCGTGTGGGGATTTGAATGCGATGTAGGCTGCGAAGGGTTTATCTTTGGGAGTCTTTTGCAGGAAGTCGATGGCTTCGTTAGCAAAGGTTTCGCTGCAATGCTCATTGGGGCTTTTAAGGTTGATCATCTTTCCCTCGGTGCCTACATCCGAGACGGGGGTGTTGAACTGCCCGCTCATGCCTCCGAGATAAATGCTCTTGGCTTTGGGGAATGATGCTGCAAGGGCTGGCTGGCCGTTGTGCCATTTCCCGGTTGCAAAGGTTTCATAACCTGCATCTCGCAGAGCCATGGGCCAGGTAGCTGCGCCCTTTAACTGTTCTGAAATTCTGAATAAAGATTTGCCCGAAAGCATCATGGCCCGTGAGGGAACACATACCGCGCCCTGGGATCCGCCCATGATATAGGCCCGTTCAAATGCGGTGCCTTCCTTTACTAAATTGTCGATGTTTGGCGTGATGATGGTCTTGTTGCCAAGGGCGTTGATGGTGTCTGCTCGTTGATCATCTGCGAAGAAGAAAAGAATGTTTGGCTTGGTGCTTTTGGTTTCCTGACCTGCCAATAGGAGGGTAATCAGCAAAGATAAAACAGTATTCATGAAAACACCCTTTGTAGAAGTTCACTAAATCATAGATCGGAATTATAACCTTTTTATTTGTTAGAAGACATGTTTTTACTGCGCATTAGAAAAGGGAATAGAGACTTGCTCGCTTTCAGGAAACATCCCATCCCTTTTTTCTGAATAAGATTGTTTTTCAGTGGAGAAGTATTCCGCTTTTTACGATCGGTTGCTTGATCTTGATCAAAAAAAGTTTGATATACTTATCAAGCCAAACCAATAAACATCTCTAACAGCTATGGGAAAGGATTTAAAAATGATTGACTCACCATCCATTACTTGTACTTGCCACGACA
This sequence comes from Planctomycetaceae bacterium UBA969, assembly GCA_002303765.1. Taxonomy (GTDB): domain Bacteria; phylum Planctomycetota; class Planctomycetia; order Gemmatales; family Gemmataceae; genus UBA969. The sequence continues at coordinate 20,527 of DBCB01000282.1, forward strand.
TATTGAAAAGCGGAAATTAAATTGTCATTATCGGTATACTATTACAATGGGCTATGAACCTCGTTATATTGTGCGAATGCCAAATAGTACAAAAATATGCATAGTTCGGTATTAATGGATACTGGTAGTGCGGGTGCGTTGAATTATGGGCCATCGGGGTAGGCTGCTCGAATGGGATAAAATGAAATCATGACAGACCGAGTTTACATTGAAACGACCATTGTGAGTTACCTCACGGCACGATCCAATCGCGATGTGGTGATTGCAGGTCATCAACAAGTTACGCACGAATGGTGGGATACTCGCCGTGCGAGCTACGAACTTTGTATTTCCCAATTAGTTCTGAAAGAGGCGGGTGCG
>DBCB01000282.1:20933-28675 GCA_002303765.1 Planctomycetaceae bacterium UBA969
ATTAAAGGTGATGGTTTTACTTGAAACCTCGAGGGAGGCGCTGGAATTGGCGAAAGAATTGATTCAGGCGGGGGCGCTTCCTGCAAAAGCTGCGGACGATGCATTGCATATAGCTGTAGCCGCAATGAATGGGATTCCTTTTTTGTTGACCTGGAACTGCAGGCATTTGGCTAATGCCACGATGCGACCCATGATTGAAAGTGTTTGTATGGTGAGGGGCCTTAAGGCTCCGATCATCTGTACACCTGAAGAACTTTTGGAGGCAAAGCCATGATCGATCCAATTGTAGATGAGGTTCGACGCATTCGGGACGCCCATGCTGCGATGTTCAATTATGACCTTGATGCAATATTTCAAGACATCAAAGAGCAAGAGAAAAAGAGCGGTCTAAAGTTCGTTTCTTATCCCCCGCGCAAGATAGATCCTGACAAAGAGCCACACACAACCGTGGCTTCTATTTCGGTTTCTCCGGGTTCCAACTCAATTTGAAAGAGGCCCCTGCTGCTGAATTTAAGCGTTAGCAGGCAGATTTAAATAAGCCTAAAAAGTTAGGTTTTGAGTCCAAAAGCGAAGTTCAACAATGCCACAGTGTGTTGGCATCTTGAATCTATCGGAAAATACTCCTTTCTTTTTTACTGATAAGCGCACAAAAACTAAATTCTGTAACTCAAAGATATCTTGTGATATTCTAGGGTTTCATTCCTGTGGTTTATAAGGAAACAATCATGAAAACTTTGGCAGTTGTTTGTTTTGGTGCGTGCATTGTGGGTGGTTCATTTTTACACGCTCAGGAAAGCGAGAAGCTATTGCAAAGGTTGCAGCCCTTCGCTCAGCCAGCTAAGGAATACGCAGGCGATATGGGGAAGTATAAATCCATGCTAGAAGGGGTGAAGACAAAGGAAGATTGGGAAAAGCGCAGGCAGGAAATCAGAAAGAGTTGGAATGATGCGCTGGGGCATTGGCCCGCAATTCTTGAGCAACCGAAAATAGAGTATCTTGAAAAAGAGATGCGTGAAAAGGTGGTGCAGCATCATATTCGCATCGAGGTCGCACCCGGGAAAAAAACCGAGGATGCATACCTTCTCATCCCCGAAGGAAAGGGGCCTTTCCCTGCTGTTGTTGTGGTCTTTTATGAATCACTTTCTGGGATAGGCAGAAAAGGGGAGATGCGAGACTTCGCCTGGCAGCTTGCAAAGCGGGGCTTTGTCACGCTTTCTTTGGGCAGCGACCCTAACAGCTATTATCCCTCCCGCGATGATGTCAAACTTCAACCCCTGACCTACCACGGTTATGTTGCAGCGAACGGCTATCAGGTGCTTGCATCCCTTCCCGAGGTTGATGCGAGATTGATCGGTTTGACAGGCCATAGCTATGGTGGCAAGTGGGCTTTATTTGGATCTTGTTTGTACGACAAATTTGCAGCAACTGCTTGGTCCGATCCTGGGATTGTGTTTGATGAAAAAAGATCCAATGTTAATTACTGGGAGCCTTGGTACCTTGGTTATGAAAAAGGCGTCAGCCGTAAGCCTGGTGTTATAAAAGCGGATAACCCACGCACTGGCCCGTACAAAACCTTGGTTGAAACGGGGCATGATTTGCATGAACTGCATGCATTGCTTGCGCCCAGACCCGTGTTAGTTTCGGGGGGTGCGGAAGATGGCCCATCGCGTTGGCAGGCACTCAATCATTTGATTGCGGTGAACAAATTCCTGGGTTACGAGGGCAGGGTGTTCATGTCGAACCGGCCCGGTCATTCGCCCACAGTTGAATCAAATGAGGTACTTTATGATTTCTTCGCCTACTGGCTTAAGAATAAAAAAGTGCTGGATAAATAATCGGTTCCTTAGGCTCAAGAGAGATAACATGAGAATTATATTTTTGGTGTTGATTGGGTTGGCCGTATTTGGTCCGCAAGGTTTTTCACAGTCTGGGGTCGTGAAGAAAGAGGTGTTATACAATGGCATCGAGCTTTCTTCGCCCTGGCCTCCCTTGCGCACTTCAAAGGAGATGAAATCTTTAGAACCGATGGCGGTACCTTACTTGAAAAACGGGCCCCGTGTGGTTCCCATCGATCTGGGCAGGCAGTTGTTCATTGATGATTTTTTGATTGAATCAACGGATTTAAAGAGGCGGTTCTATCAACCTAAGTACCATGAAAAGTCGCCTGTATTAAAACCAGAGATGGCATGGGAGAAAAGTAAAACCGCAGCATTTGCAGCTCCTTTTAGTGATGGGGTCTGGTTTGATTCCAAGCAGAAGATGTTCATGATGTGGTATCGATCTGCAACCGGGAGAACCTGCCTAGCATTATCTGAAGATGGGGTGGAATGGAAGCGCCCGGAACTTGATTTGGAGCCTACAAGTAATGTGGTGCTGAAATCTAACAGAGATGCTGCGACTGTGGTGCTTGATCATCAGGCGGATGATGAAAAAGAACGGTTCAAGTTGTTTGAAGCCCGCACGAAAAAATCCCCCTACCATATTGCATTACGGGTTTCTGCAGATGGAAAGAAATGGTCTGATGAGGTGAAAGTTTCGGGGCCTTCGTGGGATCGTTCTACAATATTTTACAATCCGTTTCGCAGTTTGTGGGTTGCAAGCATTCGTGGGCATGATCATGTTGGGCAGGAAGGCGTGCATCGGCTTCGTTGTTATCGTGAGGCAAATAATGCACGAGATGTTCTTGGTTGGACCCAGCACACGGATTTGGTTGCCAAGGGTGATTATATTCCGGGCGATCTGCAACCTTGGGTTGCTGCAGATAAGCTCGATCCCCGCAATCCTGATCCTCGGTTCAAACATATTGAACCCCAGCTTTATAACTTAGATGTGTTTCCTTATGAAAGCTTGTTGGTGGGTTTGTTTACTATCTGGCAGGGGCCCGATAATGAAACCTGCCAAAAGTTAGGGATTCATAAAAGAAATGAAGTGCTGGTGGGTTTTAGCAGGGATGGTTTTCATTGGGATCGCAGTAATCGCGAGCGCTTTCTTGGTGTAAGTGAAGACCCGAAGGCATGGAATGCGGGTAATGTGCAGTCGGTGGGTGGGGGTTGTCTGGTGGTTGGGGATAAGCTTTATTTTTATTGTTCCGGGCGCACGATGCAGCCTGCAGATTCGGGTGCAACAGGGCTTGCAACCATGCGAAGGGATGGTTTCGCCTCGATGGATGCTGGCGATGTTCAGGGTTCGCTTACCACTAAGCTGTTGAAGTTTTCGGGAGCGAATCTTTTTGTGAATCTTGAATCGCAACGGGGTGGGCTTCAGGTTGAAGTTATGGATGAGCAGGGAAAAGTAATTGAGGAGTTTAGCAGAGATAAATGTCTGCCCTTAGTGGGGGATAGTGCGAAGATGATGGTTCGTTGGCGTGGTGGAAAGGATTTATCCAGCTTGGCTGGAAAGCCAGTGCGCTTGCGCTTTTATTTGACGAAGGGTTCGCTTTATTCTTTCTGGGTTGGTGATGCAAAGGGTGCGAGCAATGGTTATGTGGGCGCAGGTGGACCCGGATTTGGTAACAATCAGGATAAGTAGGTTTTTGGGAACATAAGTTTTTGCAATCAAAAGGTGTGTCAAATGAAAAAGTCTAGTTTGCTTAGTGTTGTAATGATGATTGTTTTTGGAGGTTTTGTGTTTCTTTTTCAAGAGGTTTCAGGTCAAGGTCCTATGGGTTTTAGTGCGGGGTTAAAGAAAGACCGGCTAGAAATTTCGATTGCTACGAAGAAGGTTGCAGATTTTGTCTTTGCAGACCCTAAGATTTTAAGGCCTTACTTTTCTAATCTGCTTTTGCCATCGGGTTTCAAGGTAACCCGCAATCATCCACCGATTGCAGCAACGGATGCTATCGACCACGACACCATGCACCCTGGAATCTGGCTTGCATTTGGAGATATTAGTGGCACAGACTTTTGGCGAAACAAGGGCCGTATTGAACATCTTAAATTTATTGAAGAACCGAAGGCTGGGACGGACCTAATTGTTTTTGCAACGGAAAGCAGACTTCTAACCGAGGCTGGAAAAGAAATCTGCAAAATGCGTAACAACTTTCAGATGCGAGCAAGGCCTTCAGGTTATTTGTTAGTTTGGGATGCAATTTTGAAAAGTGATGATGTGGATTTTTCGTTTGGAGACCAAGAGGAAATGGGATTTGGAGCTAGGGTTGCAACCGCTTTGACGGAAAAGGCGAGCGGTGTCATCACCTCAAGTCTAGGTTTGAAAAGCGCAAAGGCCACTTGGGGTAAAGCTGCATCTTGGTGCGACTATTCTAGTACTAAGGAAAACAAGGAAGGCATCACCCTGATGGCTTCGCCTTTAAATTTCCGTGAGTCCTGGTGGCATAACAGGGATTATGGCGTTTTTGTAGCCAACCCTTTCGGCAGGTCTGCAATGAAGCAGGGTGCCAAAAGCCTATACACTGTCAAAAAAGGTGAGTCTTTTAGAATCGTGTTTGGAGCGATGCTTCACGAGGGTGTGGGTTATGATGCTGCAAAAGAGTTCCAATATTTTTCTCAAATTATTAAATGATGCATTTACTCAAGTCTTTTTTGCTCAGTTACTTCCCTTCTGGGCAATTACAGCCGCAGGTTATTGAAAGAGGATATATTTCTGTCGCTGATATTTTGGCTCAGATAGATATTCAATCACCCGGCTTAAAAAAATTGTGGCAAGATTAAGAAGTATTTGAGCGGTATATTTAGCTTCTTTACAGGTTTTGTCTGGTGGGTTCAAACCGGTTTGCCCCGTTGGATGTTGGCGAGATATTTGCCTAATGCTGGGAAGTCTTCCGCCTTGGTTTTAAACCAATCGATTGCGTCTTCGAAGATTTTCTTCTCTTGTTCAATTGTTACATGGCCCATGAGAACTTTAGTTCGCAGGAATACGAAATAAGTGTCGATGGTATCGCAGGCACAGTAGTCGTTGATTTCCTGTAATTTGCCCGCCTTGTGCATGGGGTATACATCATGCCCAGTGATGCCCATTTTCCCGGGCAACCCTAGCCTACGTGCCAGCAGGTTTAAGCCGCCTTCTAATTTGCACGCGCCTTGGTTTGATAAAACATCTTGTAAATCGATGTAGGGTGAGCGGTATCTGCTGCGTTTGTCGCTTGCGAAATAACTGGTTGCAGAGATTCCCTGATCGTAGGCTGCGAGCTCCAAAAGCGGGAGATCAAAGCCTCTGCCATTGAAGCTGACCAGGTTGGCACGCTTGTATGTTTCAATGCCCAGCCAAAATAGCTTGACCATTTCGCTGGTGCGATATTGGGGTGTATCCAGGCAATTGAGCCCGATAGGCATGAAATTTTTGTCTACGGTAAGAGTGCAGATAGCGACGGGTTTTTGAAAAGTGAATGGAAGAAAATCCGACCCAGAAAAGCTTTTCGCCTTAGCCTCGGCTTGTGCCCTTTCGATTGCTGCATCGGGGGAAAGGTTTTCGGATGGGTATTTTACCGTTGCAACCAACTCACCATCGGGGATGCTTTCGGTATCGAACACAATGTAGGCAACTGCATCTTTAGGGCTGGCTGCCTGCTGATTGCTTTCTTTTTTGATATCGTTTGCAATTTGTGTCGAGTGATCCATGTTTTCTTTCTGCTAATAAAGTAAGATATTCCCATGATCACCTGCATTGTTGCAAAGGTCAAGCTTGGCGCATTCTTTTCTTGAGTTCAAAGGTGTACCTACGGCATGGAACGCAGCACCGTATTTTCCAAATGCAGAAAGTATCGCTACACCCTTTGGCGCCAATGGGATTTCACTAACCCCAGTTATGCAATGTTTATCGGCCTTAACCCCTCTACCGCAGATGAAGTCCAAAACGATCCAACCGTTGCGCGATGCATCGATTATTCGATGCGCTGGGGTTTTGGCGCACTTTGCATGATGAATATCTTTTCCTTTCGGGCGACCCTTCCTACTGTTATGAAGGCGCAGCGCGATCCAGTAGGCAAAGATAACAATCGCTGGCTCGTTGAAATCGCAAGGGATGCCTCGGTGATTGTTGCAGCTTGGGGCACTCATGGCAGCCACCTTGACAGACATCAGGAAGTGATTGCATTGCTTGGCGATAAATTGCATTGTTTGAAGGAGACGAAGGATGGCTTTCCTAGTCATCCTCTTTATTTGAAGAAGTCTCTTTCGCCTGTGCCATACATTGGAGTTAAGACATGTTGATCGTGCAGGTTGGTGATTTTGGAACCGATGGCGATGCTCATTATCGTATTCATGCTCCCGCAAGGTTCATGGGTTTGATTGATGGAGTGGTTTGTGTTGATGTTCATTTTCATCATCATTTACTTCCAATGCTTGCAGAGAAGGCCGATGTACTTGTACTGCAGTTCTTTTCAGATTGGGATCTGATTCCGCTTTTAAGCATGCGTAAAAAGCTTGGCAAATTAACCATCTTCGAAGCCAACGATTTCTTCTTCGATCTTCAACCTTGGAGTCCGATTGCAAATAGTTGGCGGGATCGTGAAATTCAAGAGCTTTACTTGCAACTCCTGCGCCTTTCTGATGGAGTGCAAACCAGCACGGCTTATCTTGCTGAACAATGGTCAAAGATGGGTTCATGCAATGTGGAAGTTTTTCCAAACCAATTGGTTCACCTTCAGCCATTACCTAATATTGTTGAAAGGCCTTTTACCATTGGTTGGGCTGGTTCCCCGGGTCACTTTGCAGATCTCTACCATGTTGCACCCTATTTGCAAAATTGGCTCGATGCCCACCCGGATACTCATCTTGCAATCATGACCAATGAACTAGCCCAGGAGTTCTTTCATCTTGATCCTGCACGCTTTCATTTCAGACCCTTCGGATCCATCGAATCCTACCTTGATTTCCTTGGCTCTATTGATGTTGGTATCGCTCCCCTTCTTCCCACGCAATACAACAAGGGCAGATCGGATGTCAAGTTCTTGGAATATGCATCTTGCGGTGTTGCAGGCATTTATCAAAACCTTGAGCCTTATCGCAACATTGTCAAGGATGGCGAAACGGGACTGTTCTTCAACACCCCTGAAGAATTGATCAGCCAGTTGGATCGTCTTTATCAAGACAGAAAGCTTCGTTTGCAAATTCGTGATCAGGCTTATGGCTTTGTTATTAAACAAAGAAAGATGGAAGACCATATTGGTAGCAGGGTTGAGTGGTATAAAAGCCTAGATAAGAAGAACTCCATTTCTGAGGGTGTTGATGATCAGATATTAATTGCATTGGAAGGCGCGGGGGAAAAGCAAGACGGGTATTTCCAGCTTCGTGCAGGAGTTGTTGAAAAACAGTTTCTTGAAGCATCTGCAAAAACCTCTGCCAATGAACAGCTCGAGTCGTTAAAAAATCTGACCCGGCAGCAGCCCGCATATTCTTTCGGGTGGTTGAAGCTGGGCGAGTGCCTGAATGGTTTAAGGCAGCCCGGCGATGCAATTAAGGCGCTCGAAAAAACGCTCGAGTTGATGCCTTATAGCGGCAGGGCTAAGATCGAAATCGCCCGCAGTTATTTTCTGTTGGAAGATCGTGATAAGGCGGTGGCTCTGCTTAAGCAGGTATGCCTTTCTGAAACATCTTTTCTGCCTGCATGGAAGTATTTGTTGCGCTTACTTGCAATTCAAAAAGCGGGTGATGGCATCGGTTGGTGTAAAAAAGCAGATGCGGGATTTCCCAATTGTTATTCGTTATCACTCATCGGACTTGATAATTATTCGCCTGAGGAAAAGCCTGTGGCCTTGCTTGAGATTCTTAGCAGGGTAGGTTCACCTT
>DBCB01000032.1 GCA_002303765.1 Planctomycetaceae bacterium UBA969
ATTTTGCCCAGATTATTTTGAATCGATTGCTGGAAGGCAAGATTCTTAGTGACACTACCTTCTTCATTAACCAAACATTCAACATCCACACCTGGGTCACCAATGTTTAAAAGGCAATCATTCAGCGTATTTTCGATATTCGCTACCACATTTTTCCAAGAACTATTCACACTCACCATGCTTTCAATTTTAAATGTTTTATGAAGAGTGTAGATAACAATAGGGTAAAGTTTGTCTAGCGCCATTTTTACAAAACAAGCCTTTATTTTGCATCCTAATGACTATCTATTTTAATTATTTAAATGCTAATGGAACTATTTAGCAAAAAAGAAATTCAAACCTTTATATCTGGAGCACAAAACTTTGTTTTACCATGGTAAAACTCCCCGACGCTTTAAAATCTCTGGCGAAGAATTAAATAAAGATTTCTTTTCTTTTTGCTGCAAGGTTGGAAAATGGTACTTTAGTTTCATGTAGAAAATCGTCTGTGTTACGATTTTTTCTGTAGGATGATTAAAGAAGAGTGAACTTAAGTACAGGAGTTTTTAAAAATGGCGTTTGAACTACCCAGTCTTCCATATCCCGCTGATTCTCTTGAAAAAGCTATTGATAAGCTGACCATGGAAATTCATCATGGCAGGCACCATAAAGCTTATGTAGACAACCTAAATGCAGCTTTAGCAGACCAACCTGCGTTGCAAGCTAAAACAATCGAACAGCTTCTTAGGGAAATCCAAACTATCCCAGAAGCAATTCGCCAAAAAGTGATTAACAACGGTGGCGGTCACGCCAACCACACGCTGTTTTGGGCAACAATGAGCCCGAATGGCGGCGGCGAACCGACTGGTACTTTAGCCGAAGCTATCAATTCCACTTTCGGTGATTTTGCAACTTTAAAAACCAAAATTAAAGAAGCTGCACTTGCAAGGTTTGGATCTGGTTGGTCCTGGCTCGTCCTAAGTAATGGAAAACTAGAAATTACACATACTGGGAATCAAGATAGCCCAATCATGCAAGGGAAAACCCCATTGTTTGGCGTAGATGTTTGGGAACACGCATACTACCTGCGTTACCAGAATAAACGAGCAGATTATGTTGAAGCATGGTGGAATGTCGTAAACTGGAAAGAAATCGGCACTAGTTTTGACAAAGCGAAGAGCTAGTCAAAATAAACTTGGAAACTAAAAAAGGGCTGTTTCGGACAATTATCCGAAATGGCCCTTTTGCTATTGCAAGGATTGTAAGTTGAAGGTAAATGGCTTCCAGAGTTGAATGGAAATTTCAAATTAGGAGCCTGAATTCATGAGGGAAATAATAAGCACGGGAATGCGTGCTGCTCCCTTACTGGTATACCTTTTTCTGGGGTGCACAACCACAGATAATCTCAAGCCGCCGAAAAAGCCTGAGGAGTTCAAGGTTCCACCCGTAGAAGATAAAAGATTTAGCCAACCAATCCAGTATCCTAAGGGTACTTTGAACAACGAGCCTATAAAAAAGGCCTTGAACAAAGATGTAAATAAAACGGGCTTAAAAGGTGCAGGTGCGGGCGGTCCGGGCAGTAATTAATTCGTAATATTTCAGTTTATTGAAACTATTCATTACAAATTACGCCATTTTCCTTTTAAAATCTTAATAGAATATTCTCTTTAACCTGGAGCGAATCTTTCGCCCCGGGTGTTTTGTTTTTTTCGGGATATTGATTCCATGAGTTCATGCTACCTTGTTACACAATATGCGATCCCAACCACCAACAACCTTTATCTTGATGAAGAATTAGTGGCGCAAATTTTGAATGGCTACCTTTCGCTTTGGCACCCTAATGCCATTGCAAAATCAATCAAGGCCCCAAAAATAATCAGCTACCAAGACACCCACGAAATCGATGACCAATCGCTCGTATGCTTGGTGGACTTATCAAATAACGAATCCCATGGGATAACGAACAAAAACACTTTTTCTGCTTGTTCAGAAAAAATGGAAACAGTCCAAAATCTTAGCGATCTATTAAAAGCCCTTCACAATGAAACAATAGAAACTCAAACACCAGAATTAGATTATTTTTTTGCCGTGGGCTTTGCTTACCAGATGGTAAATAGCCTTTTCGAAGCAATGCAGCACGAAAATCTTCTTTCGCATGAATCAATCTGGGAAGAATGCCTTCAAGCTGCCAACAAATATCTTCAAAACGATTGGGAAGGTGCAAAAGAAAATCTACGAAGCGCGTGTGCACTAATCCAAAGTGGCAGAGAAGTATTACACTCATCAAGTATTCACCTATTAGATTTCGCACCAATTAAAAATTTAGCAGGGCTGCTAATTCCAAATATCGAAACAGGTAATCCAGTAAATATCATTGCCAGTGGCAAAGAATTATCCGAACTGCCTCCCCTTGAATTAGAAAAAATCAAAGACTGGTTTAATTCCGAACAGGTTGAAATTTGTGGTGGGCTATTCAATGACCATCCTGAAATGGTTGGCCCTCTTACTTCACGAATCTGGAATTTAAAAAAAGGAAGAGAAACACTTCTTAATCTTGTGGGTAAGGAAGTCAAAGTATTCGCCAAAACCACCCAAGGCCTTTCTGCTGACACCCCAAGAGTTTTACATCTTGCAGGTTTCAGCAAGGCATTACTAATGCCTCATGGGGAAAACAATATCCCCACTTTCCGCGGGCCAGTATTTAGTTGGTCATCAAGTATTGGAAGGCAGATTGAAACTTTTTGCAGAGAACCTTTTAGCTCTTCAACAAATCACACCTTTTTTCATTTGGCCTTCCACCTGGGAAAACTATTACAGCAAGATAGTTCACCCACTTTGGCATTCTTTAAAACAAGCTCAAACAGTTCGATTTTTTACAATTACTTATTAAAAGCCAACAGCCTCGCACCAATATTTGGTAACTGGCTAACCATGTCAAATTATCTTCATGAAGTATACCCTTCAGAATATCCAGGGCCAATTTCTCAAGATGATTTCAAAACTGAAACTCTGCAACTTCACCCAAATGCACCAATTTCAGGGCAAATCAATCATTTAAAAAACCGCAGAACACTAGATTGCGCCAGCAACTTTGCCTCCATCCTGAATGTTTTAGGTTCAAACCAACCAGAAACTCTACGCCAATTTGCCAATGACTGGACGGAAACAGAAGCCCAAACAGAACAAAATCCGTTAACAATTAACCAAGCGCCTTCAGAACTATTCCAAAGGGCAGGGGCGTTACTTGCTGAGCGTATCCTTCAACGAGGCGAAGATGGAAAAAATGGCATTCTTCTTTTAAACCCTTGCAGTTTCACCCGAAGAATTGGAATGGAAACAGAAAGCACATCGGGGCCACAAGCTGCCAAGGGTGTGCTTGCAGCTAACCAATCGATGGACAAATCGGAATCCATTATTGAAGTTCCAGGCTTGGGGTACACTTGGGTCCCACTTGCAGATACAGCAAACCCTCCAAAATTCTCTAACAAGTTTAAACTTGCAGACGAAAACTCTGTGAGAAACGAATTTTTTGAAGCCGAGATCGATCGGATTTCTGGGGGATTAAAGGCCTTTCGTGATTTAAAAACCAGAGCAAACCGACTTAGCCAACAACTTGTTGCCAATCTAGGCAGCACCATGAAAGCCGATACTATCCGTGTCAGTTCCACTGGCCCACTCTTTGGCGAAATTCAATCCGAAGGCACCATTACAGGCACTAACCA
>DBCB01000343.1:0-10170 GCA_002303765.1 Planctomycetaceae bacterium UBA969
TAATATCTGGGTTGTTGCGGTGAATTCTTCGACGCCCAATCGTCTGCCTTGGGATGCCCGGGGCTGTGTTGGCAGTGATCAGTTGCAGCGCTTGAAAATGTTGTTCGATCAACTGGATGATAGCCGTAGAATTCTTGTGACACATTACCCAGTCAAAATTGCAAGTGGCCAGAAAGAACGAAAAATTCGCGCCCTTCGCGATCTTGATTCCCTTCTGAATGTTGCTTCCAAGGGCAAGGTTTCACTTTGGCTTCATGGCCATCGACATGATCAGTTCTACCATCCCACAAGTTCTGATGTTCCATTTCCGGTTTTATGTGCTGGTAGTGCCACACAGAATGGAAAATGGTCTTACTCCCGCTACTCTATCTTGCATGGTAAACTCGGGGTTGAATGTCGATCTTTTAATCCTGGAACTGGGCTTTTTCATAAAGCTGAAAGTTTTGATCTCGATCTTCCTTACACCTACTAGACTTGCCTGCTCTAAATTTGTTATTTTTAATATTTTGATTATTTAGTGCATTGAAAGCTTCCACTTTAGGGCAAGGGGCGTTATTATTTAGTGGGAGAACTTTGCTTGAAATATTATTTTAACGTGGGTGATTTTACTTGGAACCTAATATGAACTATCCTGTTGAAATGGGCGGCGGCGTAACCCCAGGTAACATTGAATCACCACCTGTAGTGGCACCCCAAAACGAACTTTCAGAAATCCTTAAACAGATTCTTGATATTCAAAAAGAAATGTTGAACCATCAGCGTGCTGCATTAGCTGCACACGATCACGCAGCCCGTTGGAAATCCTTTATTTCTCGATGGCCTGATGATTTTCCGGGTCTTCCAGATATGAGCAAAAATGCTTTGCCTCATTTGGAAAAAGCATATGGCAAAATGATCTACGATATTGTCGAGCGGATTTCTGATGATTCCGATTGCATTGATAATGAATTCGGCCTGCAAGAGTTTCTTGATCGGTATGGAATGCGGCTTGCCCAGATAGGCACCCTGCTTAATTTAGTCGCCCCGCTTGCAGATCTCGGCAACAATCCCGAATCGTAATCACTTATGATTAATCAAGAAATTACCCCGGGCTTTATAACCGTGGAATTTCTTGGGATTCCAAAGCTAAAAGCTGGTGTGCCATTTTGCAAAGCACCCGCTGGTTCCTTATCTTCGATCATTAATAATTTAAAGAATCGATTCCCTAAGCTTTCACAGGAATTCTTGCCATCGCCTTCAGGGAAAAGCCATGTGCTTTATTCCCTTAATGGGGACTATTTTTTAAATGATCCGGATACGATTCTTTTAGATGGGCAGCAACTTTTGATTATTTCAGCAGATGCAGGCGGGTAGATTTTATCACTTCGAGCTTTTTAGTTTTTGCAATACACCTTCAAGTGATTTGGGATTTGGGCTATAACCTTTGGGGCTTTCGTAACCCGAGGGATATGCAAGGTTTTCCCATAGGTTTTGCAAGGTTGCTTGGTCTGGCTTTTTGGAAGTTAGCATGGAAAGCGCCAAGGTTATCTGTGTGGATTCATTCCAAGTTGCAGTTTCCAGATTATGCTTGGAAAGTTGCTCAAGCAAAAGGGTACGCCATTCTTTTGGAGGATTAATACCTTTGGTAACCAGTTCTTTTTGAATGTTGGCAAGTTGAACTGCCAGCGTATTAGCCGCAGACTTGGCTTGTTTGGGGCTGGTTTTAAAACTGTTTTTAGTTTTCACAAAATCAGAGTAGAGACTTGTAATTTGCTTGTCTTGGCCAGAAATCAACAGGGCTTCTGAAAGTAAAACCCCAGTCCAAGAGTCGTACGGAAGTGAGCCTGGTTTTCTGCTTTCGTAATAGTTCTTTTTGTTACGCCAGCTGGGTTGTTGAAAATCAGCATGACAGGAAAGGCAGGAAGATTCTGCGAATTCAGGCCATGCCCCCTGATTATTAAGAGCAAGCTCTGCGCGATGCGAAGACAACTCAATACTTGAAGACAAGCTCGCCAATTGCCCTGTTACCCATATTTCTAGATCGCGATTGGTATTGGAATCGTATTTTTTTTGGTTCCAATGGGGGGGCATATTTGCTTGGTGAGAAAAGGCCTCGAAGGTAAGCCTTGGGTGCCCCGCAGCCATAATGTCATGGTTTGCATCACGGGCGGGAATTCCGGTTAAGGGGTTTGCAGGTGCTCCGACGTGGCAACCGACACATACTTGCGCCTGCGCCATGGCATTTCCTAAATAGTTCATGCCTTCGTTATCATAAAGTGCCTTTTTAGCAGCAGATGGTGTGTTTTTCCAAGCTTCGGTGGTATGAATTCCTAGCCATTTTGGTGAGGCGGAGCCATGACATGACTCGCAACCAACCCCTAAATCTAATGGATAATCTAGTTTAGATTGATCTTGGGCAATTTGCGGGGTTGTATGACAGGCCAAGCAGCGAAGATCTTTGTGGGCTGCTGGGATGCCCAGATTTTTAGCCATGGTTTTAGCCCGGTCTGAAAGCAGTGATTCGTAGGCTTTTGCGTGTTTATCATGGGCTATCCAGCTTGAAAATTCATTTTGCTGAACTATTTGACCTAAAACGGGTTCAGAGCCACCATGGCAACCGCGACCAGAACAAGAAGAAGACGTGGCTATTTGGGGGTGTTTTACTTCGGAGTCAGATGGCTTAATGGGCGCAGTTTTGGCAGCAAGAGCCTTTTTTTCCTGAGAGAATAATTCTTGGCTTGTTAAAAAGAACGAAAATGCCCAAAACAACATGCAAAAGCTGAATGTTTTGATCAAATTTAGAGGTGTCAAATTTAAAAGGTTCATAAAAAGTATTTCTATTAATATTTCTTTCTGAATACTTAAAATTATAATTTTACAGTATTAACTGTTATTATATTTTTAGTCAATTTTATGGTAGGGTGGTAGAAAATATTCGATATATTAAGCTTAATTCTTTTTATCCGAATTTTATTGTGTGAAGGATTAAAAATCAGTGTTAATACGCAAATCAAACTTTGCAGAACATTACCCTTGGGTTCTAGCTTCCTCGGTTGTACTAGCCTTGGCGGTATTTTGGTTTATTTTTGCTTCGATTGGCCATGCAGAATGGCCTAGTGGTAGTAGTTTTCCTGGGTTTACTTTCGGTGTTATCGGTGGTCTGATTTGTTTATTCGAATTTCTAATCTGGCCTCGTAAAAAGCTTAGATCGTGGCGCATAGGAAAAGTTTCGACTTGGATGCGTGCACATATTTGGCTCGGATTACTTGCAGTGCCACTTTTGGTTCTTCATACAGGATTTCGTTGGGGCGGCCCTTTAAGCACTACCCTGATGACTTTGTTTTTGGTGGTGATTGCGAGTGGAGTATGGGGGTTGATATTGCAGCAGTTTTTGCCTGAAAAAATGCTGAAAGAAGTTCCTGCTGAAACAATTTTTTCGCAAATTGATTATGTTTCAGAATTGATGGCAGCGGAAGCTTCGCGCCTAGTTCGATCAGTTTGCAACATCATTTCAGATTCCGATGAATCAGAAAAGTTTTCAGACGATTCCCATATGGTGGTTGGTGCGGTTCGTAATACAGGCGCAATTCAGGGAAGGGTGGTGGTAACTTCCAGCTTGCAGGAGAGTGTTCCCGATAGTAAGCCGTTGTATGATTTTTTCAATGAGCATATTTATGGATTTTTGAAGAATGGCCAGATGGCCAATTCTCCTTTGCAAAATCCTGCCAGGGCTAATTCGATGTTTAATTCCTTGCGAACAAAGTTGCCTCCTAGGGCCCATGAGGTGGTTGCAGTTTTGGAAGACCTTTGCAATCAACGCAGGCAAATTATTACTCAGGCGAAAATCCAATTCTGGCTCCATAGTTGGTTATGGGTGCATCTGCCCCTTTCTGTTGCTTTGATTGTGTTGATGTTTGTTCATATTTTTGTGGCTATGAAGTACTGGTAAATCGAGAGGGATCCATGGCTTTCCAAGAAAGCGGAAAACAGCGCGCGACAAGAATCCAGCTCGACTATTACAAAAAGTCGACTTATTTGGATCGTACCAAGTCAACTCTAGTTTTAATCTGCTTGTTGGCGGCGGTAGGCTGGATGGCGTTAGTATATGCTCAGGGCGAAAAAGGGCAGGCTGCATTTTCCAGAGGTCAGGTGACTAAGTTTCACGCTGCCTGGAATAATAATTGCACAGTTTGCCATTCCGATTTTGAACCCATCAGCAAAAATAGTTTTACCATGAAATGGCTGGGCCACGAAGCAGGGAAGAAGCTTTCGGGCGATGCCCGCTGCGAAAGTTGCCATGTCGCACCAGTGCATCATTCGAATCAAAAGCTTGAATCAACCCCTAGTTGTGGTGGTTGTCATCGTGAACATCGTGGATTAGATGCGAGCATTGTGCGCCTGTCCGATGCTGATTGCATTTCGTGCCATACTAATATGCAGGGGCATCTTACAGCAGGTGCAACTCCAAAATATGCGCCGAAGATAACTTCGTTTGCAACTGCCTCGCAGGGCCACCCTGATTTCAGATTGTTGGCAGAGAAAATGACCGATCCAGGCACCGTTAAATTCAACCACAAGTTGCATCTCACCCCTGGTGTATCCCGTGACCCTAAGGGCAAACCTTGGACTTACTCAGATATCCCAGAGCTTGAACGAGAGAGGTTTGGATTTCAGAAGGGTATGGATTTAAAGACCGCTATCGCTCTTGATTGTAAGGCTTGCCATAACCTTGAGTCCGCAGATGCCAAGCCTTCGCCTGAAGCGTTTGCCAACATGCCAAAATCGGTTCATGCTGAAAGATCTAAAGGCGGAGTGTATCAGCCGATTGTTTACGATGTGCACTGCAAAGCTTGTCATCCGCTTTCTTTTGATGATTCGAATAAAAACGAATCCGTACCCCATCGATATCAACCTGAAGAATTACGCTCTTACTTAGAAGGTTTTTACTCGAAGCAATTGGTGCTTGAAACCAAGGAATTTTCGAAACCAAGGGAAGTATTACCTGTGCCCGTTCCAGGTAAGAATCCCTTAGCGCCCATGGTTGAATCGGTGAAGAAGCAGGTCGATGCCAAGGTTTCTGTTGCAATGAATAATCTGTTTTTAGGCAAGAAAACCTGTGGTGAATGTCATTATGAAAAAGGTGATACCAAGAGTACGAACCCAGGTTTCACCCAGATTCCAAAGCTGATCCAAACGGGTTTAGACACTGATACCAAGGCTTTTCAATGGTTTAAAGATTCGAGAGTAGGCGATCCTGCTAAGGTTGTTTGGCCTTCCATTCCTTCGCTTTGGATGCCACATGCTAAGTTCGATCATTCTGCCCATCGGTTCATGGATTGCGCTTCATGCCATGGTGCTGCGAATAACTCCATTACGAAAAATGATATTTTACTTCCCGGAATTGATAACTGTAGAAGTTGCCATGCGCCTGCCAAATTTGTTGCAGGGGTGGCGCAAGCCGGGGTTAATCATGATTGTGTGGAATGCCATAACTATCATCATGGGGATCAGCCATACCAGGGCGTTGGCGCCGCTGCTTGGGATCCGAAAATACTTCGGACCATTGAGCAAATGCAAAAACCAATTCCATAACGGAATGAATTAAGAACACTATGATTGTGACAGGCTTTGGGAGAAAGATATGTTAGTTCAGGCATTAAAAGAAATTCAGGATAGATGTGGCTATTTACCACATGATGAAATGCATTCGCTTTCCAAACGTACGGGTTTGCCTTTGCACCGTATTCATGAAGTAGCAAGCTTTTATCCGCTGTATAAGTTGGAGCCCCCCAAAGGTGCAAGCATTAAAGTTTGCAGAGATATGGCTTGCCATATTCATGGTGCACCAGAAATCACCCAGGGACTCGAGAATCTCTCCAGAGAACTTGGGCCCGGGAAAATCGAAGTCTGTGGTGTTTCTTGCTTAGGACAGTGCGATGCAACCGTAGCTGCGTTGATCAATGATCATCATGTTTATCGTGGTATGGATCTTAAGAGTTTATCCGAGTTGGCAAGAAAAGCTGCTGCGAATGAGGAGCTTCCCCATCAGCATTTGGATAATTCAACCCTTCCTTTTCAAATTAATCCCTATCAGAGCGGCGAGCCTTATGAGGCGGTGAAACAGTTTGTTGCTGGCGGTATGGATCATGCAGCGTTGCTGAAAAAAATGGAAGTTTCGGTTCTTCGAGGCATGGGTGGTGCGGGTTTTCCCACCTTCCGGAAATGGTCTGCGGTAAAAGGTGCTCCCGGAAATGTAAAGTACATTGTTTGCAATGCAGATGAAAGCGAACCAGGAACTTTCAAAGATCGCGAACTCATGCGTAGGGCTCCTTACCTTGTGATTGAAGGTATGGTTTTAGCCGCACTTGTTACTGGTGCTGAAAAGGGTTACCTCTACATCCGCCATGAATACATCGATGAAGTTAAAGTGCTTAAAGAGGCTTTAATCACCGCAGCAGGTTTAGGAGTGATAGGTAAAAATGTATTGGGCACTGGAAAAAAGTTCATGCTCGAGCTTTTCATCAGCCCTGGTGGGTACGTGCAGGGTGAGGAAAGTGCTCTTTTAGAGGCCATCGAAGACAAGCGTGGCGAACCTAGGAATAAGCCACCTTTCCCTGTTTTTGAGGGGTTGTTTGGCAAACCTACTGTCATTAATAATGTTGAAACACTTTCTTGGATTCCGGGAATTGCACTTAATGGCGGAGAATGGTATCGCGATAAGGGCATCCGTGGTGCGACTGGGATGCGCATTGTTTCGATCAGTGGCGATGTACAAAAGCCTGGCGTTTACGAAGTGCCTTTTGGCCAGACGGTTAAAGAATTGATTTTTGATACAGCCGGTGGAATGTTGCAGGGGCACACGCTTAAAGCTATCGCAACCTCAGGGCCTTCGGGTGGATTTTTACCTGCGAAGGTGCCTGTCGAAAAGTTGCCTGTTAAATTCGTTCAAGATAAAGTTCCTGCGGGGGCTAAGTTTTACGATATCCTCGAATTGCCTCTTGATCTTAATACGGTGGGGCAGATGGGTGGCATGTTGGGTGCTGCTTTTATCGTATATGATGATCGCAGAGACATGCTCGACAATGCATTGAATTGTGTTTCTTTTTACCGGAATGAATCTTGTGGGAAATGTGTTCCTTGCAGAACCGGTTCACAAAAGTTGGTGGATATTATCACGAATTTGATGGAAGGTAAGTCAGGCCGTAAAGAGCTTGGGCTTATCAATGAACTGGGCGAGACAATGGGGATTACCTCGATTTGCGGGTTGGGGCAGGTGGCCTCTAATCCCATCACCAGTCTGTTGAAGTTCTTCCCTGAAGAAGTTGAAAACTATTTAAAACAAGGTTGATTTTAAGATGTGGGCCTGGGGCCTTGGAGGTTGGCGATGAATGTAGCTGAAGAATTGTTCCCTATGGTGGTGGACGGCAGAGTTGTTGAACTCGATCGTATTGCCTCGGATTTATTAAAGGCGCCTCCCATCAAAATAACAATTGATGGCAAGGAGGTGGAGATCGCCCGGGCTACACTTTCTAAGAATCCGATTACTGGCGAATTAAAACCCAAGTTGACAACAATTTTAGATGCTGCTCAGAAAGCGGGAGTTTTCATTCCCATTCTTTGTCATCGCGAACATATGGAACCCGTTGCAGTTTGCAGGTTTTGCGCTGTTGATATTGGCGCACGCACCCTTGTTGCTGCTTGCCATCGACCTGTTGAAGAGGGTATGAAAGTTTCCACTGGCGCTACCAGCGACAAAGTTAAAAACTCTGTTAAGATTCTTACCGAACTTCTCTTGGTTGATAATGAAGTTCCCCGTGTAGTAAACAGAGAGTATGGCGATAATGAGCTTCGCACCATTGCCAAAAAACTTGGTATGGATCCGCATGCTTCCCGCTTTCCTAAAAACCCCAACGATCGGGGCACCGATGATAGCTCGATGATTATTTCGGTTGATCATAATGCTTGTATTCTTTGCGATCGCTGTGTCAGGGCATGCAATGAAGTTCGGCATAATGAAGTGCTTGGCAGAATGAACAAAGGTTTCAAGGCTAGGATTTCTTTTGATCTTAATGATCCCATGGGGAATTCCTCTTGCGTTTCTTGTGGCGAATGCATGGCATCATGCCCTACTGGTGCGCTTACTAACAAGAAACTTGTAGGTTCCAACCTTAGTATGCAACCCGGTGCGTTGCCCGTTTCTGTGGACGATCTGTTTACTCATGAACTTTTTCAAGGCATCAGCAAACCCTTCATGGAGTGGAATCAAGGTTCGGTAATACGAAGGAAATTCAAGCAGGGCGAAATCGTTTGTAATGAGGGTGAATCAGGCTCCACAGCATTTATCATTGAAGATGGTGTGGTAGATGTATTTTTAAAAAGCCCTTTGAATCATATTGAGAACACGCAATCGACCGGATTTCTTGGCTTGATTAAAAAGTTTACCACTACGCTTTCTACTTCTAAAAGGGAAGAAGAGAAAAAAGCCCGCTATATTTCAATTGATGCGCCTGTAAGCCTTAACACCAGCAATCCTATTGCCCAGTTGACTAAGGAAGATGTTTTGTTTGGCGAAATGACCTGCATGAATAATTATCCAAGGTCTGCTACTGTTCGTGCCAAGACTGATTTAACCCTTCTTGAAATTCGAAGGAATGTGCTTTACATTCTGCAACGAAACAAACAGAGCAAGGCCATTCTCGATGGGGTTTATAATAAAAGATCGATCAGCACCCATTTACGCAGCATTCCTTTGTTTGCAGAGCAATTCACGAACGATAAAGATTTTGAACAGTTTGTTGATTTGGTGCGTGAGAAGGCTAATCTTGTTCGCTTAAATCCTGGTGATGTTCTTTTCAGGCAGGGTGATGCGGAGGATAATTTTTACTTGGTGCGCATTGGTTTTGTCAAAATCTGGATCAAGCAACCAGGCGGAGAACATGTAATAAATTACACCGGCCCTGGGGGCATGGTTGGCGAAATCGCACTTATGGGGCATTTAACAGAATTAAAAGGTAAATTGCTTGCCCAAGGAAGAACTGCTAGTGCGACTGCTTTGGATCATGTGGACCTTGTTAGTATTAGTGGTGAAGATTTTAAACTAATCCTTCAGAATTTCCCGAAGATTCGTGAAAAGATGGTCGCCATCGCTTTGGAAAGACTTACTGAAATTCAAAGGCAGGTTCAAAAAGTTGAAAGCACTAACCTTAATGATTTTCTTAAGCAAGGTTTAATGGAAGCTCGAAGTTTATTGGTGTTGGATCTAGAAAAATGCACTCGCTGCGATGAATGTACCAAAGCTTGTTCTGATACTCATCAAGGGGTTACCAGATTGGTTCGCGAAGGCCTTAGGTTCGAAAACTTTCTTGTTGCAAGTTCCTGCAGGTCCTGCCTTGATCCTTATTGCATGGTTGGGTGCCCGGTTGATGCTATCCACCGTGGCAAAAAACGCGAAATGACTATCGAAAACTGGTGCATTGGTTGTGGGAAATGCGCCCAGAATTGCCCCTACGGCAATATCAATATGCAGCCTTTCGAGACCGATGAAAAAGTGGACGATATTAACAGGCCAGGTTACAAGGTTGCGGTTGTTCAGCAAAAAGCAACCATGTGCGACCTTTGCGAATCGATCGATGGTCAGCCTAGTTGTGTTTATGCTTGTCCTCATGATGCTGCACATCGTATGAGTGGTGCAGAGCTGATTAAAAAAGTTGAATCCATTAAAAATTAAAGCCTTGATGGTTGGAAAAGAAAAATAATGAGTGTTGAAAAGTTTGATTTGGTAGTGCTCGGTTCTGGACCTGCGGGAGAAAAGGGTGCTGCTGCTGCTGCATACTTTGGTAAAAAAGTTGCGCTTATTGAAAAAGAAAATGTGCTCGGCGGTGCGGCTGCCAACACTGGTACCCTGCCTTCTAAAACTTTGCGGGAATCAGCCCTTTACCTCTCGGGATTTAAGCAAAGAAAACTGTTTGGGTTTCAGGTTGATATGATGAAAACCATTCATATCAGTGATTTCATGGCGCATGAACGCTTTGTCACCGATAATGAACGCCAGCGCATTCGCGAAAATCTTGCCAGGCATGGTATCACTGTATACCGTGGAATGTCTTCTTTTGTTGATTCGGAAACTGTTGTAATAAAGCCTGATCGTTGCCCTGAAATTCAATTGAAGGCGGATCGGTTTCTCATTGCAAC
>DBCB01000343.1:10257-27578 GCA_002303765.1 Planctomycetaceae bacterium UBA969
TTAACCCTTGATGTTATTCCTGAAAGTATGTTGGTTATTGGCGGTGGGGTTATTGGTTGCGAATATGCATGTATGTTTGCGGCTTTAGGGGTTCGTATTTGCGTGGTGGAAAAATCCGAGAAGATTGTTGGAGGGATGGATAGTGAAATTTCCAGCTCTTTGAAATCACGAATGGAATCCGCAGGCATCAAATTCTTCATGGGTGATTCGGTAATAAAAATTGAGTGCGGTAAAATCGTTGATGTCGAACTCGAATCGGGCGTAACCATTGAGACCCATTCGGTTTTAGTTTCTTCCGGAAGATCAGGGCAAACCGGTTCTATTGGTCTTGAAAATGTTGGTGTTACTACCAATTCACGCGGACATATTTTAGTCAACGAACACTTCCAGACCAAGCAACCCAATATTTATGCTGCTGGCGATGTCATCGGGAATCCTTCCCTTGCTTCTACCGCAATGGCGCAGGGTCGTATTGCTGTTTATCATGCTTTTGAACTTAAGCAAGCGGTGCATTTCCCCTCCCTTCTTCCCAGTGGTTTGTACACCATTCCCGAATGCTCCTCTGCTGGGCAGACGGAAGAGCATCTTGACGAAGCTCAAATCCCTTATGTTTCGGGCAAGGCTAGTTATGCCAACAATGCCCGCGGGCAAATCATTGGTGATACCGAAGGCTTCCTTAAATTGCTTTTTCACCGCGATACTAAAAAACTTCTTGGTGTTCATGTCATCGGAGAAGGGGCTACCGAAATTGTTCATATAGGTCTTACGGTTATGGTAATGGGTGGTGGCGTCGATGTTTTTATCGATACCTGCTATAACTATCCAACCATCAGTGAAATTTATAAATATGCTTGTTATGATGCACTTTCGAAATTTGATAAAATCAAAAAATCCTCGAAAGAACCTTCCTGATCATTAGGCTTTTATTAGTTTCGCCTTATAATAATTCAGGACACCCAGTATTTTTTCAAGGCTCGTTACGATGAAAATTGTTCACTACCCACACCCCGCTTTACGCTGTCAGGCCAAGCAGATTTCTTCGATCGACAAGAAGGTCAAACTTCAGATCGGCGAAATGTTTGATCTTATGTATGAAGCCAAGGGGCTTGGGCTTGCTGCAACTCAAGTTGCACTTCCCTTCCAGTTGTTGGTGATGAATGTGTCTGGAGACCCAGACAAAAAAGAACATGAATTTGTTTACATCAACCCCACCTTGGTTGAGCGCAAGGGCACCATGGATGGCGAGGAAGGTTGCCTTAGCTTTCCTGGTTTGTTTCAAAAAGTTCGCAGAGCTAAAACTGTAAAGATACACGCCTATAATCTCTTAGGGGAAAAGGTGGAAGTAGTTGCTTCTGATCTTGCTTCTAGAGCTTGGCAGCATGAAATTGATCATCTCAATGGTGTTCTTTTTGTTGATAAGCTTGGTATTATCGGCAAACTTGCCTCCCGCGGCGCTCTCAAAGAACTTGAGGAAGAGTTCAAGTTCGCCCAGCAGCGAGGCGAAATTCCTCCCGAGACCGAGATTAAAGCTCTCATCGATTCACTCTTGTCCGAATCTTGATTTCCCTAGGGGTTTGATTCATGCGAATTGTCATGATGGGCACTGGTATTTTTTCTGAGCCCACTTTTGAATCGCTCCTTCTCAATAAAAAAGAAGTCGTTGCTTTGTTCACCCAACCCGATCGCGCCATTGGGGAAGAAAAAGCTTCCACCAGGCAGGTTGGCAAAGGGATGAAAAGCATTGCCCTTCAGCACCATATCCCCGTCTTTCAACCTTTTAAAATCAACTCAGACGAAGGGCTTGCTATTCTTCGTGATCTTCGCCCTGATCTTTTCGTCGTTGCTGCCTATGGCCAAATTCTTTCCCCAGATGTGCTTGTAGTTCCTACTCTTGGCGGTATTAATGTTCATGCTTCTTTGCTTCCCAAATACCGGGGGGCTGCTCCTGTTCAATGGACTATTGCCAATTGCGAAAAAGAAACAGGCGTTTCCATTATCCAGATGACACCCACACTTGATGGTGGGAATATTCTTGCAACGGTTGTCACTCCGGTTTCACCTGAAGAAACCGCAGGGGATCTTGAGGCCAGGCTTTCTATTATGGGCGCAACTATTGCCCTTGAGGTTATTAATAAAATGGAGGCCGGACCTATCCAAGGTCTTCCTCAGGATATTTCTCTTGCCACCAAGGCACCCAAGCTTCGTAAAGAGCATGGCAACATCAACTGGGAGCTCAATGCCTTGCAAATTAGTGCTCATATTCGGGCAATGCAGCCTTGGCCCACGGCTTTTACTTTGTGGCAACGGACCGAGCAACCCCCCGTTCGGATTATGATTTTAAAAGCTACTCCTGAACTTGAAGCCACCACCTCTTTGCCTCCGGGAAGTATTCTTGAACCTTCAAAAGATTTAAACATGATGCAGGTGGCTGCAGGAAACCGCACAATTTTGAATGTCCTTGAGGTTCAACCTGCGGGCAAGCGTAAAATGGCTGCCGCTGAATTTCTGAGGGGAAGGCACTGGTTTTCGGGCGACTCTCTTACGAGGGCTTAAACCTTGGCCCGGGGTTTAGTATACTATTCTTATACTCCTTTACTTTTCGAGCAGGTTTAAACTTATCCATGGCTAAGAAACTTTTCATCGAAACCGTCGGCTGCCAGATGAATGTTCTGGATAGCGAAATTGTTGTTGGTACTTTGAAAAAGCAGGGGTACGAGCTTGCAACTGAAGCCACTGATGCTGATGTGATTCTCTTTAATACTTGTAGTGTGCGTCAGCATGCCGAAGATAAAATTTACAGCGCCCTTGGTCGGATCAGGATTCATATGGATGAAAACCCGCATAAGATCCTTGGCGTGCTGGGGTGCATGGCTCAAAAAGATCAGGAGTTGATTCTTCGCAGGGCTCCCCATGTTGATGTCGTTTGTGGTACAGGTCAGTTGGGCAGGATTGCGGAACTTATCGAAGATGCAAAATCATCGGGCAAGCCTCAACTGGCTCTTAGCCTCGGTAGATCTGATGCTTCAAAGGATGAAGTTGAACGCAGCTTTGAAAGTTACGACCCATCCAGAGAAACTGCGATGCGGCCCAATTCTTTCCAAGCGTTTGTTCGAATCATGTTTGGCTGTGATAAATTCTGTACCTATTGCATTGTTCCCAGTACCAGAGGCCCAGAGCAAAGCAGATCTCCTGATCATATCCTTACTGAAGTTCGACTTCTCGCAGATCAGGGCTGCAAAGAAATCACCTTCCTTGGCCAAACTGTTAATAGCTATTATTACAAACATGGTGATGGCAGAATCACCACCCTTGCTGGGCTTTTTAATCTGATTCATGATACGCCTGGAATTGAACGGATTAAATTCGTCACTAATTATCCGAAGGATATGGATGATGAACTTCTTGATGCGGTGCGTGAACTACCTAAGGTTTGCAAGTATCTTCATGTGCCTGTGCAATCGGGTTGCAACGAAGTGCTTAAACGCATGAAGCGCCTTTATACGGTGGAATATTACATCGAGATGCTGCAGCGTTGCAGAGAGAAAGTACCTGGGGTTGCAGTTTCCAGTGATTTTATTGTTGGCTTTTGTGGTGAGACCGAAGAATCTTTCAGGCGTAGTTGTGATCTGGTTGAAAAGAGTATGTTCAAAAACAGCTATATTTTTAAATACAGTACCAGGCCCGGTACTAAAGCGGACGACCTTTATCCCGATGATATTAGTGATGCCACTAAAAAACGCAGAAACAACGATCTCCTCGCTATTCAAGATGCCAACAGCCTTATCGATCATCGTGCCAAAATCGGATCGGTCTTAGATATCTTGGTTGAAGGCCCCAGCAAATTAGCTATCAAGCATCCCGATGGCCCTCGACAACTTACAGGCCATACAATGACCGATCACATCACGGTTTTTGATGGTAATGAAAGACTTATTGGCAACACCGTGAAAGTGCTAATTGAAGATGCCACTGCTTTTACCCTTTTTGGCAGGATCGTAACGGATGAAGTTTCCGGGGCTGCTTTGGTTTCCCGCGAGGCTACGATTACGAAACCCAGCGTTGCTTCTGCTGCAGGCAGGAAATCGCTTGAAGTCATCTCATGAAAAAGCTTTCTTAAACTGAAACTGCAAACCCATGAATAGCCCTGCGAATCCTGAGTTTGATTGGCTAAATAATTTCAAGCACTCCGATCCTATTCGTGCCCAAAGAAATCTTTCCCTTCTTGCAAAACATCTCGACGCTGATTCTTTTCTTTTGCTTCACAACAGTATCAAAGAGCTTTTGCCTACTTTGCCAGACCCAGATCGTTCTCTCAATAATCTTGAGCGCTTCTTTTCCCAATCGACTTCCAAGCCTTATTGGGATTTGATTCTAGGCGATAAATCGGGCACTCTCCTTGATCTCCTTCAAATTTTCAGCACTAGCCAATCCTTTAGCGATCTTTTGATCTCTTATCCAGATTGCATTGATATGCTTGGCGTGCCCCTGCATCAAACTCCTTCCAGAGAACAACTGGTGCAAGAGCTTCAAGCAGAGGTTGATAAAAATCCTGACGATGCTTCTGCTCTTAGGGCACTTCGCAGATATAAGCAAAGGCAGGTTCTTAGAATCGGTGGCAATGATATTCTTCGCAATAGGCCTCTGGAAGAAGTTACTAGGGATATCTCTCAAGTTGCGGAAGCCGCCCTTGAAGTTGCAATGAACCTCGCACGCAAAACCCTTGAACGCAGATATGGCATACCCTTCAATGCCTCCGATGTTCCCGCATCTTGTTGCATTTTAGCATTTGGAAAATTAGGCGGTGAAGAGCTTAACTATTCTTCTGATATCGATCTCATGTTTGTTTATGATGACGATGGGATTACCAAAATCTCTCGCGGGACTCCCATTGATAACTCCGAATTCTTTAGCAGGCTTGCCTCCGAAATTGTCAGGCTGCTTTCCTCGCATACCGATAGGGGCACTTGCTATAGGGTTGATCTCAGGCTTCGCCCGGAAGGGCAGCGCGGCCCCTTGGCTCGTTCTCTCGAAGGCACTCTCGCCTACTACGATACGCTGGGTAGAACTTTCGAAAGGCAGGCTCTTATCAAGGTTCGTACTGTTGCGGGCGATTTCAATCTCGGTGCGGCCTTTATTAAATCGATCGAGTCTTTTGTCTATCGCAGGTATCTTTCCTTTGCTGAAATCAATGAAATCAAAGCGCTTAAACGCAGAATCGAGCTACAAACCTCTAAGCAGGGCCTTGAACAAACCGAGGTTAAAACCGGCCGGGGTGGGATCCGAGATATTGAGTTCACCATTCAGTTTCTTCAGTTACTTAATGGTGGTGATCTTCCCATGGTTCGTGAACGAAACACCTTGAGGGCCCTGCTTGCGCTAGAAAAAGAAGGTTGCCTGACAGATCAAGAATCTCGAGTCCTTGATGATGCCTATCGTTTCCTGCGAAAAACCGAGCATCGCCTTCAAGTATTGTTTGACTTGCAAACACACAAGCTTCCAGATAAAGAGGATGAACTCAATAAGCTTGCACAAAGAATGGGTTATTTTTCTGAGGATCATAAATCTCCCAGAGAGTTATTTCTTGAAGAGTATAAAGATCGCACCTCTCTTACGCATAGAATTCTTGAACATCTTTTGCATCAGACTTTCTCCGGCGATGCGGATCAATCCGAGCCCGAATCAGATATCATTCTCGATCCCAACCCCGAACCCGATTTAATCCGTGCTGCTTTAGAAAAGTATCGCTTTAAAAATATCGATGCCGCTTATCAGAATCTTCTTCTTCTAGCTCAGGAATCCGCACCCTTCCTTTCAACCAGGCGATGCAGGCACTTCCTTGCTTCTATTGCTCCTGCACTGTTAAAAAGCCTGAGAGAGACTCCAGATCCAGACATGGCTCTTATGAATCTTGAAAAAGTTACTGCATCTCTGGGCGCAAAAACCATCCTCTGGGAACTCTTTAGCTTTAACCCTCCAAGCCTTAAACTCTATGTCGATATTTGCGCTTGGAGCCAATTCCTCTCAGGTATCCTTACCAATAACCCAGGCATGATCGATGAGCTTCTCGATTCCCTGGTGCTCGACCAACCCAGAAAACTTTCTGAACTCAAACACGAATTGGCTGACCTTTGTAAAAACGCTACCGATCTCGATCCAATCCTTCATAGCTTTCAAGATAAGGAACTTCTTAGAATTGGGGTGCGCGATATTCTTGGCAAAGATCCTATCCGCCTAATGGTTGCTTCTCTTAGCGACCTGGCTGAAACGGTTCTTTCCACCGTGGCTGATATTGAAATGAATTCCATGGTTTTAAAGTTTGGCCCACCGCTTCTTTCTGTTGGCCCAAGGGCTGGGAAACCTTGTAGATATGCTATTGTTGGCCTAGGAAAACTGGGCGGCAGAGAAATCAATTACCATAGCGACCTTGATTTGATCATTCTTTATGAAGGCGAAGGCAAACCGCAGAAGGCCAACATTCAAAATCCTGATGAACAGCAATCCGATAACAATTCCTTTTTTATTGAACTCACTCAAAGGATCACGAGAACCCTAAGTAATCACGGACCTTTGGGCAGGCTCTATGAATTGGATTTTAGATTGCGACCCACAGGGCGATCAGGCAGCCTTGTCATACCCATCCAAGAGTTCCAAAAATATTATCACGATTCTGGTAATGTTCAGCTTTGGGAAAGGCTCATGCTTTCGCGTGCCCGAGTAGTGCATGGCGATTCATCTTTTGCCAACGATGTTTCGGTGGTTGTTAATAATGCTGTTTGTATGGTTCCCTGGCAAAGCACTTTCATTGATGAAATGAAAACTATGCGGGAACGCCTTATAGCTAGTCGAAATCCCGGGGATTTGAAACGGGGAATCGGAGGCATGGCCGATGTTGAGTTCCTCGTCGAATTATTGCAAATTCGCTTTGGCGCAAGTCATTCCTCGATCAGGCATTCCAATGTTTGGTCTGCACTTGAAGCAATGAAGTTATGTGGTTTGGTTTCAGCTACCGAACATTTCGAGCTAACCAGTGCTTATGATTTTCTCTTTCGAGTTCAGGCAAGGTTACGAATTGTCAAAAATCTTGCGATAGATACCATCCCTGAAAAAACTGACGAAGTAACCAAGCTAGCCCGAAGATTGGGTTTCGAGCTTGTCGCTTTTCAAGAAACCCTTTCAAGGCATCAGAAAATTGTCAGGCAACATTATTTGCAAATTCTTGAAGGGTGCAGATAGGCATTACGATTGCAAATGCTCATGCAATAATTTATACAACTTCTCAGGTTTATCCTCATTGGGCCTTAGCCTGCAGTAAATATTTTCAGAATCCACCACCCTAAGCCTGCCTTTGCTTTTGTTTGCAACGGTCTGGGCCCGCTTGGCATTTCTGTAGGTGAAAACCAGATCAATAGGCCCCGTTATTCCCGCTGGTGGCCTTTCAATATGGATCTGACTTATTTGCCATTTGGCTGCAAGAATTCGTACTTCAGCAAGCCTTACAAGCCATTCTGAAACTGCAGGAATCTTCCCGAACCGGTCTTTTAATTCTGTGCGGAAATCTGTGAGCTTTTCCAACTGCCTGATGCGTGCCAACCTTCGATACACCTCGATCCGATTCTTCTGCCCTGTTACATAATCCCTTGGAAGAAATGCGGGCCATTCCAAATCGATGTTCACTTCCAACGGAGTTCGTAATGGCTGATTCTTCATTTCCCGCACTGCGTTTTCTAACAGTTGGCAATACATTTCATACCCTACCGAAGCGATATGCCCGCTTTGTTGGGTTCCTAATATGTTTCCTGCGCCTCGGATTTCCAGATCTCTCAATGCGATTTTAAACCCTGCCCCTAACTCGGTGAATTCTTCAATCGCTTTTAATCTTCTGCCTGAATCCGGGCTTAGCACCCTATCTGTTGGCAATAGCATGTAGGCATATGCTCTGCGTTGCTGCCTACCTACCCGCCCCCTAAGTTGGTGCAAATCTGCTAGGCCATAAATATCCGCCTCATCGATGAAAATCGTGTTCGCATTGGGGATATCCAACCCGCTTTCGATGATGGTTGTCGCAATCAAAACATCTGCATTACGAGTCAGAAATTTCACCATGTTTTCTTCTAGTTCTGCTTCCTTCATCTGCCCATGTACAATGGCAAAGGATGCTTCAGGAACTAGTTTCTTTAGCTTGTCTGCAACTTTATGGATGTCATGCACTCGGTTATGCACGAAGTATACCTGCCCTTCACGGTTCATCTCTCTTAGTATCCCGTGCCTTACTAACTCTGGATCCCAACGGATAATCCGCGTTTCGATGGCATGACGATCCACAGGTGGAGTTTCAAGATTGCTTATATCTTTTATTCCGAGAAGTGAAAGATGCAATGTTCTTGGAATGGGTGTTGCTGTCATGGTGAGAATATCAATTTTCTCGCGTAGCCTTTTCAGTTTCTCTTTGTGTTCCACACCAAACCGTTGCTCCTCATCGATGATTACTAATCCAAGATCCTTGAATTTTACATCTTCACTTAGCAACCGATGTGTACCTATTACGATATCTGCGCTGCCTGTTCCAAGCCTTGCGATGATGTCTCGCTGTTCGGAAGCTGTTCTGAATCTGTTAAGGCATTCAACAACAAAGGGGTATCCCGTAATTCGCTGTGTAAAGGTGCGAAGATGTTGTTCCGCAAGAATTGTGGTAGGCACCAATACCGCAACCTGCTTCCCATTATCAATGGATTTGAAGGCCGCCCTGATTGCTAGTTCAGTTTTTCCATACCCTACATCACCACAAATAAGCCTATCCATAGGCTTTGCGCGTTCCAAATCTGCTTTAATTTCAGTAAGCGATGCGAGTTGATCGGGTGTTTCTTGATAGGGGAATGCAGCTTCGAATTCTTTTTGCCATTCGGTGTCAGGCGGGAATGCATTGCCTGTTTGCGATTCTCTTACCGCTTGCATTTGTATCATTTCGCAAGCCAGATCGATTACTGCAGCTTGTACTTTAGATTTACGACTGTTCCAACCAGTGCCACCAAACTTTGACAATTCCGGTTCTTGTTTACCACCACCAACATACTTTTGCACCAGATCTATCTTCGATACAGGTACATAAACTTTTACTTTGTCTCGAAACTCCAATATCAGATGTTCTTCCATGACCATGTTAGCGGGGTTGGTTGAATCACTGGTGGGGTTCTTTTTCTTTTCAAGAAGTTCCATGCCTAGATATCTGGCGATACCATGACTGATATGTACCACTAAATCCGAAGGCGAAAGGTCTAGAAAGCTATCGATTGCCCGTGATTCAAGTTTTCTTGCGGAAGCGTGCGGTCTTACAACTTCGTCTCTGCGGAATAATGTTTGAGCGCCAAGCACCAGGATGTGCCTGTCTTTTTTTACCCCTACAAGCCTGAAGCCTTTTCGTATCAGCCCCACATCTAAAGAAAGCCTGCCTTGCGCCGCCACTTGCGATGTAGCTAGCACTTCATGCAATCGATGGGCCTCTGCTTCCGTTGCACAAACCAGAACTACATCATCACTGCTTGCAGCATGATCCAATTCGGTTTTAACTTTTGCTACTTCCCCTGTAAAGCGCTCGACTGATTCAACTTTCATGGAGTAGGAAATTTCCGCACTATGGCGTGGCATAGCAGCTACCAATAAGCTGGGCTTGGTTGCTAGGGTTTTAAACGCACCCTGCATCGAAAATAAGCCACGGATGTTCCCCATGCGGTCAAGGTAATGCCGGCCTTGGTCTTGTATCTCTTCCGGTTCAACCATGATTATCGTTGCGGTACCTAGATAATCCACTAGATGACCATTTGGCAGGGTACCTTTTTCTTCAAAGGTCATTGCCATGATTTCAGAAGACTGGACCACATCGAGACTTCGTTGGGTTTCTGGTGCGAAGTTTCTTAGGGATTCGATTTCATCGCCAAAGAATTCGAGACGAAGAGGTAATTCACTTCCTGGTGAATAAATATCAACGATGCCTCCCCGTTTACAAAACTGCCCTGGTTGCACCACTGCTTCTGTTGGATCATATCCATGCTTTACAAGCCATTTGGTCAAATCTTCTGGGGGAATGGTGGTGCCATTCTTCAGGGGAAAGCTAGATTTAGCAAGTTGTTCTATACTGGGCAATGGTTGTAACAGCGAGGGTATTGAAGCGAGAACAATAGAGGGTTTGGTTGGGATGTTGAGTGATAAAGCGAGCCTAAGCCTAGCGCATGCCGCTTCGGATTTGTTACTGAACTTCCCTGCGAAATCATCATCTGCGGGGAATATCTTTGTTTCTAACCCGCTGAAAGTATCAATCTCTGATGCCCAGAATTCTAAATCTGAGGGGTGTGATAACACGATAAGAATATTGTGCTTGATCCTGCTTGCGCAAGCTGCAACCACCATGGAAGCAGAAGACCCCCAACACCCATCAACGGTAGCGCTTTGGCCCTTCGCTAGGGCTTCAGCAACCTTGTTCATATCCTTTACTTCGAGCAATTTTGTGATTAGTGCACGAACTTCCCCTTTGCCTGGAAGAGGTTGTTTATTTTCGGGTATTGTGGAAGGCTCGTTCATATACATTTCTGAGAAAACTGGTTACATCACACTAGATTAGTGTAGTGAAAAACCAGTGCTTTTTGCCACTTTGTTTCACTTTCCTTGTCGAATTGGAAACAGTACTTTGAATCAAGAGTGGCAGTGTGATTTGAGTAGTAACCGTCCAATCAATGAAAATGTAATAAAACGATTCTCGCTTTTACTCGTGTTTAAGTTCTCAGTTGAGGTTTGGTAGATGCTACTTCTTTTTGGTTTTTGAATTATCGACAGGTAGCTTGAATGTAGCATCTTTGCCTATGACCATGATCATGGTAGCAAAAACCTTATTATCTTTATTCCCAGGGGATCTATTTAAGGTAACTTCAACAACTGCGGTTGTAAAGGGGAGGCAATCAGTTTTCTAGACAAAACATAATGCATGGCTGGTTTTTACCAGATGCGAATAACTCCGTATTTATCGAAAGTTGCGTCTTTGCTAAGGAGTGGTATTCCTTCGACAATTGCTTGTGAAGCCAAAATGCGGTCAAACGGATCCCGATGGTGATGAAGTAAACTAATCTGTTTATCTATAAATTCCACGGTGATGGGCAGAATCACTAATCCAAGATCCGCAATTGCTTTATTCATCCATTGCTTAAAAGGCATCGATAGAGGCAATTTTTGCAAACCAACTTTGATGCCAATTTCCCAAATCGTTGCAGCACTTAAAACCAAATCGTTGGCTGAGTTTGACATTATCGAATGCGCCTTGGGACTTAGCAGATGATCCTGATCAACGAACCATATCAAGGCGTGGGCATCCAATAAATACTTCACTCCATGTACTCTTTGAAGTCTTCAAGCGGGGCGTCAAAGTCTGGTGCCATATGCAGTACGGTTCCTCGAAGAGTTCCAGCTAGGCGGGGTTTCTTCAAAGGTATAACCGGTTCCGGAACAAGCCGGGCTATGGGCAGGTTGTTTTCAGTTATGACCACTTCTTCACCAAGGGTTGCCCTGTGGATAAGATCTGAAAGTGTAGATTGTGCTTCTAAAATTGTAACCGTAGCCATTGTCAGATTTCCTTTCAGTGTTATTGTACCACTTTTTTATCAAGAGATGGGTAGATGCTTCGGGGGTTTTCCTTTCAGTCACAATTATTAACACTATTCCCGTGCTTTGGTTGT
Source organism: Planctomycetaceae bacterium UBA969 (assembly GCA_002303765.1). GTDB lineage: Bacteria > Planctomycetota > Planctomycetia > Gemmatales > Gemmataceae > UBA969. The sequence goes on from DBCB01000343.1 coordinate 21,975, forward strand.
TTTATTTGATTCATTCATTACCTTACTTTTTTATGCCCTTGGAAGGCAAGAAGGGGGTGATTTTATAGTTTATTATCAAAAACTTAAAATACAGCCGGAAGCGCAGGCTTTTATGTGTGATGAATTTTCAAATTAGGTTTGGTAGATGCTACTTCTTTTTGGTTTTTGAATTATCGACAGGTGGCTTGAATGTAGCATCTTTGCCTATGACCATGATCATGGTAGCAAAAACCTTATCATCATCTTTTTTATTATCTTTATTCCCAGGGGATCTATTTAAGGTAACTTCAATAACTGCACCCGGCGTAAGTTCATCAATTTTAACTTCATATCCTGGCAAATTGGTGTTGCTGCCTTTTAGCGTTTTAAGTTCTTCAGGCGTGTATTTTTTAATGTTCCCTTTATCATCATAAACTTGAAGAGGAGTCTTAGTTCTGATTTTGGTGGTTTCGTTGATTGGAATTTCAACTTCAACCCATTCGGTTACAACTTTCATGGACTTCAACATCTGGATTTGTTTTGCTTGGGCTTGGGCAATTTGCTTTTGAATGTTTTGCGCTTGGGCGTTGGGTGATTTGTTGTTGTCTTTTCCTTTTTTATTATCGTTTTTATTATTGTTGTTCTTGTTGTTATCGTTATCATTTTTGTCATTCTTATTATTATCTTTTTTGTTGTTGTCGTTATCGTTTTTGTTGATAACTTTTTGGTTTGGAATCTGCACGGTGATTGCTTTACGGTTTGGGTCTGTAGAAATCCTCGCGGTGAATTGAGTACCTTGAATCTTCGAAATATTCGCTTTGGAAAAAGTTTCGTTGGATTTGTTCTTGTTGCCATCCTGACCTTGACCGGATGCAGAAATTGCCAAAAAGATCAACGAAATCAAACTAAAGGCAACATATTTAAGGTACATTACTTGATCACCGCCAAGGGGAATGAAGAGCACATATTATTTAGACCCATTATTGTAATAAAAGTTTCGATTTTAAAGTGAAAATTAGATAACTTATTGTATCTGCCATTATTACGGGGCTTTTGGCGTGATTTGAGCATTTACAGATTCCACCCTGATACCTTCGATGGCGTTCACCAGATCGGTAAATTCTACCTGGGAAAGGTTACCGCTGGCACTGAGTCGAAGGTTGCCTTGGGGATCAATGACCACCAGATTTGCGGAAGAAGGTTTGAATTTAAAAGTGGTTCGCATGGTTTCGTTAAAATCTAGCCATACCGGGACTTCGGGTGAGGCTTTTTGAAATTGATTTCGAATGAAAATTTTTACGAGGTTTGGAACTTTTCCAATGCTTGCTACAGCAATGGTATGAACTTCGGGTGCGCGGGTGCCTGGTGGTTGATTGACGATTTCAAGAACTGGAGCAAAGCGTGCCTGACCGGGGTTCTTGCCTTTGGCTTGTGGATGAAAAGATTCATGAATCGTTTGACCTAGCAACTTGTTTGCATCCGCACCTTCTTTATCACCAAATAGCAATATGACCACATCTCCTTTATAATTATCGAGCCTGTATGGTTTTTGAAACTGGTCTTCCATCTCTATTTTTGGAACAGGAACAGGCCTGTAGATTAATACCTCGGCATTTAACGATGTTGCATACAAAAGCACAAAGAAGATGATTAGCATTGGTTTTAATTGCATGAGCCAACTCCATCGGTGGAGGTATGTTGGTTTGTTGATTGGAATTTTAATATTGAGAAACCAATGAAGACGGCACTAAAAAAAAGTGTGACAAGTGCGCAGTAAGTTGCATCAAGTAGGCCCATGCCCTGCCAAATGACACCTTCGAATCCTTTAATCATCCAAGTGGTAGGAAGCAGAAGAGAGAAATTTTGGACCCAAAGAGGAAGCATGAAGGAAGGCAACCAAAGCCCACCGAGAATAGAGAGACTGAGAATCAAAAGTATTGCCATGCTTCGTGCGCGGTTTTCGGTGCCACCAATTGCAGCCACTAATAATCCGGTTGCAGCAGAAAGCAATGCGGTTGCGATGGCCATTAGGAAGAAGCCCGAAACCGAGCCATTGATTGCGACACCAAAAACAAGGCTTCCAAAGCTGAAAGTTAAAAAGATTTGGGTGATTGCGATGAGTGCCGTTGCAATGATTTTACCACCGAGAAGAGTAGTAAGGGGGATGGGGGCTGCTTTAAGGCGTTTCCAGATCCCCTGCTTGCGTTCGCGTAATAGTAGTAGTCCGCAATCCATACCCCAGAATAAGAGGTACTGCATGGTCATGCCGCTGAAGCTATGGCTGTAAGCTTGTCGGCTGATATCAATACCCGCTGGGTAAGGTTCTTTTTTTACTTCGAAAGGCCTTTCCAATTTCAAAGAAGCTGCGCCAGGCAACCAGAAACCAAGTAGTTCAGGTGCTGCTTCGTGAAAAGCGATTTCGGTAAATACACCTTCGGCCCACTTGGATTCTAAAGAGGCAGTTGGGTGATGTAATATTTCGATAGCAGGGACTTTTTTCTTGAGTGCTATCTGGCTGGCGAAATCTTTGGGGATGACAAGAGCTATTTTAGCGGTGCGCGTTTCGATTTTAGTTAAAGCATTTTCTCTTGAAACAAGTGCAGCATTTAGTTTGGGGCTTTTTAGCAGTGCATCGGTGAGTTTGATTGCGAGAGGGCTGTTATCTTCTCGAATGATTAAGAGCGGTAGTTTTAGGTCTTCATTTTGCAACGGTTTTGAAAAGACATAACCAAACCCGCTTGCGAGAATGATCGGCACAAGGAAGCAAAGGGCTGCAGCTTTCTTATCGACTAGAAAAAGCTGGATGTCTTTTGAGGCAAGAATCCAAAGAAGACTTAATTGTTGTTTAAACATCAGGCAACCTTAATTTCACTTAGTTCAAGGAGATATTGTTCAAGAGAATGCGTTTCTTCAGCCTGATTTTTTCGTAGCAGGCTTTGATCTGTTAGCGAAGCATCGTAATCTTCTTCGTAAATATAATTGGGAGCAGTGGTATTGTTTTTCTTCGCGAGCGCTTTCATGATTATCTGGGCTTGGAATTCTTTCAAGGTGCCATGAAACAACAGGGAACCTTGAGCCATGAATCCTATTTTGTTGCAAAGTCGTACAACTTCTTCGATGTAATGTGTGGTGTAAACGATGGCGCACCCTTCATCCCGAAGTTTATGAAGGCAGGAAAAAACAGCTTCCCTCGATGGTGGATCGAGCCCAACGGTGGGTTCATCGAGTAGAAGTAATTTAGGTTTATGAATAAGGGCACATGCCAGATTAAGCCTTCGTTTCATGCCACCTGAAAAACCAAATGCTGGAATGTAGGCACGATCTTCCAACCGTACCAGATTTAGAATTTCAGCAATTCTTTGGGAAAGATCATTGCCATGAATTCCATAGATGTTTCCAAAGAAACGTAAGTTGGCGTAAGGAGAAAGTTCTTCGTAGAAGGCGAGTTCCTGAGGCACAAAACCAATTTGGGCACGGTAACTAAGCGGGTGCTGGGTGTGGGATTGCCCATCTAATAAAATACAGCCTGAATCAAGTTCATGGTTTCCAGCAATGGCGTTAAGCGTAGTGCTTTTGCCACAACCGTTGGGGCCTAGTAGGCCAAGGATTTCGCCTGAGTAAACGGCAAGTTCAAGGTTTTTAACCGCAAGGGTATCGCAGTACTTGAGGCTGACGCTTTTAAGGCAAAGGAGCTCTTGTTGCGCCATTGTAAATCTTCCGTGACTAAATAAATGCCAAAAAACATCCGTGTTTTCAGGCGAAAGTAACAAAGAATAAATAATCAGTACCTTAAAAGATGATGGGCAGGCAAGATCAATGCAAAAAGCGCAAAAATAGCTTACTAATTTCTGGGAAAATTGGGTAATATTAGATAAATGAAGCTAGGGAAAGCTATAAATGCCACGGAGGTGGCTATGAAGAAACAAGTGATAATCATTGGAGCGGGGCCCGGAGGTCTTGCAGCAGCTATTTTGTTGTCTAAAACTGGACTTAAGGTCAAGGTTTTAGAAAAACAGGGTAAGGTGGGTGGTAGAACATCTTCCCTCGAGTCTGGGGGGTTTAAGTTCGACCTTGGACCGACTTTTTTTCTTTTCCCCCAAGTTCTTAAAAGCATTTATGCTTCCATGGGCAAAGATCTCTTCAAAGAGATTCCGATGGTTCGGCTGGATCCTCAATACCATTTGGTATTTGGGGACGGTGGCGAGATTATGGCCCGGCCTGATGTGCCCGCAATGGAAGCTGCGATTGCCAAGATCTGCCCCAAGGATGCTGCCAACTTTATTAAATTCTTGACTGATAATCGAATCAAACTAAATGAGTTTAAGAGCACGCTGGAAACACCGTTTCATGGCTGGCGCGACCTCTTTAAAATGAAAATGTTGAAATTGCTACCTTTATTAAGGCCGTGGAAATCACTCGATGGCGAGCTAAGCCGATATTTTTCAGATCCACGGGTTAGGTTGGCGTTCTCGTTTCAATCTAAATATCTAGGTATGTCGCCTTTTAATTGCCCCAGTCTTTTTTCCATTCTTTCGTTTTTGGAATATGAGCATGGCGTCTATCATCCGATTGGGGGATGTAATGCGGTAAGCGAAGGGATGGCAAATCTAGCTCGTGAAGCTGGGGTTGAAATTCTATTGAATGAAGATGTGCAAGGGATTGATTTTCAAGGTAGAAAGCCTGTCTCCATCAACACTCAATCTGGAAAGCATGCTTGTGATGCATTGGTGATCAATGCCGATTTTGGACGGGCAATGGAAAGGCTGATTCCGGAGAAGATTCGGCCAGCATGGACCAACAAGAAAATTGAAAGTAAGCGGTTTTCCTGCTCTACTTTCATGCTGTATCTTGGGATTGAAGGGCGTTACGACAATCTTCAGCATCATACGATTTACATGTCACGCGATTATCAGGGAAATCTGTTAGATATCGAAAAACGACATGTTCTTTCGGAAGATCCTTCGTTTTATATTCAGAATGCAAGCATTACTGATCCTACTTTGGCGCCCAAGGGGAAAAGCACGCTTTATGTTTTAGTGCCTGTTACCCATATGCATAACAATGTTGATTGGGCTAAAGAAAAAGTGCGTTATCGCAACTTGGCAATTAAGCAGTTGGGGAAGATCGGTTTGGACGATGTTGAAAAGCGGATTTGTTACGAGCACGTGATCACGCCAATGGATTGGCAAAATAAAATGGAGATTTACAAAGGTGCGACTTTTAACTTAGCGCATAATCTAGGCCAGATGCTTCATTTCAGGCCGCGCAATCGCTTTGCAGAGTTGGACGGTGTTTACCTAGTGGGTGGGGGTACTCATCCAGGCAGTGGTTTGCCTGTGATTTACGAATCAGCAAGAATCTCTTCAAGGCTTTTACTTGGTGACATGGGGTTGCCTTTTGATCATTGTATTCCCCCTGATGAATATACACTTGAAGAAGGTGTTCCAGATCTATTAAGTCAGGGATTAATGCGAAATTTGAACAAGGCTGAATATGGAAAGCCCTTAACCCCGGTTGGGCGCTAGAGCATAACTGATAAATTGTGGGCGCTGTTTTTAGGAGAAAATTATGGTCAAGTCGAATAATGAAAAAGTATTAGTAATTGGCGGGGGATTGGCTGGTCTT
>DBCB01000343.1:27662-60187 GCA_002303765.1 Planctomycetaceae bacterium UBA969
GGTGGGAAGGCTGCAATTCTTGAAAAAGATGGTCACCGTTTCGACATGGGCCCGACCATTCTTACCATTCCCTCGGTGCTTGCCCGGATCTTTTCCGAAGCTGGGCGAAAGATGGAAGATTATGTTCCCATGGTTAAGTTGGAGCCTCAATGGCGCTCATTCTTTGATGATGGTTCGATTCTTGATCTTGTGAGTGACGAAAAAACCATGCAGGAAAATTTGGGAAAGTTCGGCCCCAACTGCGCTAGTGGTTATAAGAAATTCCTGCAGTATTCTGAAAGGCTTAATCGTATTTCGCAACGATTCTTCTTTTGGAAATCGATTGGTGGGCTGCGCGACATGTTTGATTGGCGCACCATGTTTCAGCCAGGAAGTTTGACGGATGTCTTGGCAATTAACATGGGAAAATCCGTGGCCCAGTGCGTGCGCGGCTTTGTTCCCGAACATCGTGTTTCGCAAATGATCGATCACTTTACGCAGTATGTTGGTTCTTCGCCTTATCAATCTCCTGCAGTTCTTTGCAGTATCGCCCATATGCAAACCAGTGAAGGCATCTGGTACCCTTTAGGTGGCACCAACGCAGTTCCCAGAGGTCTAAAAAAACTGGGAGAAGAATTGGGGGTTGTATTTCATACTGGTAAGGGGGTCAAGCGAATCATCAACGATGGAAAAAAAGTGCTTGGGATCGTTCTTGAAAATGGTGAAGAAGTTTTAGGTTCTGCTGTTGTTTCGAATTGTGATACGGTAAGAACCCATAGGGAATTGATCCCAGATACCCGCGCAGCCTACAAGTTTGAAGGTCGTAGGAAGTATGAACCAGCATGTTCTGGCGTGGTTCTTTATCTTGGCCTTGATAAAAGATACGAGCAATTAGAGCACCATGACTTTGTATTTTCTAAAGACCCTGAAGAGGAATTCGACTGGATTTATAACAAGGGCGAGCCCGCTCCAGACCCTTCATGTTATGTTTGCGCACCTGCAAAAACGGATCCATCAGTTGCACCAAACGGTTGTGAATCCTTGTATATTTTGGTTCACACCCCCTACTTGCGCAAGCATCATGATTGGTCGAAAATGCTTCCTGCTTACAGGAAAGTGATATTGGAAAAGATGGAGCGCACCGCAGGTTTGAAGGATTTGCAAAAGCACATTCGCTTTGAAGCAGCTCTTACCCCGCAAGATATCAACGATCGATATCATGTTCTTAATGGGGCAATCTATGGTTTGGCAAGCCATGGTAAGGTTCTCGGAGCATTCAAGCCTTCCAACCGGAGCCCGGATCTTAAGTCGCTGTATTTTTCTGGAGGCTCTGCTCATCCAGGCCCCGGTATGCCCATGGTGCTTATGTCTGGATGGATTGCTGCGGATACCCTCGATAAAGATGGCATCGCACCGTCTAATGGCGAGAAGCATGGAAACAAACAGGCCTTGGCGCATAGCAATTCATGAAAGATATTGCTCTAAAAGAAAAGCAACAGGGTGCGCTTCCCAGGCGCTGGGATTTGATTGCCTTTTGGTTTTTATGGTACTGCCGTAACTATGTTGCTAAGAATTTTCATGCACTCAGAATATCGAAGACAGGGTTGCCTGAAGATCCGGGCGAGGGGCCGCTAGTTTTTCTTTTGAACCATCCTTCATGGTGGGACCCGATAACAGGAATATTGCTTTCGAAGATTTTTACCACAAGGGTTCCCTACTGCCCGATTGATTCCCGAGGCATGGGCAAATACAAATTCTTTTCATGGCTTGGGTTTTATAGTGTGGAAATGGGCACCACAAAAGGGGCTATTGGTTTTTTTAAAACAACCTCTTATATTTTGAATCAGCCAGGCACTATGGTTTGGATCACAGGGCAGGGGCAGTTTTCGGATGCAAGGGAAAGACCGGTGAAGATTCGCCCTGGGTTGGGCCATCTAGCACGAAAATTGGTCGGGGGGAATGTTGTTCCTGTAGCAATTGAATACCCCTTTTGGAACGAGCGCTACCCAGAGGTATTGGTGCGTTTTGGTGCGCCTATCCCCTTGGGAAAAGGGAAAGATAATACGGTGGAAGAGTGGACCGGTATTTTTGAATCAGCACTTGAACAGAACATGAATGCACTTTCTATGGAAGCCCTTACCCGAGATCCAGCTTTATTTGCAACTCATATTAAAGGCCGTGCCGGGGTTGGAGGTGTCTATGATATCTGGCGCCGATTAAAATCTTGGGTCCGTGGCAAATCATTTGACCCAGAGCATGGCTTCACCAACGAAGGGTCGAAGGAATGATTTGGATTGTTCTTATTGCCTGTGTACTGGCAGCAACTTTGCCCTTGCTCATGATAATTTCAAACCTAAAGGCATATCTTCCGCCACCGGTTCAATATGAAAATTTAAGGCCTCAAATATCTATATTGATTCCGGCAAGAAACGAAGAAGGTGGAATTGAAGCTGCAATTCAATGTGCGTTGGCGACAGAAGACGCTGAAGTAGAGGTTGTGGTGTTGGATGATCACTCCGAAGATAACACTGCAGCGATTGTTTCTAAGATAGCGATGTTGGATTCTAGGGTGCGGCTGGAAAAAGCACCCGAGCTTCCTCCTGGTTGGTGCGGGAAGCAGCACGCTTGCCATGTTTTATCGCAAAGGGCGCGGTATGATTATTTGTTGTTTCAAGATGCAGATGTAAGATTGAAAAAAGATTGCGCCCCAAGATTAGTGGCATTCATGCAGGCAAGCAAAGCAGAGTTGGTGAGCGGCATACCTTGGCAGGAAACAGGCACTTGGTCTGAAAAAATGCTTATCCCTCTAATCCATTTCGTGCTGCTCTGTTTTTTGCCCATTAAAAGGATGAGGATGTCCACCAGCCCGGCATTTGCTGCAGGGTGCGGTCAGTTGTTCTTGGCAAGAAAGCAATCCTATGAACAAATGGGGGGGCATGCTTCGATTAAACAATCATTGCACGATGGTATTACCTTGCCCCGGGCCTACAGGAAAAATGGCATGATGACCGATTTGTGTGATGTCACAAACCTGGCAGAGTGCAGGATGTACCGAGGATTTGGGCAAGTTTGGTTTGGGTTGGCGAAAAATGCTACCGAAGGCATGGCCAAGCCTTTTCTTTTAACATTTTTCACCATCTTTCTTCTCATGGGGCAGGTTATTCCATTTGGAATCGTTGGGCTTATCTGGTACTTTGAATCTTGCTGGGGTTTGAGATTAGTATCAGTGATTGCAGTTTTTCTTGCTTATAGCGCAAGATTCGTTGCAAAAGTGGCGTTTCGGCAATCATTTTTTGGTGCCTTAATGCACCCACTGGGAATTTTGATATTACTGGCAATTCAATGGTACGCATTAATTCGCCAAGGAATCGGCAAACCTTCCGGATGGAAAGGAAGGGCATACCACGGATCATAAAGTGTATGCAGAGGCTATTTGAAAAGTGAATCCACCCCTTTCGAAAAATAAAAAAGCATCTTGGGCTCCGTTGAAAGAAACCCGCAGTTTCATCAAAGAAGTAGTAGGCAGGTTTAGTACAACCGGAGCAATACTTCCGAGTAGTAAATACTTGGCACGTGCCATCTGCGGAACCTTGCGAGTTGAAAGGGCACCTTGGAATATTCTTGAAGTTGGCCCAGGTACTGGCGCAATCACTCGCGAAATTGCCAAAGTACTAAGACCAGGCGATACCCTCACTGCAATTGAAATCAATGAAAGCTTCGCAGAACATTTGCGCCATGAAATCCAAACAAAAAAAGAGTACGCAAAAACCAAAGACCAGATACAGGTTCTGGTAGGCAAACTGGAAGACCTAGGCGGGGATGCAGTTTACGATTGCATTATCTCAGGCTTACCCATGAACAATTTTGAAGGCGAAATAGTTAAACAGATTTTTTCAGTCTTTAGAAGCCTGATGAAACCGGGCGCACCCTTGAGCTATTACGAATACTTTGCAATCCGTAATTTGAAATACCCCTTCGTACCTCAGACTGAAAAGAAAAGATTGAGGGAAGTAAGTGAAATTGTGGATGAGGAAATTAAGAAGTATCAAGTCCGGGCTAGAAAGGTTTGGATGAATGTGCCACCGGCTGTGGTGCGTACGCTTGTACTAAATCCTGTCAGCAGAAAATAACTTAGTTTAAAAAAGTGGTTGTTATTAAAAGAAGCCAGGGCCTCCGTTGTATCGGAAGCCCTGGCTTTAAGTTTATAAACTATTCTTTAGGACTAGTTGCAGCAAGAGTTGCAATCGCTCTTCTTGTGGGAAGCAAGCTTGCAGCGAAGGCCGCCAACTTTGCTCTTCAAGTTATCAAGGATGCCACACTTTGCAGCGCAAGGATCACAGTCAACAACTTGCTTTTCAACAGTCTTTTCAACCATTTTGCAAGCCTTAACTTTTTCTTCAACAGGTACACACTTCATTACTTTGCGGGTAGCTTCGTAAGCAACTTTCTTAGGTACGCATACGGTGTACTTTTCGGTCTTAACTTCGGTTACGCATTTCTTAACGCAAACCTGAACTTTGACCTGCTTTTGAACCTTTTTGCAAACTTGAACGTTAACCTTGGTTGGAACGCATTCGGTAACCTTTTCCATCTTAGTTACTTTGCATTCTTCCCAAACCTTGTTGGAAACCCAGCACTTAACGGTCTTGGTCTTAGGTGCACAAGCATCTTCGCACTTGGTTTCGCAGCAATCGTTCTTCTTGAACTTGCCTAAAAGGCCTTTCAAGCGATCGGTGATGCTAGGGCCACAAGGAACTTCCTTGCATTCCCAATGACCTTTGTCAACACACTTCTTAACAGTGCAAGTAACGGGCTTGCAAGTGGTGACTTTCTTCATGATGGTGCGTTCTTCGCAAGACTTAACCCATTCGCATACAGTGCGGGTTTCTTCCTTCATTTCGTTCACGATCCTGTTTACATTGCAGGTGCGTGTGCGTTCTTCTTTTACATTTTCGCATTTGTATGCGGTGTACTTTTCTTCAACGCATTGTTGCTTGTTAACAATCCGAGTGGTTTCATAATACTCGGGTACCAGTACTTTGTAAGAAACAGTACGGGTTGCTGGTGCGGTTACTGGTTTTGCTTCTTCAGCCCGAACGACGTTAGCCGTCGTGGCCATGAAGAAGCTCGCCAACAATGCCAGGCGGGTTCGCTTCCAAAACATGCTCTACTCCTTGGTTGCAGTTACGTCGATCGGTGCCACTCGAAACATTCGGTGACTGAAAACGATCAAACCTTTACTCGAAGCAAATATGCCCCCTGCTGTGGATATGGCAAAAAAAAGAAGGATGGTTAATACAAAAAGTTTCCGCAAGGTGTTCCGGTTATTAGCGATCTACCGATTAAAGCAACCTATTTGATTCAGGAGCCAAGCTCGGCTAGGTAAGATGTGCGTAGTATTTAGCGCCTAAAGATGTCTGTAGATGTTTCGCAACCGTTACTGTTTGCCTAGAAATGTAGGCTTTCGGAACCTTAACTTCCCTTTAAAGCCATAAATGTCCCCAGCACAAACATACTCAGCCCAAATAACACCAATAACCAAGATGATATTTTCGGGAATGAATATTCAACTTTGCTATTGGAATCATTAGGCGGGTAAGCGACGCCTTTGAATGGCGGTGCCCAGATTGGTTTGCCTTCGGGATCGATAATACTGAGCTTGGGCCTAGATAGGTGCAATGCCATGCATGAGCAGGCTAAAAGAGTGAGAGTTCCGCCATAAAGCCAAAAAGGAGAAGTTACCCCTGCTGCTTCAATCTGGTTCAAGAGCTCAAAAGAAGGGCCATCGCGGGAAATTTGAATCATACTTAAGCTGTTATTCATGAAATGCAGCAACATCGGCATGAATAACGATCTTGTCCAAAGATAAACGCTATGGAGAATAACGCCCAAAACTGTGGCATATGCAACTTGTCGGGGTTCTACATGCATGATCCCAAACAAGAGGGAACTAAGTAAAACGCCTTTGATCACGCCATGATTTGCAATCAAGCCTCTTCCAAGAAAACCTCTGCACCAAAGCTCTTCGCCAAGTGCAGGGCCAACTCCGATGATAAGAACACCTAGCCACCAGGGCCAGTTTGAAAAACTTACAATGGCATTTTCCATATGAATGATTTCTGGAAGGATAGGCCTGACTAATTTGTCGATGCCTTCACCCAGAAATACAAGAGCAGGGAATAAAGTAAGAGTAAGAAGAACATGATGCCAAGGGGGCAAGCGCAAAGCAATCCTTCGGGGCCAATCTTTACCAGCGGTAAAGCGTAGAACGGTGATACCAACAACGACAGTTAAAATTTGCGACAGCGCAAGTGCGGGTGCGAGCATGAAAGCATACTCTGCAGATTCTTGGAACTCTTGTTCTTGTGCCATGCCCAGAAGAGATGCGAAATCCCCATCCATCCAGCCTTTGATCATTATGAGTACGATGACAACAAGGGCGCCCGGAACCTGAGTTGCAATAAGGAAAAACAATACCCAAAGGAAAGCAAAAGGCGCACTAGGATGGGGCACATTATAAGAGAGGGGTTTATCATCTAAGGGTGTCGTGGCATTATCCATGATAGCCTTTTAGTAACCAGGCCAGCCGGAATCAAGCATTGCATCATAAATCCAAGGATGCCGCCATGCATTCCAACCCGGATAGTTCGCAGCAAGCACAGCAAATATTAAAAGCACTAAAGCGATCAGCCTTCCGGTTTTAGATTTAGCCATACCATCGATTACAGGCACTGCGGTAAGAATGAATAGTGGAGCAATCCACATGAGCCAACGAGGGCCGACAGCAAAGCCGCCATAATTATCGCTTTTGAAAATATAAAAGACGATCACAACCGCTCCCACGATAGCTGAGGTAAGCGCAAGGAATCCCCAGGATTTGCTGGAGTGTTGGTAAAAGGGAGTGCGTGCTAATGCAACAAGAGCGAGTAAAAAGACTGGGGTAAGGGAAAAGAATCCATGATGGCCCAGCAATAAATGGAAGGTGTAGGTAGCTCTGGATTCGCCATTGTATCTGGCCCAATCAATTCCTCTACGAATCATGCCATCGAAAATGCGCCAGTGGCTTCCTTCGTAAGTGTACCAAGGGCTGCCAAATTCGCTGTATGCAGGTCGCCATTGGCCCATTGCAACTTGATTAGAAGCGAGAAGAAGCAGTATGGGAAGCGCAGCGCAAGGCAGATAAACAAGGATGGTTTGCCTGGGGAACTTGAAGGTTCCAATCAAGGCTACGAATGCTAGAAACGCAAGCGAAGGTAGTTCGTTGCAAACAGCAAAGCCACAAAGCAAGCCAACGAGTGCGAACCATAAAGATCCCTGCCAAGCGGTTTTAGATTTTGCATCAGCCATTTCTTGAATGCGAACGATGCCATAAATTGCAAACAGAATCGAAAAAGTTGCCATCGTATGATTGTTGAAGCTGTTCAAGAAAGGCAAAACACTTGTGCCTAGTGCAGCAATAGTGAGAGCATAAATGCAGGCCCAATCAGATTGCGAAAAGCGTTGCAGTAAAGCCCAGAATACAAGAAGGTAGATGAAGAATGGCACAAGGTTGATGGTAAACAAGATGATGCGAACCACACCAAATGGATGTTCTTTCAAGGTCCACCCCGTCAACTTTTTGATGACCCAGTATTCGCCTGCAACCATGATGGGAAGCAAAGGTGGTTTGGTGGAATAGAAATTAAGTTCATCAGGATGAAGCACAAGATCAACGGTCTGCCAACCATCTTCGAAAGAGATACCCGAGCTAGAAGAAATTCTTTTGGAAAGGCCGCATGCAGCGGTGGTGAGAGCAGGGAAAAAATCTGTCTGCCCTGTTTGCGCAACCGCAGTAAGAATGTAGGCAAAGGTATCGCGCTTGCCCACGATGAAGGAGCCATCATCCACGAGTGATCTAACCGTAGCCCAACGCGAACGATCATTAGAGCTGAAAGTAGGCATGGGGGTAGGCCTAGAGGTGGGCCATGCAGATCGTGAGCCTGGCAGTTCTCCCGGTGCCCGGTGGTACGAAGGTTCGTAAAGCCTTTGTGCGGATAAAAGCTTTGCAAGGGCAATTGCAATTGCAAGAGCAATCACGATGCCAGCAATGCTGGAAGCGGAGAAACCTTCTCGTTGGGATGCTGGATTAGCCATGTTTAGCTTCTTTCAGCAAATGAAGTCTGAGAATGTTCAGGGCCATCTTAGCAGTACGGCTTTGAACTTCGTTCCGATTGCCGAACCATTGATTGGTTTCGGAATGCGCGCCACCCTTCCAAGCGAGGGCGACAAACACTTTGCCTTCGGGAAGATCTGGACTCAGCCCACCCGGCCCCGCAACACCTGTGGTTGCCAGAGCGAAATCCGCACCGGTTCTTTCTCTGCAACCTTCCGCCATGGCAAGAGTAACTTCTTTGCTGCAAGCGCCAAATTGCTCCAACAATTCTGCGGGAACCCCCAGAGCGCTTTTTTTTACATCGTTAGTGTAGGTAACAAAGCCGCCCAGATATCTGGCAGAGGCCCCGGGGACTTTAGTGAATTTGGAAGCTAGCACTCCTCCGGTGATGCTTTCTGCGGTGGCTATTGTTTTACCTGCTTTTTGCAGCATTTGATGCACTACATCTTGAAGCTCTTCTTCTTCAACGCCAAACACCAGCTCGCCCAATCTTTCGCGAATGATTGCTTCTGCGGGCGCTATCTTCTTGAAAGCCGCAGCCTCGTTGTCTGCGCTTGCAAGAATGCGCAACGAAATAACTGCATCGGAAGCGGTGATGCCTACTTCGGGGTCGTTGCCTCTTTTGGTGATATCGAAAAGTTTTTCTTCGATTGCGGATTCGCCTAGGCCGAAGGTGTTGATCTTGCGCTGTATCAAAACTCCTTGTGCTAATCCAAGTTCGATAAGCCTAGTTTTAAGCCAAGCTTCGAACATGGATTTCATTTCTCGGGGAACCCCAGGAAGGGCCGCGATATAGGATTGTTTAGCCTTCATCCAAATACCTGGGGCAGTGCCGGATTCATTGGGAATAGGTTCTGCGCCCTTGGGGAAGAAAGCCTGCACCTTGTTGCGATCAGGGCAGGCCCTGTTTCGCTTGGTGAACATTTCAACAATGGTATCCCAAGAGGGTTGATGAAATTCGAGAGGCTGGTTAATAAGCTTTGCAAGAACTTCACGGGTCAAGTCATCTTGCGTTGGCCCTAATCCCCCCGAAGCAATCACCAATCCTGCGCGTTGCGATGCAATATCGAATGCTTGAAGGTTTGCATCGAAATCATCCGCAATGGTGGTATGCCAGCCTACTGGAATTCCCATTGCTGCAAGCTGAATACTTAGCCATTGGGAGTTGGTATCAAGGTTCTTGCCACTGGTTAGCTCACTGCCAATGGAGATGATCTCCGCTTTCATGACTGGCTTGCCCCTGTTGCTGGTTCATCGAAAGAAACTTCAGAATGTTCAGGAAGCTGCAGTGCGAAAACCACTGCTGGAATAAATAGCAGGCCCGATAATACAAGCGACATGTTGTAATCGATCGAGGTGGCCATGCCAAATATTATGGTACCAATGGCTGCAGAAATACGGCCAATGTTGTAGCAGAACCCTGCGCCAGTAGTTCGTAGCAATGTTGGATAAAGAGGCGGGAGGTACATGGTAAATAAACCGAACACCCCTTGTGTCAGCCCCATGATGGGCAGGCACCAGATTATCACCGAGGCGGGCCTATCGACCCCATAAGTGAAAATCAATCCAAGAGTGTAAGCCAGGCACATCGCAGCAATGGTTTTGCGATAGCCATACATGGTAGCAAGCCATGCTGCGAGAAAGTTGCCTGCAACTGCGGTTGTATTCATGATAAGAAAAGCGAATGCAATAGCGCGCTTGCGTGCTGCTTCGCCTTCAACCGGATTTTCTTCGATGAGTTTTTGAAACTCAGGCAGCTTGCCATATTGTTGTGGGGCCCAGAATTGAAATGCCCAATGGCCTGTTAGCGAGAAGCCACAAACAAGGATGGTAAGGATGGTGGTGCGAAGAATTTTACCTTTAAACAGATCAGTAATACCCGGAGTAACAGCATTTTTCTTGGCTTCATGCCATTCCTCAGGTTCGGGCACATGCTTTCTTATCCAGAAGGTGATAAGGGCCGGAAGCAACCCTACCAAGAATAGTGCCCGATCATTAAAGTTAGTTACATCAATGCCAAGGATATTTACACTTTCAGGAAGAATGGTGCGAGCAAGTCCAAACATAGTTGCAACTACCACGCCGAAATTCACACCGCTCTGCAACACCGCAGCCATCCAAGGCCGCCACTTTGCAGGCCATGTTTCTGAAAGCATGGAAGCGCCAACTGCCCACTCGCCACCTATGCCCAATGCAGCAAGGAAACGGAAAATCATTAAGTGCCACCAAGTGGTTGCGAAGCAGGAAAGACCTGTAAACAATGCATAGGTAAGAATCGTGAAAATAAGTGCACGGGATCGCCCCATCACATCGCCTATTCTGCCAAAGAATCCACCCCCGACTGCCCAGCCAAATAAGAATGCCGCCTGAATGTATCCCATGTGCTCGCGCACAGAGGGGTCGGATTGTTCGGTGTGAAGTAACGCAGCAACAAAGCTCGCTGCTACTAAGGTATAAAGATGCATGTCGAGGCCATCGAACATCCAGCCTAACCAAGCTGCAGCGCCTGATTTTAATTGTTGCGGGGATAAATCCCTTAGTCTGGTGTTATCTGTTGGCAAATGCTTGTTGAATGCGCCCACTCTATCCCCACAGTACGGTAAGTTGATTCAATGATATTTAAACCAATATCGTAACGGAACTCACAGCAATGGCACGAACATTTTTCATCTTCCGAGAAAAACTCAGAAAGTATCCGTAGATGTTTTGAAATTCCTTGGAAGTGCCACTTTTATCAGAGTACGATGCATTTGGTTTGATCCCTCCTGAACTTTCCTTTTAAAAGGTGTAACCATGGCGAAAAATTACAAGGTGGCAGTCATCGGCAGAACAGGCAAAGGTGCCTATGGCCATGGCTTGGATGTCGTTTGGAAAACCATTGATAACATCGAAATTGTTGCAGTTGCAGATGAAAACGAAGCGGGCAGAAAAGCTGCCCAGACACGCCTAGGCGCCAAGAATGCCTACGCAGACTACAAACAGATGCTCGAAAAAGAAAAGCCCCAGATCGTCAGCGTTGCAGATCGATTTTTAGATCAACATCGCGACATGGTCATTGCTTGTGCGGAAAATGGCGCCAGCATCTTTCTCGAAAAACCCATGGCAACAACTCTGCAAGAAGCTGATGAAATGATTACCGCCTGCGAAAGGCATCATGTGAAACTTGCAATCGCCCACCAAACCCGCTATAGCCCTAGAATGCTGCAAATCAAAAAAATGATCGCTGACGGAGTTCTAGGCGATATTTTAGAAATGCATGGCAGAGGCAAGGAAGATACCCGAGGCGGTGGCACCGATCTCATGGTGCTTGGTACCCATATCTTCGACCTCATGCGCTACTTCTCGGGCAATCCCGTTTCTTGTTATTCAAAGATCCGTTTCGAAGATAAACCCGCTACCAAGGAAAATATCAAAGATGGTGGCGAAGGAATGGGCCCGGTTCTTGGCGATAACATCAACGCAAGCTATGCTTTCGAAAATGGCGCCTTTGCTACTTTTGGATCTCACAAAGCCAAGTTCGGTTCAGGTAGTAGATTTGGGTTACACATCTATGGTTCCAAGGGTGTGGTTCATGTAGCAACTGGCGGCCTTGGCTCTGCTTGGTTTCTAGATAACCCTTCTTGGTCGCCTATCAAGGGTAAGGTTCAATGGCAGGAAATTACTAGCGAAGGAGTAGGAAAAGTTGAACCTATTAAAGATGGTGGCTTGGGGATGGGCAATACATGGATCGTTAAGGATCTTATCGAAGCAATTGAAAAGGATCGCCAGCCTCTTGGTAGTGCTTACGATGGCAGGGGTGCATTGGAAATGATCATGGCGGTTTATGAATCATTCCGGGTGGGTGGCGTGGTTTCATTGCCTTTGAAAAACCGCAAGCATCCACTCACGATGGTTTAAAGTAAAAGCAAACCCCGCCCACTTCAAGGAGGTGGATGGGGAGGTTGTCTTTAAAACCCATGGACTGCGTTCCATGGGTTTTTTGTTTTAAATGATTAAAGATAAAAAGCGCCCCACACAGCACAGTGGGCGGGATTGAGAGCAGTAAGGATAACAATAGTGAATCCCCCAATTTGCAGCGATTGGGACAAAGGGAAGCAAGTACCTTTTAAAGGGTAAATTCTGCTTCCCTTATAATTCTATTTCCACGCCACAACGTTAATCCTATTTTTTGCGTTCGAAGCGATTTACAGTAACCGTTGGTTCATTCCTACCGTTTGATACGGTGACGGTAAGACCCGAGGTTGTAAACGAATAATAATTATCGTGCAAATGTTGTGGAGGTAACTTGGTAATGCCTTCTGGTGCCGGCCGATGCTCTATTATTGCTAGATTATAAATTCCTGGCATTACGCCATCATTCGGGCCTTCGGTGTTAATACTGAAAGTCCCATTTGGTTGGATAACACCCCGAGCGGAAGTCCGGGTTTCGGAAGATTCGAATATGATTTGACCATTCGCAAGTTCTGTAGCGGGTTTACCATCTGCCCAGACCAACTTCCCGGCTACTTGAACCTTTGATGCTCCGCAACCTGCAATAAAAGAAATAGTAAATGAAGTGATTAACAAGAGTGCAATTTTGTTCATTTTTGTTACGAATTCCAATGAGAGAGAAGGGCGATTCCTGACTATGTATTAATCAATACCGTTGGTGATGCTGCCATCAGCTCGGCCCGAAAGCGCTCGAAGGGTTGTTGTGTCGATTGTATTTCGCATGGCTCGAACGCTGGCATCAGAAAAAGTGAACTGGCAAACGCCCGAATGCCAACTACCGAACTTGCGAGCATAAAAACCATCGCCGCTCGTGCTGGGTGTCATGTCGGTCGCACCTTTTGCCAGAGGGTCTTCAATACCAGCAATGCGCCCTGAGAAGCTCGTCCAAGCCCCGCTAAATGCAGGGCCATCACCAGCAAGCGACCGGCCCAATGCGCCTAATGGTACATGCTTTTCACCTATCATAAAGGTATTGCTGGTGCCATCTGTAATGCTTGTCAATTTAACCGAACTTTGAAAAGTGGGAATAGGTGTTGCATTGGTAGCAGCCCCTTGAGCAGGCGTGGATGCAACTTCACCAATAATCAAAACACCATTAGAGGTGTTATTAAACCACGCTCCCGTAAGAACATTATTAGTACCTCGGAAATCACCCACATTGCCTGCGTAATCTGTCACCGAGCCAGCTGGGTTGTTGGCAAGCGAAAATCGATATTGCGCACTCGTTGTCGTCCAAGGTGGCACCGTTGCGGTGAGGTGATTGAAACCCTCTGCAGTACTGATTTCGCCTGGTGCCCTACGACCTGGGCACAAGAATGCCTTTACTTGAGTTTTCTGAGCTGCAGTTGATTGGGCTCCATACTTGAGTTTTGTATCCCACAAACGAAAGAGGCTATCTTGCTCGAGGAAGGGCAGAATCAAAACACACCAAGTGGCCCAGCCATCGTTACCCGCAATGCGCACGGGAGGCAAGAAGCCACTAGCATCGTGGTAACTGTGAATTGCAATCCCAAGTTGTTTGAGATTATTTTGGCACTGGGTTCGAGCGGCAGCTTCCCTCACCTTTTGTACTGCGGGCAAAAGCAATCCAATTAAGATTGCAATAATTGCAATTACTACTAATAGTTCTATAAGTGTGAAAGCACTATTGTTACGATGCTTTTGCATAATAAATCTCATATTAGAAGAACGAAAAAATATATACTATATCAACAAATTGTAGTATTTTCAGATAAGATTTACAATAGTAAGCAAGGTGGTTGTATTTGCGTAAAATCAAAGGTTTTAATGGGATCGTTGTAGTGCCTCTTCCCCGTCTCAACTACTTTGTCTTCAATTAAACCCATACATTCAATGGGAAGAAAAAGGAAGAATAAGAATAAGAAAAAGGAACAGGGCAAGCACCAGCGGATTAACATCCGCCGCTCAATAAAAAAGGTGGCTTGAGGGCATTAGATAAAAGTAGTGAAGGTTGAAAAAAGCAAAGACCCATGGACTGCGTTCCATGGGTCTTTTATTAGCTGTGGATTTCAGGCCGCTGGATACAAATCCCTTGTTCTTAATAGCGGACAATGAACTCGCAAATCAAGCGGTTGTCTATTAAATCCTTTTGGTTAGAAAGCGGAAATTCCCAAGCAAAGCCAGTTTCCACATTAGTGGATAGTCTTGCTTTCATACCCAAAGCCAGGGTAACCAAATTGTGTCCGGCCATTCCGGTGGTGCCGAGGTTAATCAAGCCATCCCCTTCGCCAAGGGCATTGGGTTGTCCCCAATCTCCGCCACTGTTGTAACCAAACCAGTTCACTTCAGCAAGAGGGTAGAGCCATCCAAAAAACTGGCGATCGATATGAAAACTGTTATAAAAAAAGGAGCTGCTATATTTGTCTTCAAAACCAAATTGGTAACCAAAGGTATTCAGCACATGCCATGAGTCGCCGAACTCCTTGCCCACAGTGGTAAAGGTTGTCATGACCCCGCTGCCATGGTTTTGGAATACAGCAGCGTAACCCATGTTCGGTTCCACCAAAAAACCAGCGGACCATAGAAACTGGTTTTCCACATCACGAGCGAGCAAGTATCTCAAGCCATAGCTCATGTTTAACAAACCACTACTGTTTCCAAGGGCGCCTGAGTGAATGTTAGCAATACCATCTTTGTCAGCGATAAGAGTTAACCTTTCGGTAATAGCTAGATGTATCTGGGCGGCATAGACCTGAAAATTACCACCAGCTAATTCATTTTCGGAGGGAATAACATCGTTAATAAACAAGAAGCGTATATCGGTTATAGAACGGGGGTCCTTGGATAGGACTGGGTTACTGATTGGCCCAATAAAACCAGGAAACGCTCGATCACTCTCGAGTAATCCCCTGCTCACTGGAGCATCGTCTATCGATATTGGGGCTCGGTTTTCTGCAGGCGCAGGCGCTGTTAATGGTGCCAGATTGAGCGGCGTCGGGGACTGGGCAAAAGCTGTTCCAGCCAAACCGGTAATCACCATCAAACCTGAAAGGAATCTGAGTCGTGTCATAATTTTAACCTTAAATAACTAAAGATCAGGTTCTTGATATATTCAATTTCCTGAATGGGTTATATGCTTTGTTTGCAAAGTTTGGGTAATCCCAAATGTACTAGTTAAATCGGAAATGCTTGTGTCATTATTAATGCCAATGTTAAAGTTTTATGGTTAAGTTTTGTTTTTCATTTACCCAGTTCCCCTCGTTTCTCAGCAAGAGGAAAAATCAAAGGGGTCAGGTCTCTTTTTCGGGCCGAGAATAGGTGCTGACTTTTAGATAATAGCTATTGAATTGCTAATTGAACCTGCCTGCTTCGTTTGAAATTGCTGGTAAACCAAATGGGCAAAAGAGACCTGACCCCTTTGATTAGTGCTCGAAATTGCTTTTACATTGGTTTTTATGCTAATATGAGGTCACGAAGAGTTTCGGCCTCAAGCAACTTCTTAGGAGATACCATGATTAAGCCAAAAAAATTGACGACTGTCATAATAACCTGCGCAGCGCTGGGCATTTCTACATTCGTCTTCTCTCAGAAGAACCCCGCTCCTGCTGACAACGAGAAATCTAAAACCGCCAAACCGGCTGAAGCCGCCGCCGACATTGCTAAATGCCCGGTGATGGGTGGCGCCGCAGGGAACGCGCAGTACCGTGAGAAAGACTGGTGGCCAAACCAGTTGAACCTCGATGTCCTTCACAAGCATTCGCCTAAGGGTAACCCGCTGGGAGAGGGATTCAACTACGCAGAGGAGTTCAAGAAGCTCGACCTAGAGGCAGTGAAGAAGGACCTAATGAAGTTGATGACGACCTCGCAGGACTGGTGGCCTGCCGACTACGGTAGCTATGCGGGGCTGTGGATCAGATTGGCTTGGCACAGCGCAGGGACATATCGCACTTACGATGGCCGTGGCGGTGCAGGCTCTGGCATCATTCGCCTTACTCCCGTGGGTAGCTGGCCCGATAACGCAAACCTAGACAAGGCACGTCGGTTGCTTTGGCCTATCAAGCAGAAGTACGGCCAAAAGATTTCGTGGGCCGACCTGATGATCCTCGCAGGAAACTGCGCACTTGAGTCCTCGGGGTTCAAGACCTTCGGCTTCGCCGGTGGGCGCATTGATACCTATGAACCCGATGCGGATATTTACTGGGGCCCTGAAAACAAGTGGCTAGACGACAAGCGTCACAGCGGCGACCGCAAACTTGAGCAGCCTCTAGGCGCGACCCAGATGGGACTTATCTATGTCAACCCAGAAGGCCCTAACGGCAAGCCAGACCCGCTCGCCGCTGCCATCGACATCCGGACTACATTCGGCCGTATGGCAATGAATGATGAAGAAACCGTTGCCCTTATCGCCGGTGGTCATACGCTCGGGAAAGCCCACGGGGCGACCAACCCAGATAAGAATGTTGGTCCCGAACCTGAGGGAGCTGGCATCGAGCAGCAAGGCCTCGGATGGAAAAACACTTTCGGGAAGGGCAAAGGCGGTGACACCATCACCAGCGGCCTCGAGGGCGCGTGGACATCGACTCCTACGAAGTGGTCCAACGAATACTTCGCCAACCTGTACGGCTACGAGTGGAAACTGGTAAAGGGCCCTGGCGGCGCTTGGCAGTGGACCCCCACGGATGAAAATGCGAAGGGCATCGTACCAGACGCTTACGATCCGAAAAAGTCGCACGCACCGATGATGTTCACGACCGACATCGCGCTAAAGATGGATCCAGCCTACGCCAAGATTTCGAAGCGGTTCCAAGAGAACCCAAAGGAGTTCAACGCGGCATTCGCCAAGGCTTGGTACAAGCTGACGCACCGCGATATGGGGCCAGTCTCGCGATTGCTCGGGCCAGAAGTTGCGCCGCCGCAATTGTGGCAAGACCCTGTCCCTAAGGTTGATTACAAGTTGATCGACAAGCAAGATATTGCTGCCCTCAAGAGCAAGATCCTCGAATCGGGGCTGTCCACATCCCAACTGGTTTCTACAGCTTGGGCTTCTGCATCGACATTCCGCGGCACCGACAAGCGTGGCGGAGCCAACGGTGCTAGGATTCGTCTCGCTCCTCAGAAAGATTGGAAAGTGAACCAACCGGACGAGCTAACAAAGGTGCTGCAAATCTTGGAAAAGACCCAAACAGACTTTAATAAGGCGCTAACCGATGGGAAGAAAGTATCTCTCGCAGATGTGATCGTTCTCGGCGGCTGCGCAGCTATCGAGCAAGGTGCAAAGAAGGGTGGGCAGGAAATTTTAGTTCCCTTCACACCGGGCCGCACCGATGCTTCGAAGGAACAAACCGACATCGAGTCCTTTGCCGTTCTCGAGCCGACTTCGGATGCATTCCGTAACTACTTCAGTCGTGAGATGACTCAACCTGCGGAAGCGCTGTTGGTCGATCGCGCGAATTTGCTAACGCTCAGCGCTCCGGAGATGACCGTCCTTATAGGCGGGATGCGGGTTTTGAATGCTAACACAGGGAACATTCAACTGGGTGTCTTCACCAAGCGACCCGAGACTCTGACCAATGACTTCTTCGTGAACCTAATCGACATGAACACCGAGTGGAAGAAATCTGCCGTTTGCGAGCACTTCTTTGATGGCCGGGACCCCAAGACTGGCAAGATCAAGTGGACCGCTAGTTCCGCCGACCTCGTGTTCGGTTCGAACTCGCAACTCCGAGCCATTGCGGAAGTTTATGCCAGTGACGATGCGAAGGAGAAATTCGTGCGTGACTTCGTTGCCGCGTGGAACAAGGTGATGAATCTTGATCGCTTTGATCTTAATCCAGCAATGGTCAGTGTAGCTAAGTAATTGGTACTTGAGCTTACTGCTTCATTTAAAAGCGATTGTGAACCAGAGGGGGAAAGATAACTTTCCCCCTTTATTTATTGAATGAATGAAGAAAAGGCAGAAGACTAGCCACGGAATTAAGAAAGGTCAGCAGAAGCATTAGCCACGGAATGACACTGAAATACACGGAAAAGACAAAAGCAGAGACACGGAAAAGAAACACATCTGGATTTGGGTTTATGAATGACTTTAAAGCCCATGGACTGCGTTCCATGGGTCTTCTGTTTTAAATGATAAAAGATAAAAAGCGACCCACCCATCGCAGTGCTCACTTTTACCCACAAATATTTTGTATTGTTGGGTGCGTAATATCGTTCAGAGCCAGAAGCGTGAGCGACGGCGATTGTCTTAGGATGCTGGAGGCATCTTAACTTGTAGCCGATGGTATCGCTGCGCTCAACCACCGGCTAAAGGCTGACATCCCTTCGGCATGCGGCAGCAACACAAGAAATCAAAAGTGTCAGGTCTTTTTTTTGCATACCACCATTCCATCTACTTCCGGTTCTGAAAGATATGTGGGTGAGAGTGAGGACTTGCGTTCCATGGGTCTTTTGCTTTTGAAGAATGATGAGAAGTAAAAAGAAGAAGGCAAAGAAGGCCCGGTGCGGGCCCTCCTTATTATCTATGACATGAACCGTTTGATCGGCCCAGTTTGCTCCGCGATCAATTTGTTCAGGCCCAAATCGAGGTCGCCAAAATGTTTGATCGGGTTGCCATAGGCATTAAGGATTGTGGTGAACCAGTTGCCAATGGTCTTGTGTCCTTCCGTGCCCCAATAAGGTAGTCGAATATAACGACCTGCGATGTTGAGCTTGGCGTTCTTGCCAGACATGACGAGATAGGGCCATTCAACGCCAGTGCTATGATGGGTCTCTCCGTTGTCTGCGAAATAACAGAGCATGGTATTGTCAAACATGGAGCCCGTGCCCTCGGGAACACTCTTTAACCTTTTGACGATGGTGTCAATCAAAGTCATATGGCGAATCCGGATGGCTTCCCGAATCTCGTTGGCATTGAGTTTCCCGAAGCCTTTGCCGTGCCCGACATCGTGCAGGTTGATCTTTTCCGTTTCGAGGCCAGGGACTCCGGTATAGAGGGTACCAAGTTCATCGACGGTGAAGGCGACGACATTGGTCATGCCCGAGATCAGCGCAGATAGAAGAATCTCAGTGTGGCCGATCTGACAGTCGATGGTAGATAGATCGTCAGCAAAATACTTTTTGTCCAACTTGGGAATATTTTTGGCTATGATGCCTCCCATCGCTTCTAATTTTCTGTTTCTAGCGCGAATGTCTTCCATGGCATCAGCATAGTTCTTGACTTTCGCCAACTCTAGGCCAGCGAGTTCTTGACCGCGGGCTGATTGGTTAGCCGCAGTGAATGCCAATAATTTCCGTTCGAGTTCGTAACGAATGCGACCGCTTTCGTTGTTGGCTATCGACTTGAACAATTCGTTGATAGCCACCTTGGGCGAACCAAAGGCATAATTGGGCTGCTGAGGGCCCCGTGCCGAGAAGCCTTTTTCAATCCCGTGAATGTTGCCTCGCGCATTGCCTCCATCAATGGGGAAGCAAGCCAGTTCGATATGTTCGAGTGGAGAAGGAAAAAGTTTGGCCAGTTCGAAATCGACCGTAGCCCACTTGATAGAGCTTAAGCGTTCATTGGCGGCATAAACGCCGAGGCATGACTGCCAAGAGTGGTGCCCGTTGGTGCACATTTTGCCCGACAATCCTTGAAGAATGGTCAAATCATTCTTGTGGGAGTTGAGCGGACTCATCCATTTGGGTAGTTCGTGTTTATCGAGATCTACTTCAAATGATTCTTTCTTGTTCTCTTTAGCCATGTCGGCGGGGCCAAGACTAGGCGGAACCATAACACTGGGAAAAAGGCCATTACCTTTGTGCATGAAGATAAAGCGCATAGGTGGTTGGCCGGCATCCAAAGCGCTAGACGCGTTCGAAATGGAGGCAGGAAGCATCAATGCCCCGGTTCCCAAGGCGGATGATTTCAAGAAGTCTCTTCTAGTATTCATAATAGTAATCCTCGCCAGTTGTTTTACTTACGATACATGAATGAGTCAGATGTTAAAAGGGAAACAATGACAGCTTTGAAACTGCCACCACTTTCCACATAAGCTTTATCGGCATTGATGAGCGTCTGTGAATCAGAAAGCATTTCATTGCGCCCCATGTAATAACGGAACGCATGACGGATGATAGACTGTCGGACACGATCAGATTTAGCGAGATGGTCAATCAGTTCAAAGGCATCCTTGACCGGCCCATCCAGCTTGGGGTCGCCTGTGCCACGGAGGTATCCATCGGTAGTCACGGGCTTGGTTTTGTAAGTGTTGAAAGCGGATTTGCCACTGGCTGTTGTGATCAGGTTTTCCGGATTCTCTAGAGGCTCATTAGCGCGATAGCGTCCGAAATCATCGAACTTCTCAAAAGGATAGCCTAGCGGGTTCATGTGCTGATGGCATTTCCAACACGCGGTCTGCGCCACGCCGGTAACCGATTCTACGCGTTCCCTAAGTGTCATGTGTGGATTTTCGGGGACCTTGGCATCTACAGTGATAGGCACATCGGGAACACGGCCAGCGAGAAGTTTCTCTTGGATCCAGCGCCCGCGCCGGATGGGATCTGTGTGGAAGTTCGACGAATGGGCAATTAGCCACGCAGGGTGGGTAAGCAGGCCCATATGATTTGGTAATGTGAAAGGCTGAACCACGGAATAATCTAGGTTGTCCTCGCCACCATATTTCCCGCCGAGGCCCGGTGTAACTGGAAGACCATAACTCTGGGAATAGTTGTATGGATTGCCGTGTGCCCATGGAAATGTCGTAAACGGTGTGTTACCTTTACCAATCGTATAAGTAAGATGCTGCATGACTCTTGGCAAAGTATTGGAGTGAACGCCTCGCCCGGTTGAAACAAGATCAACATGGTGCTTTTTCAATAAATCCAGATTGGCGTCCGCGACTTTTTCGGGGTTCTTGCGCCAATCTGTGTCCTTAAGCGCTTCATAGAGTTCCTTCCAGCCAGCGATTATCTTCAACCCCTTCTCGTTGTCGATATTATGATAGAGAAAGAATTGGTCGGTTGTAAGCAGGTTTTCAAAGACACTTCGATCCTGTTTGACATACATATCAACAATTCTGTCGGCTTCAACAATAAGGCGTCCGGGTGTTGCACTGCTTCCGCGGCCTGGATTTTGGTAGTAACCACCGCTGCGACTATTGTCCTTGAATACCTTCACAGCGTTTGGATAGCCAAAAAAATCACGAAAGAAACGGACGATCTTTGGATGAGAAGTTATATTGGAATCGTTTACCGTTGGGTCGATCACACCCCTGTAGTAAATATCGTTTGCCAGCAATCTTGTGACTTCCCGCTTGTAGTCCTCTTTGGTATTAAGCCGACCTTCTGAGGCAGCTTTGAGAAGCAGTGGGTCCGGTCCCCAGTCACCCAAAGAATAGGAAATGGCATAGCTTGCTTCTCGGGGCGAGAGCATCTTCCTGCCATCTTCATCCGCTGCACCTTCGCCGAATTCTAGCCGATAAAGAAACTCCGATTCCAATAAAATGGCAGCCAGCATCTGGCGCAGCCCTTCGGTATTTCCAGCAATATTAATTGCGGAGCGGGTAAGTTCTAAATACTTCGCCAACTCTGTGTCGTTGGCTGTGCGTCGGAGAACGAGGCCAAACTGTGCTTGGATGGCAGCGATGATTGCATCGTTTGTTGGTTTTGATTTGCTGAGAATGATTGCTTCAAAGTTCAGCGGTGTTAAGGGGGAGAATCTGTCTTTCGGGTTTTCAAATTCGGCAGCCTTGATCTCCCCATTCTTGACGCGGGCACTCCGGATCTGCTTGTGAGAAATCCACTGCGCATTGTTGAGCATTACCAAAAGGTGTCCGCCATCGAGGGGAGTAATAGCATAATCGCGAATTCCTGAACGGTCGGGCAAAACAAAAGGAGCGGTGATCCCATATAGATTTGTGTATTTTGAGTAGGCCTCTCCTTTGGGCATGAAGATATCGATGATCCGCCCCTGAAAAACCATCGGGCTCACCAGCCAGCGCCTACCCGGGGTGAATGGCTTGTCCTTGATTGTGCCGCTAAAAAGTTTGTTGTGGTCGACGCTATTGCCGTAATCGGGGTAACGCATCTTGTCTTCGATCAACGGGGCATTCATTTTGACCAGTTCGGCCCGCACCCAATCTGCGAGCAATTTCCGCTCAGCGGTATTTGGCTGCTTCTCACTTTCTGGAGGCATCTCTTGGAAAAAGAGCTGTTCCTGAAACTTGTTCATCAAGTTAATACGAACCTTCGGTTCTTGAGTGTCGAGGTTATCCAAGCGGACTTCGCCCTTGCTCTTATTTTCGCAGTGGCATTTGGTGCAATAAGTGCGAAGAACGCCCTCGACTTGCTTAGGAATTGCTGGATTGTCTGCAGCGTGTACCAAGGTGGCGAAGAAACCGATCACGAGAGTTTGAATGTATATCATGGCCGCCTTTTTGATTTAGATGGAGCAAACCCAGGAAGCGGCCCCCAGATATCTTCAAGTAACGCAAAAACTTCCGGTTCAGCCTGCTTCAGTTCTCCTGCTACGAAAGGATAAAAATCATTCGACCCGAAGTAGGACTCGGTCATTTCGGAGAAAAACTCCTTCTGATCCGTCAGCCCATAATGCTCACGCATGTTGCCGGTGACATGCAGAACGGATTTGTATTTGCCGCTGGCACGAAACTTCTTCCACGCAGCGGTAACACGGGGCTCATCAAATCCGATGGCTTGATCATGAAAACCGTGCGCGAGTTCATGGAGAACGACCCACGGCTGACCGTGAATTCCCTCCGGCTCAAGAAAATCTGCAACATCCGGAATGTGAACGCACCTCGCTAGCTTCTCGCTGTAGCCATTCTTCTTGAGCCACCCAGCATCGGGATGATACTGCATGGGAACGAGCTCACCATAATTTAGATCCAACTCGATGGTGATGGTACGCAGTTTCGCCAAAGACTTCTCCGGCACAACAAACGTAATGGCAACCAGCCGTGATTGGAGTAATTTGATAGCTCGTTCACCCCGGGCCGCATGTTCACCTTTAAGTAGACGGTCATCCACGCGTACGGTCCAGCCTTCGATGTTCCGGTTGGTGTGTTCCTTGGGCAAGGGAGTTTTCTCAGCGGCAAAAGCGGAGACGGGCAGTAGAGCGAAAAGTATGAAAATAACGATGCTTAATCCAGCTACTATTTGTTTTGTGATCATAATGAATGATTTTAAAGTTAGGGTAATTAAATTGCGAAGATTGGCACTTCGGTTGGGCCATCACCTGAGATGTAAAGCACTTTTCCCTCGGCATCTAGGACCACGACTCGTACTTTTTCGAAATGCATGCCTTCAGTTGCGGAAGCTAGGAATGATTGAAAGAACTTAAGCTTGAGGTCGACCACATTTACATCCTTAAAAGTCTTCCCATCAATTATAAATTCCTTGTGAAGCTTGATCCGGGCGTGATAATCGAGACGACTTGAAGGCTCTAAATAGCGTTTATGTGCCTGTTTGCCATATTTATTCACCAAGTCTGAGTAATAGGCGACGCAGTCACCAGTGATTGCCCCGGGAATCCGAATACCTAACTGCTCTTTATACCACCAAACTTTTTCACCAGCAGGCAACTTTGCCCCTTTGGGCTGATTTAATGCGAGCGGGTCGTTGCGACGGTCGCCAGCTTTCATTGCCTGAAGTAGCGTATCTTTAGAAGGTAAAGCAGCCTCGGCCGTTGCAATCATAGCGGCTTGCTGCTTATCAGCATATTCACGATGAACAGAGACAATATGTTTCGCTGGGTTGGCAGGCCAATCCTTTGGCATCGCTCCCGGTAAGACATCAGCGTTAGCGTTTAGAGTAAAGGCAATACCGGTAAATAGTGTTGCGGCCAAGCGAATTATTACGAAAGAGGTGGAGAGATAAAGATGAGATGGAGATTTCATGTTGAGCTCTAATTAAAAGATAGAAAGCATCAATAATAAGACGAGTGAAGGTGCTGTTTAGATTCAAGATAACTTAACGAAACTTAATATATCTTATGAAGCAAAGGGCCAGAGGAGATCTTTCTCTGGACGCCTTTACTTTGAGCCAATGCAGTAGAGGGTTGAATCGGAGCGCAGAAAAATCTTCCCGCCTGAAACTGCGGGCGTGCACTGGATTGTATCTTTAATTTCGTTGGTTGCTATCAACTCCGTTTTTTCGCCTAGGCTGACAACAAAAGCAGAGCCTTCTTCATTGATTAGATAAAGATGATTGCCCGCAATGATGGGTGAACCCGAGAATGGGCCCTTCATGCGAACCTGAGCAACTTCCTTACCATCCTTAGCATCAAATACATTCAGGCCGATGCTTGATAAGCCATAGACTTTGCCTTTGTGAACTAATGGGGAAGCGTAGCCACCTACCAACTTGTTGGACTTCCATTGTGGAACAGGAACCTTCTTGCCTGAGGATGGAGATAGGACAAGGGTTTCTTTTCCGGGTGCAAGAAGAAGGCCTTCGCCCAAGGTGGGGGAGGGAATGGTAGAAGGGCCGGAGCTTGCGAGAGACCAGTTTTCTTTGCCCGTAAGTGCATCGACGCTAAGAACGGAGCTATCGGTTTGCAGAATGACTTCTGCTGTGCCATTGGCGTTGGGCATAATAAGCGGGCTGCTCCAGTTGATGGTTCTGGGTCGGTTAAACTTCCAGAGGTTTTTGCCCGTGTTGGCATCAATGCCTAGTACGAAGGAATCGCCAGCGTTATCCATGGGGATGACAAGCACATCTTTCCAAAGAACGGGGGAGGAAGCCATGCCTACCATGTTGGTGATATCTGGGTAGTCAAGTGCGAGGGAGCGATACCAGAGGAGGTTTCCATCGCGGTCGAGTGCTGCAACGTCGGCGCAAGCAAAGAGAGCAAATATGCGCTGGCCATCGGTTGCTGGGGTGGGGGCAGCCATGTTGGTTTTGGGATGACAGTTAGTGTTGCCTGTTGCGTTGAATTGTCGTTCCCAAAGCTTGGAACCTTTATTGGGATCGAAAGCCATCACATGAAGTCGGGATTCTTTGTAGTTGGAACTGGAGGTAAGAAAAAGTCTGCCACCAGCGATAACAGGGCTGGATAACCCGCGCCCTTGGAGTGGGGTTTTCCAGAGGAGGCCTTCGGCTGCAGACCATTTTAATGGGAGGTTTTGTTCTTCGGAGACGGCAGAGCCGCCTGGGCCACGGAACTGGGGCCAATCAGCAGCATGAAGAATACCGGTGAGGATAAAGGCACCTAGAAAAACTCGGGCGATAGTTAAATTGAGTGTGTACATTACTTAGCGCTCCCTTCTTGTTTGGCGATGGTGTAAGGAATCTTGACGCCTGCGAAATCGGTAAGTCTTAGTTGGAACTCCCATTTTTGGGCCCAACTCTCGGTCTGATTATTTTGGCAGATCTTAAGAAGAATATCGTTCACACCTTTTTTAAGATGGATGGGCGCAGAGTGTTGATCCATAGTCATGCCATGGTGATACTCATCGCGTGCAAAGATTTGTTTGCCATCATGAAAAATCTTGAGTGATGTGATGCAGCCTGCCCGAACGTAAACGGTGCCCTCAGCGGGGCTGTTAATGCGGGTGAATGCATAGGCGGTAGCTTCCTTCTTCTTACCAAGCACTTTGTTAAGATCGATGACGCCATAGGAATCTTCAGTGGTGAAATCGACCCATTTGATTGCGCCTTCTTTGCCTTCGTAAGAAGCATCAAGCTTGACATCTTTTTCAGGAGGGTAGGGCAGGTCGAAGCCTTTGTTCTTGGTGTTGTCAAAGGGGCCGACTAAATACCAAGTGCGAACAAAGCCGAAGTGTGCGGGAAGATCAACTGTTTCGCCCAAGCCTTTTAACTCTTTGGCAAGTGTATCGACTTGGTCTTTATCGGAAGCGCTCATGAAAGCTTTGCGGTAAGTGGCTTTGGCTTCAGAATCCTTTTTACCTTTCTTTTGGGTGGAGCCTTCTTCGATGAGAAGGGCGATTGCTTCGCGCCTGAGTTCTGCTGCGGGGTCAGTAATAAAAGATGGGATCAAGGCCTGAGCTTTATCTTTGTCTGCTGATTGCAGGATTTCAAATGCGAGTTTGCGGCCCAGGGCGGGCTTTGAAGTATCTTTTACTAGGGCGGTGATTTTTTCGAGGGGCAATGACTTAGTGTTGCGGTTGGCTTTTTCAACAATCGCATTGATTGCAGAACGAAGCCAGTTGGAAAGCACAGGCTGGCTGGCATCCATGGCTGCAAGAACTTCGGGCAGTGCATCAGGTGAAAGGTTGGCAATCTGCTTCCAAGCCTTTTGAGCTTCGAGATTACCTAGGCCACTTTTTCCAACCTTGCGAATAGGCTCAAGAATTTTAGAAACATTTTCGGAAGATTCTTGCACCCATGCAAGGGCGTTGGTGCCCAAGCAAACAACCAAAGCGAGAAGAAGCGCAGTGATTCTCATGACAGCCTCTAATAGATGATTATAATCTAAGCTTAGCCGATGCCAAGCACATCATTCATAGAGTAACTGCCCGCAGGCTTGTCCGCCAGAAATTTAGCTGCAAGAAGTGCACCACGGGCATAACTATCGCGGGTATGGCCTTTGTGAACAAGTTCCATGGTCTCGCCAAGGGTGCTAAATATTACGGTGTGCTCGCCAACATTATCGCCCACACGCACGGCATGAATGCCTATTTCTGAAGGCTTTCGTTCGCCTACTAGGCCTTCGCGGCCGTGCAATAATTCGGTCTGGCCCTGCACTTCCTGCACGATCTTGGCAAATTGCAGCGCAGTCCCACTCGGGGAATCTTTTTTGAATCGGTGATGCCTTTCGATAACCTCGACATCGAATCCTTTATCCGCAAGCAAGGTGGATGCAACCTTGACGAGTTCGAAAAGAACATTAACCACAAGGCTCATGTTGGGTGCAAATAGAATTGCAATTTCATGGGCGGCAGATTCGAGGGCTTTCTTTTCGGCAGCGGTATGCCCGGTGGTTGCGATTACCAAGGGGATTTTTCTTTGCAGGCAGATTGGCAATACATTCATCGTGCCTTCAGGGGTGGAAAAATCGATGATGGCGCTAACAACTTGATCGATGGGGATTTGGGAACGAAGTGGTACGCCTAGGTGGCCGATGCCTGCGATTTCGCCTGCATCTTTTCCAATCATAGGGTGGCCATGGTATTCGAGAGCGCAGGCGATTTTCAATGCTGGGTCTTCTTTGCCCAATGCAACAAGCCTTTGTCCCATTCTGCCGCCTGCACCGTTGATCCCGATTGCAATCTTCATGAAAAGCTTCCTTATGCTTAAGCGTAAACTTCAATTGCCTTGACAATATCATCAAGACTGTTGGGAACCTGAACTGCGCGGTTTGCAAATCCCGCTCTGCGCACGCCCCTAACCCCAAGAACTTCGTCAAAGGTTTTCTGATCAGAACTATGATACGCGACCGTTGCAGTGGAATCTTTCATTTGATGTGCGGTAAGAATACAGACCACTCTATCGGAGGGGGCAATAATGCCTTCTGCTCTTAATTTCTTGGCGCCCGCAACACTTGCAGCAGATGCAGGTTCGCAGCCCATGCCGCCCGCGCCTACTTTTGCCTTGGCATCCATGATTTCTTGATCGTTTGCTTCTCTTGCTAAGCCATTGCAAAACTCAATTGCCCGCAAACCTTTTACCAAGTTGACAGGCCGGTTGATTTCAATCGCACTTGCAATGGTGGATGCTCTGCGGTTCTCTGTGTCCATGTCGGTATAGAATTGATTCATCACCGGCTTATTCGGTTCACCTTTATTCCAAGATACGCCATTCATATTGGTGAGAAGATTGAAGGTATTGGCACCCGCGGCATTGATAACTGCAAGCCTGGGGATTTTACTGATAAGGCCCAAATGCTTAAGCTCGATGAAGGCTTTGCCAAAGGCAGAGCTATTGCCGAGATTTCCACCGGGAACCACGATCCAATCAGGGGATTCCCATCGCAGAGCTTCGAGCACACGATACATTACGGTTTTCTGACCTTCGAGCCTGAAGGGGTTGATACTGTTGACGAGGTAGATGCCCATTTTTTTTGCAATTTGCTGAACGCGCTGCATTGCATCGTCGAAATCGCCAGCGATTTGGATGGTTAGGGCGCCATGATCGAGGGCTTGTGCGAGTTTACCGTAAGAGATTTTACCACTACCAATGAAAACGATGCCACGCATAAGGCCGGTTGCAGAACAATAAAGAGAAAGGGAGGCGCTGGTGTTGCCGGTGCTGGCGCAAGCCGCTCTTTTTGCGCCTGTCATGTGGGCATGGGTGAAAGCAGCGGTCATGCCGTTATCTTTAAAACTTCCGGATGGATTCATACCTTCGTACTGAAGGAAAAGATTGCCGTTGTTGACACCAACATACTGGGCCACATGATCGGATTGCCTGAGCAGGGTCTGCCCTTCGCCAATAGTGAGAACATAGGGTTTGGGTGCGAAAGGAAGAAGATCGTAGAAGCGCCAAACGCCACTGAAAGACAAAGGCTCATGCCTAAGGGACCACTTGGCTTCGAAATCTTTTAAGGATTTGGGTACGGGGAGTTTATCCCAATCGTAAGCGACATCCATAATGCCCCCACATTTGGGGCAAGAGAAGGTAGTGTCATCAAGGGAGTTGGTACCCCCGCAATGTGGCATGACACAGCGTTGAAAAACAAGATTATCATTAAAGGCAGTCATACGCACCGGAAAGCATATGGGTAATGTAAAAAATATAGAAACCGAGACTCAATTTAGAGTTTCGGTTTAGAGTCATCATACTCAAAAGGGGACTCGTTATCGACCCGAGCTAGCCTTAAAGATGTCTTTCCTTCAAGAAAGTCCATTAAAACCGGAAATACATGCTTCAGCCGCCACCCTTTTGCCAAGGAATTATTACCAGAAAGTGAAGTATTGTCAATTTTAGAGCGGACGAGCTCGCGTAAATCAGAAGAAGTAGCGACCAAGCCTGGTACAAGGCTTTTACGATTGCAGAGGTCGCCAAGCAGCCCAGCCATCACTTGGCCGATAAGGCCGACTTGGGGTGCATCTGGCTTGGTATCATCTTGAAGGGGCAAAGAATCAGGTGGGAGGGCCCGGGCTTTTTGGATAGCTGCCATGATTTCTTCTGAATCGCGATGCTGAATGCCCCTAAAGGCTAAAATATCTTGAGCTTTCTGAGGGTTTCGTTTGACAATATCAGCAATAAGATCATCGCGAAGAATGGTACGGGGCGGGCGGTTGCGCTTAGCAGCAAATTCTTCGCGCCAAGCAACGATTTCGCGCACCATAGCTAATCTTTTGCGATCAAAACCCCCGGTGCCTTTAACCTTGCGCCAGCGTTCGCCAATCGGTTCATCAAGGTTAGATCTGGCTTGGAGATCAGCAAATTCTTCTTCGGCCCAATCGATTCTGTCGAGTTCGAGAAGCCTTGCAGAAATTTTCTCATGGCACTCCAAAAGATAGCGAACATCATCAAATGCGTAGGTGATCTGATCTGAGGTGAGAGGGCGAATGCGCCAGTCGGTGAGGGTTTCTTGCTTGGAAAGTCGGGTGCCTGCAAAGGTTTGCACTAATGTTCCGTAGCCTGCAGGGTAGCCGACTCCTATCAACCCTGCTGCTACCTGAATATCAAACAATCGAGCGGGTGCTTTACCGGATAAATGCTGGCATATGCGGATTTCTTCCCTGCCTGCGTGAACGATGACATTGCGTTTTCCATCGGTTACTAAATCCCAAAATGCCCCGAGTGATCCTACAGCGATGGCATCGATAACAAAAAGGTCTTCTGGTGTTGCAACCTGCACCAGGCATAATTCAGGGCGGAAGGATTCTTCGCTAACAAACTCCGTATCAAAACCAAACACATTGCTTTTGGCAATTAGCTCGCAACTCTTAAGGAAATCGGATTCATTAGCCACAAAATGCTCGCGCATCATTAAAATCCCTAGCAAAGTTGATTCATCAGTACTTCAATACGAAAATGATTATGCCTCATTTCTAAGCATTTTCATACCTTTTAATCTGTGATGGATTAAAATTAATCTTAATACGACCAGTGTTGTGATATCTAAACCAAAGCTTCCCCAAGCGAGAGCATTATGATTGAAGAGTACCTGAATCAAAAAGTGGTGATAGATTTACATAGCCCTTATGTCTGCCTTGGAACCCTTAACCGCTTTGATGAGGGCTTTTTTGAAGTCGTTAATGCAGATCTTCATGACCTACGCGACACCAAAACCTCCAGAGAAAACTACATAGCAGCATCCCTTTCAACAGGTATTAAACGCAATCGTAAGAGGATTTTGGTCTCGCGCAGAGACATCATCTCGGTTTCCCTGCTTGCAGATGTTGCGGATGAATAAGTGTTTATTTCTTACTCCATGCATTGGTGAAGAATCTGATCCAGTTGCCATGGGTGATCTTTGCAATATCCGCATCGTTATAACCTCTCAGCTTTAATAAAGCAGGAAAGCGCTGCAAATCTGCAATGGTATCGATGTCGCCCGGAGATTGCTCGGTACCAAACCCGCCATCCAAATCGGTTCCCAAAGCCGCATGATCCGAATTTCCTGCAAGCTGGCAAACCCTATCGATATGATCGATGACGGTGTTCATGGTGACGCCACTTTCTTTTACCGTAGTTTTACCGCGAACCCAATTTGGGTATAGCATCCAGTTGTCGAAAGCTGCACCAATAACAGCTTTTCGGGAAATAAGCTTTTTAATCTGGTCATCGGTAAGTTGCCTTTGGTCGGGCACTAACGCCCTGCAATTATGATGGCTTGCAAGTACGGGCCCGCCATAAAGTTCCATGGCTTCATCAAAGCATTGGTCTGAAAGATGGGTGATATCCAAAATCATGCCACAAGCCTGCATCTCTTTTAAAAGATCGGGGCCCATGGGGAAAAAGCCACCAATGGTGCTGGTGCCATGTGCGTAGGGGCTGACGCCATAATGAGCGGGGCCGATGATTCTTAAACCCAGTTCGAACCAATGATGAACCTGGCTAGGGTGAAGAACAGGGTCTGCGCCTTCCATACTTAGGATAAAGCCAAGGGGTTCGGTATCTGACACAGGTTCCTGCCAGCGTTGGACATGATTTATAAGATCTTCAGAATTCTTGATAAAGCGTAATTGCCCAGCTTCGACCATGGCTTCGTAGTAGGCGAGTTGGCCCCTTCCCGCGGCATAAGAGGCGGGCATGGATTCATAGCGCTGCAGGGGGGGCATCATGCCTTGTCGCATGAGCCTTGCAAGGAGAGTTGCTATAAAAATACCTACTTTTCCCCTTCTAAGCTCGGGAAAAGAAACGGTGCCTACTCCACGGCCCTTGCCTGTCATAAGAAGTTCATTTTCCCGCTTTCTAATAAGGGAAACATCGAGTCGGAGGTCGCGATTCCAGTCAAGGGCGTTCCAGGCAAGATCCAGATGAGCATCGAAAATTAGCATGTTTTTTTCTCTTTCCGGGTTTGACAAGTAGTCAATAGGCATGTCGCAATGTACACTAATATAGTGTCCGGGCCAATATTCCTGGTTGAAAATCCATCATTGTTGGGGAATGTCATGCAAAAGATTCAGATCGACTCAGAATCAGAAACCGTAATCGAGCGTTCAGATTATCCACCAGAAAAGATCCGCCAAATCATGGCGAATGAAATTGTAGCTGTTATAGGCTACGGTGTTCAAGGGCGTGGCCAATCGCTCAACATGAAGGATAACGGCGTTAATGTCATCATCGGGCAGCGCGAACATTCCAAATCTTGGGATTTAGCTGTTAAAGATGGCTGGGTTCCTGGCAAAACCCTCTT
Organism: Planctomycetaceae bacterium UBA969; assembly: GCA_002303765.1. Taxonomy (GTDB): domain Bacteria; phylum Planctomycetota; class Planctomycetia; order Gemmatales; family Gemmataceae; genus UBA969. The sequence continues at coordinate 59,510 of DBCB01000343.1, forward strand.
CCCAATGGAAGAAGCGGCTGCCAAGGGGACCATCATTCAATATTTGCTTTCTGATGCTGGCCAAAAAGAACAATGGTCTAAGCTCAAGCCCCACCTTACCAAAGGCAAGGCACTGTATTTCTCCCACGGGTTCAGCATCGTTTACAAAGACCAAACCCATGTGATACCTCCAGCAGATATCGATGTGATTTTGGTTGCACCCAAGGGTTCTGGTACCTCTGTAAGAAGGTTGTTCCTTGAAGGCAAGGGTATTAACTCTAGCTATGCAGTTTTCCAAGATGCTACAGGCAAGGCCTACGACCGTGCTCGTTCGCTGGGTATTGCAATCGGCTCGGGCTACCTTTTCGAAACTACTTTCCAAAAAGAAGTGTACAGCGACTTAACAGGCGAACGAGGCGTGCTTATGGGCGCCATCTATGGCCTTTGGCTCGCTCAATATGAAGTGCTTCGTGCAAACGGGCATTCCGCCAGCGAATCCTTCAACGAAACCGTTGAAGAAGCAACCCAAAGCCTTTATCCCTTGATTGCAGAAAATGGCATGGATTGGATGTATGCTAACTGTTCCACCACTGCACAACGAGGCGCATTGGATTGGTTCAAGAAGTTTCATGATGCTTCCAAGCCTGTTTTCGAAGAACTATATCGCAGTGTTGCTGATGGTTCTGAAACTCGCAGAAC
>DBCB01000343.1:60206-60645 GCA_002303765.1 Planctomycetaceae bacterium UBA969
CTTGAATCTAACAGCCATCCTGATTATCGCAAGAACCTTGAAGTTGAACTCAAGGAAATTGCAGATAGCGAAATGTGGCGTGCAGGCGCTGCTGTTCGAGCCCTTAGGCCAGAACGAGCCAACGACAAGAAGAAGTAATTTCTTCTTCTACGCATCGTAATATCAATCGCAAAACCCCGGGTACCTTTACCTGGGGTTTTTGCTTTTCCATCCGTCTTCAAATACTTGCACCTTAGTTTCGATGTATGTTTATTGTTCTGGGCCACATAAGAAAAAAGCTGATTAAGCAAAAAGTTCATCAAAATATCATTGGACTTATTTCTCAGATTGCTGAAACTGGTGTGATCATCTGTTTTTTGTCAAAAGGTGCATCATGAAAATAAAACTAGTTCTCTCGTTTGCAATACTAAGTTCAATGGCGATTGGGTTTGTTATCACT
>DBCB01000375.1:0-4260 GCA_002303765.1 Planctomycetaceae bacterium UBA969
TTCAGAATATTTTTTGCCCCAGAACACACGACAATAACTTGGTTTCGAGAAAGTTCCAGCAAATCTGATGATACATCCAACGGTTTATCATTCGCACAATGATGAACACCGCCTATACCCCCTGTTGCAAAAACACGGATTCCAGCTTTGGCAGCAATTTTCAAAGTGCCTGAAACAGTTAGAGCTGCTGTTTTTTTTTGAGCAACAGCTATACCTATTTCCCTCGATCCGGCTTTAAGGATTCCACTTTCGGTAGCTAATCTTTTTATTTCTTCGACAGTGCAACCAACCGTGATAACACCATCAATTATTGCAAGGGTTGAGGGGTGGACATTTTCTTTGCGAATACAATCTTCCATTGCATGGGCGATTTCAAGATTTTTGGGGTAGGCCAACCCTTGGCTGATAACTGAACTTTCAAGAGCAACCACTGCTTTTTTAGAATCCAAAGCGTTTTTAGCGCTCGTGGCGACTTTCATGCGGGTCTTCCTTTTTGATCATGCCTAGATAACTTAGATAACGATCGGGGCTAATAACCCTGCGAAAAACCTGCCTTTTAATCGCACAACCTGTTTCATGCGTATGGGTACAGTCTGCAAATTCGCAGTAAGGCAACATTGGGCGAAATTCTCTAAAAAAGTTCTCGACTTCTGAGGGCATTTGATTCGACAGCTCAAAAGATCGAATGCCAGGGGTATCTACAACCCACCCCTTGCACTCCAGTGGAATTAATTTTGCAGAAGTGGTGGTATGCTTGCCCTTTTGATTAACTTCACTTACCACATTAACCCTTAACCCAAGGTTGGGTTGTACCGCATTTAACAACGAAGATTTACCAACACCGCTTTGTCCACATACTACTGATTGCTTATTCGACAACACATGCCTTACATCATCAATCCCTACGCCTGTTCGTGTGCTCGTGAATAACACCTTGTAGCCAAGTTGCGAATATAAACCAACCAAGTATTGGTATTGATCTTCGCTAATCAGATCAACCTTGTTGAAACAAAGTATCGGTTCGAGGTTGCCTTCCAATGCGCCTGCAATGTATCGATCCACCAAATGAACTTTCAATTCCGGTTGAGAAAGTGATATCACAAACATCACTTGATCAACATTTGCAACAATGACATGATCTTTATGCTTAGACTTTCGAGTCAATATCCCTTTTCTGGGTTCAACGGTCTGAACGACACCTACCGGCAAAACCGCACTATCCAGAACCAGATCTAACTTTGGCACAAGTTCTTGAGCTAAAGGAATCTGTTCTGGAATTATCCAGACTTTATCGCCCGTTGTTACGGCACTTCTCTCATCCGTCGCAAGTGTTTTAAGCAATCGCCTTACGGTGCATCGATAAATTGCACCATTTCCTACCTGAACCAAAACAGTTAAACCAGTGATTTGAATCACCCGGCCAGGCATGGCATTAATTAAATCTGCAGCAGGTCTAACTTCACCATCTTGGCCGCCAGGATCATCATTGGTAATGATAGTGCGCTTACGAGAGATATCCCCCTTGGCCCGAACTTGTTCAGTCCCAGATAGGTCATCAATTTTTTCAGAAGCAGTTTTAAAATCGCGGGTAAAATCATTCTCACGAGGGGCTTTTCCCCTATTCTTAATGAAATCGACCCTGATTTTTTTCTTCTTACTCATGCCCTTTACTTTCTATCTAATGAAGACTTTTAAATTATACAACATTCGGGGTTGTTAGAAATCTAGATTTAGTCTGTGCTTTTCAACTTTTGATGAATAACTAAGCATCTAGCACAAAAAACAGGCAGGCATACCATTCAATAGTATCCTTAAATCCTAAAACAGTTGAAATTACTGCAAATATCAACACCCAAAATATTTTAAGAATTGGCACAAGGATTGCATTAGTAATAATGTTCAACTTCTGTTCACATGGAAGGAATAGAAATTGTTTACTTCACATGAAAATTTAGGTTACCTAGAGGAACCTTACTTCATAAAGGAAAATGCAATGAACGAAAACGAGATTGTAGAAATATCCCTACTTTTATCCAAAGCTCACCTTAGACTATTGGAAGATCTTGCAGATTCAAAGCGTTGCTCACTAGGAGAAGCTGTACGGTTATTACTTAAGCAATCCAGCATGTTAAAATAATTATCCAGACACCTTAGAAAGATTACTTTTAGAAGTATCTGCTATTTCTTGATGAAGTGAAACACCATGAGAATCCATGGTAACAACTACGGGAAAATCGGTAACGTGCATTTCCCAAACCGCCTCAGGGCTACCGAACTTTTCTTTTAAATAAACATTAGGCACATTGCTTACACAAGCAGCATAGATTTGAGCAGCGCCACCTATGGCATGCAAGTAAACACAACCAAATTCCTTACAAGCGTGTAGCGTTTTAGGCCCCATTCCACCTTTACCAATAACCGCTTTAATACCATATCTCTTTATCACCTCCGCCTGATAGGGTTCCTCTCGAATGGAAGTAGTAGGGCCCGCGGCAACAACTTTATAAACTCCATCTTTCTCAAGAATTACTGGACCACAATGATAAATCACTGCATCTTTAAGGATAGAAAGGTCGCCACCTTTAAATAAATATTTATGAACCTCATCCCTACCTGTGAATATTTTCCCTGATAGCAAAACAATATCACCGGCTTTAAGAGTTCGAATTTTTTCTTCGGAAATCGGAGTGGTCAACCGAACAACATTAGTAGACTTCGAACCTAATTTGCCTAAATCAATTGCAGTAAATGATTCGCCTTCTTTTTGAAGCTCAAAGTTTTCATTTGCTTCCTGATAAAGCCATTCATGAACCTTTCCAGAAAGATCGAGAGTAACTCCTCGCCTTCGATAAGCCCAACACATATAAGCAACAGAAACAAAGAAAGAAGCAGGCAACCGGTTCAAGGTTCCAATCTTACATGCGCCCAGAGTAAGCTTTCCCCCAAAACCCATAGGCCCAATACCCAGCTTATTTGCATCCTCCAACACCTGATTTTCAAGATGCGAAAGCTGAAGATCTGGATTTACATCGTCCACAGTCCGAAGTAATTGCTGCTTGGCAAATTCGTAACCACTAGCACGGTCACCTCCGATACAAACGCCTAAAAATCCAGGGCCACAACCTTTGCCCTGCGCCTGCCAAACCGCATCTAAAATTACAGCCTTAGCACCAGCAAGATCACGATCACAGCGTACACCATTGATCGAAGCAGGAAGGGAATACTGGGCGCTCATGTTTTCGCAACCACCACCCTTTAGTATTAATTTTATTTCGATGTGAGCGCTATCATGCTGATGCCAATGAAAAACCGGAGAACCTGGGCCGATATTATCACCACTATTTTTCCCGGTCACACTATCAACAGAATTCTGCCTGAGATAACCTAACTCCGTCGCTTTTGAAACAGCAGAAACACAAGCTTTTTCTATATCAATTTGGTTAGTAGACACCGGAGTAGAAATGTAAAAAGTAATGGTACCAGTATCTTGGCAGATCGGTGCACTTTTCTCTTTGGCCATCAGAATATTCTTGTAAACAAGTTCAAGCGCAAGATCCGCATTTGAACCTTGTTGCTCTAAAACACGGTTCAAATCGATCACTTCCCTTACATCTTTGGGCAGACTGGTAGAAGTACGACGAACAAGTTCAAGTATATTTTTAAATAGCAATTCATTCATAACAATACATCCATTTTAAATGAAATTAATCAGACAGCATTTCCCTTTAGTGCCCTTAAACAATCAATCAAGGTTTCATCAAGTTTACATTTACTCGACCAACCGGTATATTGCCTTATCTTATCTAATGAAGGAACCCTATTTAGAATTTCTTCAAAACCCGAAGGCATTACATCTTCATATGGAATCATTTTTATTTCTAACAATGGATCAACAAGCGACCGGATTTTATCTGCAAGATTACGAATCGAAATTTCTTCGGCATTGCCTATGTTATACACCTGCCCATTACATGAGTCATTATGCATAAGAGAAAGCATGGCATTAACAGCATCATCAACATGGCAAAAAGATCGGGTTTGTTTTCCATCACCAAAAACGGTGAGTGGAACACCCTTGATTGCTTGAGATAAAAGATTTGGGATTACTGCTCCATAGGCTTGATTTTGCCTAGGGCCTACTACATTAAAGAATCTTCCTACAACGAGGGGGATATTTTTATCCCGATACAAAGAAAGCAGCAAGTATTCTGAAAGCAATTTACTGCAGGCATAAGCCCATCTTGCTTTACCTGGTTCCCC
>DBCB01000375.1:4282-15426 GCA_002303765.1 Planctomycetaceae bacterium UBA969
AACACCAAGGGAAGGCCTTCGGTAAGTGGTGAAACATTTGTTTTTCCATAAACCTCACTGGTACTCGCATAAAATATTTTCTGATGAGACGAGGCAGTAGCACAAATATCACGAATTTGATCAACTTGCGTATTGGCAGTGCCAATGGGATTTTCGATAACCCGGCGAACCCCGAGGGTAGCAGCAAGAAGATAAATATGATCAGCATCTGTAATAAGACTTCTAAATAAAGATGAATCAGAAACAGAACCCCAAACATATTTAAAGGCAGAAGAGTTCAGATTAAAAAGATTATTAGAGTTATTCCAAGGGGCGTAATCAAGTGCAACAACGTGATGATTATCGGAAAGCAGTCGAGAAATCAAATGACTCCCGATAAAACCAGCACCACCAGTGACAAGACATTTAACCATGATTCACTTAAATATCAATCTTGTAAACGAAATAATTTACGCAGAGCATCAATAAGCGAATGATTAGAAGCGTTACCTTTTTGCATTTCTTCTGCGAGGGCGCTAATGGGTCCATGAAGAAACTGATTTTGCAAAAGGCGAAAGGCACCTTCAATGTAATCTTTATCTTCCTTGGAAAGTTTTCCATTTAATTTGGAAAGCAAGTTTGCGACAACATTCTTGCGTTTGGATTCAAACTCTTGATTAAGTCTGGCAATCACCGGGCCATTGCGCCTACGCTCCCAATCGGCCATGAATCTGGAAGATTCCTGTTCAACAATAACTTCTGCCTGAGGCACATGCTTCAATCGTTCCTTGAGAGTTGATTCGCGTATTTTCTGAAGATCATCAATATTAAAAAGGCAAGTTTGATCGCCATCATGAATCGTAGGATCAAAATCTCTGGGAACAGCAATATCTAGGATAACCAAGGATCTGCCATTGCGTTTGTGCGAAACCGAGGAAAAAAATTCCTTGGTAACTATCGGCTCCTGAGAACCTGTGGAACTAATAATAATGTCTGCGTGAACAAGAACATCGGAAAGGAGTTCCCAGGGATATACTTCGCCATTGCAACTTTTAGCTAAAACTTCGCTTTTTTCAGGGCTTCGATTGGCAACAATGATCTTCTTTGGATTAAGTTCCTGCAGGTTTTTGAGAGTAAGTTCTCCCATTTTTCCTGCACCTAGAATTGCAACAACCTTATCCCCAAAATGATCAAACACCTGTTTCACATAACCAATAGCAACACTAGAAACAGAAATATTGCCTCTAGAAATCATGGTTTCGGTGCGAACCCTTTTGGCAACTCTTCGGGCCTGCCGAAATAGCGAGTAAAGCAATGGCCCAGCGGTGGACGCAGCGGAAGCGGTTTCAAGCGCACTTTTAACCTGCCCAGCAATCTGCCCTTCGCCAACAATCATACTATCCAAACTTCCGGAGACCCTGAAAAGATGTTTAATCGCATCGATAGCGTTAAGAAAGAAAAAGTGTTTTTCAACAACTTCAAGGGGAACAACAAAGAACTCAGAAAGAAACTTCCCAACGATCTCTTTCCCCTGAACTTCAAGGCTATCAATACCAGCGATATAAATTTCAACCCTATTACAAGTCGCAAGAATAATAACTTCGACATTAGAGTTAGCGCTAAACCAATCAAGCGCAGCTTTGAGCCGATTACTATCAAACGAGAATTTTTCGCGAATTTCGATTGGTGTGTTACGAAAATTACAGCAAGTTACTAGAAGATTCATTTCCCCACCTCTTGCGGAAGATCGTGAGGGAGAATCAAGCAAAGAATTAGCAGGGCAAAAACAGTAAGAGTAAGGCTTGCAAGTTGTTTACCTCGCAAATGAAATCCATAGCGGGCGTAAATCAAAACGAGAAACGCAAGCCATAATATCGATGAACCGATGATCTTCGGATCCGACCACCCAGTAAGTTTTTCAACATTCTTCAGCATCAAATATAAACCAATCAGCAAACCCATGGACAAAAGAGGGAATGACAAAGCTATGCAAAATCGAATAACAGTTTCAAGTTTTTCCAAACTAAGCATTGCTAAACCTTTTCCTGGTGCAAGCTTTAGTTTCAATTGATTGGCATGCAAAAGGTACATGAAGCTAGCAAGAGACCCAAGGCAGATCACAACAGTTGCGGTAAGCAAAAAAGCAACATGCAACAGCCCAAGTGTTTTGATATTAGAAACCAGTCCACCAATTCGATTACCCGAGGCATCCATGGCAGGAGGAAAAAAGGCAGCCAATGTCACAAGCAGAATAATAAGCGGAAGGACAAAAACCCCCCATGCAATTTTCCGATAATGAATGATGCCATACAAGTAGAAAGTAGAAAGTATCCAACTGGACAAAAGAAACCATCCAAATTGTTGAGCAAGCGGGGGTTGCCACCATGCAAGATACCATGATTGTGCAAACAAACCAGCAAGGGCGAATGTGATTTCGAGAATGTTAAGAAGGCGAATAGGCCTATACTGGTACAAGATATTAAGTACCAGAGCGACAGAATAACTAGCACCAAAACAAAAAAGGCTAATCTTATCCAAAGGAGGCCCTTTAAAACCCTAGCCGTTTAAAACAGCAAGATAAAACGATGAAAGTTATTATACTTGAAAAGTTGAAAATGAACCAAAATAGTGAAAATAATGAACGACTAATTGGGAACTTTAATCATTCAACCCGAATGGCATAAAAAGCGCTATCACGATCAACCAGTTTGGAAGAACCTGCAATGGCCTTAGCATCGGATGTAAAAAGAAAACCTTGGAAATTCTGCTCAATCCGGGGAAATTTAATGATGAATTGAATTGCATGAGCTGGAGCACCCGCCTTACCACGCACCTCATACTTTTGCCCATCTTTATCAGAATAAAAAGAACCAAGCACCTCGCCAAGTTCGTCTACCTTAAGAATCAATTTCCCAGTCCTTCTACCATCATCATTTAGCTGGTAGGTGCCATTGAAATATTTCATATCAAAGGTAGGCCCAACGGTAACTGAGTTATCTTTTTTCATAGGTTTAGCTTCGGGATGAGGCTTAATAACAAGAAAAAGCTTAGCTTTCCCAAGGGGTGAGATTTTGGGAGAACCTTTATCAGATTCAAACAGAATATCGCCCCCCAATTCGGAAGGAACAACCTGACCAAGATCAAAACTAAATCTGAACTTCGAGAAAAGGGCTACATTTTTTGAAGAAGCAAGAACAGTTCGTTCCTCACCTTCGCGATAGGTGGTGAATCGTTCGAGAAGCACCATGGGAGTAGCATTGTTGGCATCAATTTTTTGCCTGGCAAATTGAACAAGCGAACGAGAATAACGGCCTTCATTAGTTTTAACGATGACAAAACCTGCTTGAATGCCCGGAAGAACTGAATCAATATCAGCAATATCTTTAAGGGATATGGAATCAACTTCCTTGCAAAACCCCTCTTCGACCATTTTTTGCAAAACCTGATTCGTATACTCATCAAACAGATCAGCACGCACCAATACCGGTTTCACAAGAAACAATAATACGATCAATAAAAGTCGTTTGAGGAACATATTGCACCAATGAAGGTAAAGGCGGAAGTATCACAAGGGATTATCTTACCAGACCAATATCAAAAAGGTCACTGATAAGTCGCCAAAGCCATTGGGCACAAGTTTCGGGCTGCAGGTAGATTTTAGCTTGCGCCATACATCCGGGGAAAATCGTGGCATCAGCATCTAGAACATCAATGTAAACAAGAAATTGCTGTGCCTGAGGAACTAATTGGTTTGGAACCTCTGTTGCCTTTACAGGAATAGGCCCACCAGCCTTATTAGAAAGAGCCATAGGAATTTCCTTGGCTTCCGATGAAGGTAGGCTTTCTTGCCTGATTTTACCTTTCCAAATCTTGGAATCACGCCCTTGAACACGAATATATATATCAGGTTCCCAAGTAGCTATGTTTTTATCAGACTGCTTTTTTAATTGTTCCGCATAACGAAGGTTCATCCTCAATTGATTAAAATCAGAGGGAACCAATGGAAGGCAAATACTAAGCACCTTAGGTTCATAGATAGAAACAAGTGGCGCATTAGGATCATCCAAAAACAGTTTACCGATATCTTCAGGTTTTGGAGCATGCCCGATAATCCCATTACGGCTTGCAACAATCGCAAGCTTATCCTTTTTCAATTTAACAAGGGTATCGGATTCAATCCTTGCCATATCACCTGTTCGAACCGATTTATTTATCTCCATTTCGATGCGATCGCGTTCTGCACGGTCGTTAGTGCGATCCTTCAAGACCAAAAGAACACGATGATATTTATCGCTTGCTTCAAGCTCAGTTTTTGCAGAAGAAAGTTTAGATTCAAGTTCATGGTTACTGAAAATGGCAAGATCATCGCCTTTAAAAACCTCTTGCCCAGCCCGCACCTTAATATCTTGAAGGAAACCAGGAACGGTTACAAAAAGTTTATCCGTCGTTTCAGGCCTAGGCACTACAAGACCAGAACCGCGCAGTCTATTAACGGGTAGGGGAACGGTGAAAAACACCAAAAGTAAAACCGCTGCAATAAAAGCAGTCACAGTCGTTCTGGCACGATTCATGTCTGGCAACCTCCCCCTGCGAAATAAGTTTTTCCCGAACCGATACAAAGGCCAACCCACCATCGACCCAATTGAGGCCAAGGTCAAAGTGGCGCTGATAACTTCAAGCTTGTATGGTTTAAGAAACGAATACATGAAATACAAAATGGTAAATGTAACAACCCACCGATAAAGATAACTAAAAACAGCGTACGATATAAAAAGTGTTTTTCTCGTTGCAGCCATATAAGGCTCTGGGGGCACTTCGATACCGAAACAATGTTCAAGAAAAAGATTTTTGATGAAGCGATTGGCCCTTTCGCGAAGGTTGGGAATTTCCAACCAATCTGCAAGAGCGTAATAACCATCGTAACGCATCAACGGGTTGGCATTAAAAACAACCGTGCTAACGCTGCAAACAATCATGATACAAAGAGCAAGATTGTTGACAAAAGGATCGTTTGGGGTATTCCACCATACGAAGGTAGCAATAGAAGCAATGATAAGTTCGACATAAATACCGGCAGCACTGATAATGATGCGGTGCCATTTGTTGGGAAGTGTCCAAGCATCGGAAACATTAGCGTAAAGAGCTGGTGAAAAACAAAGGAAGAGCATGCCCATTTCATGCACTTCACCTCCAAACTTTTTACAACTTAGCCCATGCCCAAATTCGTGAATGACTTTAACAATGCCCAGAGCCAACCAGAGATAGATCAGGGTTTTGAAACTAAAGAAGAACTCATAATAATTAGGTAGTTTGTTGCGAAAAGTATCAAAATGAGAAGCAACAAGTAAAACAGCAGCACTCATAATTACAAGGCTGATAAGAAACCAACCTAAAGAGAAGATCCAACTAAAGTACTTGAGCATATGCTTCAAGAGGTAATCGGGATCAAAAACTGGGACCTTAATATAAAGGATATTGGTGAAAGTTTGAAAAAGCTCGGTTCGTCTTTTTTTTACATGCCTTTCGTACAACTGTTTACCAGATTTGGGGGCCTCATTTTGAGCCAACCCTGCGGTTAAAAGTTGTTGGGCAAAAGCTTCGAGATCTTCGAGCCTTAATCGATCAGGGCGAAAACGATCTTCATAAGCTTTTTGGGCATCTTGAAGGGTCCGCTTCCCATCCATGAAGTCGAGTAAAAAATGCTCGTGTTCTTTGAGTCGGTAATACCGAAGGCTAACAGGATCTTTAACGACAAAAAAAGTACGGCCTTCGTAAAGCTGCGATTCAATAAAAAGATCTTTACGAAGGCGGATTTTAATCTGCTTGCGTCGTTCGAGATCTGAAGAAACTGGCTCACTCATAAGATTAAATTAATTAGGTTGAGTTATTTATCAGGAGTAACAGAGACCTTAGCACCAGGTATAACAAGGGTTGCTGTGCCGCCTGGATGCAACCAACCAGGGTTTTTGAGATCAACCCAAATGCGAACTTGCCTGGAATTAGAATCTAAAAAGTTTTCATTAAGAGCGATATTACCGATCAATGTTTCTTCAACTTCTCGCTTGTTGGGCAAAGCCCAAACAAGAACTTGGTGATCTTGTGTCCCTGTAACAGCAAAGCTTCCATCGGGACAAAAAGCACAACAAGAAGAAGAACCGCCAGTCCAGATATATTGCCTTAATTCAGCAGGACGCGCGTTGTTAATAGGAGTGCGCCAAAGTTGAACCTTACCATCACTACCGCCATTGGTAAGAACTGTTTTTCCATCCGGAGAATAGATAGCAAAATTAGTAAAGCTAGAAGAACCAGAGTTAGAATGGATGATACCTTCAAGGTGTTTATCTTTGAGAGAAAGGACACGGATTTCCTTACCTTGATCAAACAGAATAGTTTTGCCATCAGGGCTTGCACCCAAATGCGATACATCACCACTACGTTTATCAAACGAAAGAAGCATGGAAGGATCAATTTTCCCCGCATCGAAGGCCCAAACACGGATAGAATTATCTTTGCCTGCAGAAATAATTTGGCCAGCTCCAGCAAAGGCAACAGATGTAATTCCAGACCGATGTGCATCTGTGAATTTTTGCAGAAGCTCTGCACTTGCAATTTTCCAAACACAAAGAGAATGGTCTTCACCAGCAGAAACTGCGTATTCACCATCAGGAGAAATAGCAAGGGAATGAACAATCCCACGATGCCCTGAAACCGAAGATTTAATAGCATCTTTTTCGCGGATTGTGGCAGGGGAAAAGAAAACCAGCGATCCATCCGAAAGGCCAGCAACAACTTGTGAGGATTTGCCACTATAACATGCAATCGATTTTACAGGATGCTTAAGAGTAAGTGCCCACAATTGCTCGCTGGTACTGGGGTTCCATGCACGAATACTGGCATCTTCGCTACCTGAAATAATCGTGCTTAAACCGCCCTGCTGACAAACACCAATCGCAGTTACTTCTTGTAAATGGCCGCGTAAAACAAGCTTCGGTTGCTCAGGTTGCGAAGGCTCGACAATAACCTTGGTATTACGGCCAATAGTTCGGGCATCCTGAACTTCAACAAGCCCCTCGACCCGAAGACGGTCACGATTTTGAACCTGAAGCAATGGCTCAAGATTTTTAATAGCCTCACCACGATTTCGATAAATGGTTTTAATAACACCAGGAATCGAGCTGCGGATCTCATGCATTTTGAGTGTCGTAACAGCAGCATTTAATTCGCGTTGGGATTGAACCACCAAGGCAGCTTTACCTGATTCTTCATCAATATACCTGCGCCAGAATAATTCTGCAGACCGATACTCTTCATCGGAACCAGCACCTTTTTGCCTGAGCAGCGATTGCTGTTGGAACCGTTTATGAGCTTCATCACGAGTTTTTTCACTCGCCCTGCGATCAGCTTCACTCGCCTCCAACTTGGCAGCGCGAATTCCCAAATCATCCAAAGCCAATACTGGATTCACCAAGGCTACCATCTGGTTCTTTTGAACTTCATCACCAACTTCAAGCTTGTAAAATGTAGTTTCTTTATAGTCCAAAGCTAACTTGCCGGGGGTCAGTGGATCTTCACCACCCTTCCATAAGCGATACTTTTTATTCGATTTATTGTCCAACAAGATCACATCACTTCCAGAAACTTTTTCATCTTCGATCACCAATCGACTAATGGTAAGCTTGAAAACATCATCAGGATGAATATCCCGATTAGGTTTAATATCGGTACCCACGAACAACAATTTACCATCTTTTTCAGCAGGAATCTCCTGCCTCTCCATGGCGCTAATACGGGCGTTTGCGATAACCAAAGGTTGGTTAACCCCGGCCCTCGAAACGGTCACGGTGGTCGGTGCATCAACCTTAGGCTGATTATTTACGGGATTACCATCTACAAGATTAGTTTTGTTTTCCCCTACCTGCGCAACAATATCTTCGGTAGATGAAGTGAAGACAAGCTCATCTGTGGCTACCGCCTTTTGGGAAGTAGATTTATTGATCGCATTTAGCACCACAACGCCCAAACCAAAAAACAAAACTGTTACTGCTGCCCATCTAAACATGATTATCTCCTAGCCGACTTCTGTTTATATTTCTAATTCTACCCGTACAGCAATCATTTCGAGCTTGCTGATTAGAAGAAAAACACAATTTTCTCGTAGAAGAATTCCCAAAGGCCGTAAAAGAGGGAATAACCCATTCTCTCGTTACCGCAAATAATTTTCGCATGAACTTCGGTACCCGAAAGAAGTAATTCACGAGGAAGTTCATATTCTTTATCAACACCAACTAGGGTTACACAGGCAATCACCACCGGCTCAGCTTCCATACCGGTAGATCGCTCGGGATTAGCTTCACCCCCGATTTTTAATTTGGTAAGCTTGCCCTTAAATTTGCGAGTAGGGTCGCTGCGCACTATAAAATCAACTTCCAATTCATCTTTATTCATGCGCCCAAAACCTTTAAGAACCTGTCCGATATGTTGTTGGGGAATTTTAAGTTCAACTTCCCATGGGCCATCGACTGCACCAAGACGGAGTAATTCTTCGGAAGGTTTGACAACGCGATTGGTCAAATTTTCTTGAAAGGCGCTGCTTAGTACTTTCCATTCTTTATTACCAACCCTAACCGCTTCCTGCGAAGTAAACATGGGGGCTTTTAAAGCAAAAAAACCTTCTTTTTGCAGATTTAGATCCGCATGGGTCCTTTTAACCAATGCATCAAGTTCCCGCTCTTTACTAAGCCTGATAATGCTACTTTTTTCAGCTTCAACAAGGCTTGATAAACGCTCCGAATCGTTGCCCTTGCTAGAACGCTGTTCGTACATACGGGCATCACGATCAGCAACTTGTATCTCTTTACGTTGGGTTCGAATTTCTTTTTCCAACTGACTGTCATACATAATACCCAACGAGCGATTCTCTGAAACCATATCGCCAGGTTTAACACTCAATTCTTTGATCACACCTTCAACCGAAGAGAAAACCTTACGCCTGATTTCGGGTTGCAATTGGCCTGAGGCATCCATTTTCAAAGGATATGGCACTAAGTAAAGCATGAAACCTAAGCCAATAACTCCCACTACAACCGCAAGCGTAATCGCTTTTGTTGCGCCGCCCAAACCTTCTTGAACTTTCGCAAGCGGCATCCAAATGTAACGCATTGGAATTCTGCGGTACTGGATAGCATTATAAATTGCAGTAGCGGCATGGCGACCAACAACATCAAGCCTTGCGATTAACTGCTGTGGATCTGCAGGCGGATCGAACGATTCCATAATTAAAATGGTTCGAAACGGAGGTTTTCGATCTTTATCGCGGTCATCGGTGACAGGGTAAACCACGAGAAGTTTACTACCGCTTTCCGCAAGGTATTCATCAAGGGCAGCTAGCACCTTAGGAGGCAATGTTTCTTCTTTAGCGCCAGTGAAAACAAGTTTTTCACCCCACTCAAGCACTTTGGCGGAAAGCCTTTGCATGAGCCTTACGAGATTGGATCGTTTTTCAACGACATCCGCACCAGAAATAGCTTCTATTACAGGCTTTTTACCATAACAAATACCGACGCTTAATCGATCACAGTTAACCAAACGCCTACCATCATTGGCGATTTGATAGGCAACTTCGACAGGATCGAGACTCGCATGAACCAAGCGAGAAAACGATTCGACCTGAGTCCAGATTTGTTGTTGACCCAGCATTTGACCCAGCATCTGATTTCGCTGGTAACGGGTGGCGATATCCGCCATCAATGCAATGTATTGCATAAAACCAGGGACGGCATTCATGGCACGATTCGAGCCCTGAAAAACCTCGATGATGCCAGTGATTTGGTTATTTAAAAGAATGGGAACCATCAAAAGCAAGAAATCGGTAGGATTACCTGCACCTGATTTGCCAGGTTCATCAGAAGCTAGTCCACTTCGAGGAAGCAAGACAACTTGCCTAGGGTTGACAACGACCTGCCTAAGAAGTTCTTCATGAGTTTGGCGAGATTCTTCAGATCGGTCGAGGCCAACTTCCTTCAAGCTGATTTGAAATTGCAGCTGAAGATTACCTTGATTGGTTCGAATCCAAAGCGCACCTACAGGGGCAGCTAGGGATTCCAAAAGCTTCTTTAGTAGCTCTCCGTAAAATACACCGGGAGGTACATCGGATTCACAAAGCTTGGACAGTTCTTCCAGCCTTTGACTTAAGCGTTTTCGCTCTAAATCTAGGGCTCGAGGATCAACTTGAGGCTCTGGCGCGGTACTCACAGCAGTCCACCTTAATAAATTTCAGATTGCAACAATAATTAACTCTACATCATTCTACCTAAGTAGATTGCTGAATAATAGTTAACCTTAAACAAATTGAAATTATTTTAAGAAGACCAATCTTAAGAAAGCTGATTATCCAGCACAACCGTTGACAAAATAGGGGTAACGAAAAAGATGGGCAATATAGGTCAAGCCGCCTTACGTCTTAATTCCGAACCTTCCCCAAACGCAGCTACTGAGTGCACCGTCTCACGGTCTCTTTTTGTTAGCACCTTTA
Source organism: Planctomycetaceae bacterium UBA969 (assembly GCA_002303765.1). Taxonomy (GTDB): domain Bacteria; phylum Planctomycetota; class Planctomycetia; order Gemmatales; family Gemmataceae; genus UBA969. The sequence goes on from DBCB01000375.1 coordinate 14,793, forward strand.
CCATGCGTAAAAGTAAACTCATGCAATCACTAGGATACTCTTCCAGCACATCGTGAAGTTCTTCAGCAGCCAATAACTGATGTGCATTAGCTCTTTGACCTTCGATTTCCCATAGCACCAAAATTTTCCGTATAGATCGACCTTTGGTGGCCAACCTTTGCAGTTTTAACTTCAATAACACATGATTTTTTTCGCATACTACCAACTTCTCTGCTCTTTCAATCAGCCAATTTATAAAAACCTTGGCCACATCTTCTGCCAATCCTTCAGTCATGAACTCATCATCCAAAAACCCAGCTAATTGAACTCGACTGATTAACATTAAAACTTCCCCCGACGAAAACAGTTCTTTCCCCCAACCAACAAGAAGGCGATATAACACAAACAATTATCGCTTCAATGTCACTTTGCTTAAAGAATCATCCTTTCTTTTTTGGGATTGACGCACATTATTTAACCGGTTTTTCCAACCCAAGATCCACCCACACTAAATCCCGAAGCAAATTTGAAGGAAGGGTTCCATGGGACAAAACAGCCTCATGATATTCCTTGAGGTTAAAAGTTTCACCTTTAGCGTTTTGTGCATCGGCTCGAAGCTTGTTAAAGAATACTGCGCCTGCAAAATAAGTAGAAA
>DBCB01000347.1 GCA_002303765.1 Planctomycetaceae bacterium UBA969
TTCTCAAAGTGTGTTAGTTCATGGAACATGCTTGACCGATTTTTCGGAAAAGAAAAGGAAGTTGGTATATTGCCCACGCACTCATTATTTTTTCAACTCTTCGCCACATCCTATGCCTCAAATGTTGTCTGCGGGGTGGGAAATAGCCTTGGGTACGGATGGCCTTTCTTCAAATCCCGATCTTAATGTGCTAAGTGAGGCACGATTTGTAAGAGCTAAATTTCCTCAATTACCCCCGGATCAAATTTTAAGAATGATTACGATTAATGGTGCTACCCTTTTGCGTGCGGATAGGAAAAATGGTAGTCTTACGCGTGGGAAATATGCAAACCTTTGTTACTTTCCCATCGACCTTAATGCGCCTGTTGAACCAGTGGAAAATCTTCTTTTGGGAAATCAAAGTTGTTCACGGGTCATGATTCATGGTAAATGGATGTAAGGTAATTCTTATTTTTTATTTACTTACGGATGGGATTTATATTGCTCGCCTTTATTGCAGTTAAACATTTAGAGTTGGAGATTTAATGCCATTAGGATATTTAACCCTGGTTTTGCACGCGCATCTCCCATTTGTTCGCCATCCAGAATTTGAAGACTTTTTAGAAGAAGATTGGCTTTATGAAGCCATGGCTGAAACTTATATTCCATTGCTTGAAGTGTTTGATAACTTGGAAAGAGATGGGGTTCAATGGCGCCTGACCATGTCTATAACCCCGACTCTTGCAGCCATGCTGGAAGATCCGTTGCTTTCGCAACGTTTTGTTCGATATATCAATAATCTGATCGTGCTTTCAAAAAAGGAAGTGGAGCGCACCCGCTGGGAGCCAGAGTTTTATAAACTTGCAAAAATGTACCTCTCGCAATTTGAGATGATTCTTGATCGGTTTGAAAATCGCCATAAAGGGAATCTTCTTCATTCGTTCAAAAAGCATTTTGATTCAGGCAGTTTGGAATTGATTACATCTGCCGCTACTCATGGGTTCTTGCCTTTGCTGAGTTCAAATCCTGGTGCTGTTCGGGCTCAGATCGAAATTGGTGTGAAGGAATTTGAAAGGCACTTTGGAAGAAAGCCTAAAGGGATCTGGCTCCCAGAATGTGGTTATATTGAGGGCCTCGAAAAAATTCTTGAAGCGTGTGGCGTCTCGTATTTTTTCACTGACACTCACGGCGTTTTGTTTGCAGAGCCACGCCCCACTTATGGTATTTATGCGCCTATCCAATGTACTGGCTCATCTGTTTTTGCATTTGGAAGAGATACTGAACCTAGCAAACAAGTTTGGAGCGCATTAGAGGGGTATCCCGGAGATTACGCTTACAGAGAGTTTTATCACGATATCGGGTTCGATTTAGACTTTGAATATCTAAGGCCCCATTTGCATCAAATTGGTATCCGGACTATGACCGGAATCAAATACTTTAGAATTACAGGGAGGTCGGGTGAAAAGAAGCCCTATCATCCAGAGCAAGCCACTGAAAAAGCAGCGGAACATGCAGGCAATTTTTTGTTCAATCGTGAAAAACAGGTTGAGTGGCTTAGCGGTGCTATGAAGGATCGCCCAGCTTTAATTGTTGCACCTTATGATGCTGAACTTTTTGGGCATTGGTGGTTTGAAGGCCCGCAGTGGCTTGATTTTCTCTTCCGAAAAATGCATTTTGATCAACAAACAATTAAGTGTATCACCGTTCCAGAATATCTTGAAAAACATCCCAATATTCAGCATTGTCGACCGGTTATGTCCAGTTGGGGAAACAATGGTTATAGTGAAGTTTGGCTTGAAGCTTCAAATGACTGGATTTACATGCATCTTCATGCTTGCGCTGATCGCATGGAAGAACTTGCGTCTAATAACCTTTCTCCAGATCCCATTAATTTGCGGGCTTTGAATCAAGCGTTGAGAGAATTGCTTTTAGCGCAATCGAGTGATTGGGCTTTTATTATCAAGGCTGGCACTACGGTTGATTATGCTGTCAACCGTACAAGGATGCATATCTTAAATTTTCTTCATTTATATGAGCAGATAACTGAAAAAAAGATTGATGAATCTTGGCTTACTGAAGTGGAAGCCCGACACAATTTGTTTCCAAATATTGATTACCGTGTTTTCTCTTCCGTCAATTACCAATACGGCGGTAATTAAATCGATTGCCCTTCAGCCATGCTAACTAGTTGAGCAATTTCTGTGGTTTTGAAGCCAAGAACCATAGGGCGGATTACATCTTTTAAAACTGCAACATCGTAGAGTTCAGTCACCATGCCATTAAGCCTAACCCATTCGATGACATTTCCGGTAGAAAGTTCTATGACTTGCAATCCACACCAAGCTTCTGCATCTCGTTTGGCAAGTTCTGAATCTAATTGAAGGCCGCTGAAAGTTTTATCTTTGCGTGGTCCTGAGAGGCCGACAATTGCACAGTTTCCTGAAAATGCCATGCCGCGAAGATAACCTGGGCAGAAAGTGATTGGTTCAAAAACACCTTTTTTACGATCTATCTTTCCAAAATACCCGGTGCCAGAGTTATGTACATAAAGTTCGCCCCGATAAACTCTGGGGGAATGTGGCATAGAAAGGCCCGAAACAATTGTTTCACCACTTGGAACTTCAAGCACACAACCGCCATCATGCCTTCGATTCCTCCATCCGTCCACTACATCCGATTTACTCACCACGGTAACATATTTGCACTTTCCATTTTCTAAAGCTAATCCATTAAGATGGCATCGGTCTTCTGGTGTGATCTTACTAAGGAATGAAGGTTTCCACAGAGGGGTAAAACTGTGTTGATTGCTGAAAGTAGCAAGGCATCCGAACATTGTGTTTACAAAAACAACACGTCCGGAATCTTCGACTACAATGTCGTGTACATCAAGATCGCCTGTTGTGTACCCAACCCGAGGTATGTAAAGTTTGTCATGATCGTTATGCATTTGGCCAGGCAGCAAAGCGTTTTCAAAGCGCCATACTTGATAGGTGGAACTAAGCCAAAAGCCATTATCAGTAGAACAAAGCCCCATACAGCGCTGTAAAGTTCGTTCGAATACAGAGATTTGCCCATCTTGTTTTCTTCCAAGAAGAAAAACTTTTCCTGCTTGATAGGTAGAGAATGCAAGGCTGATTTTTTCGAGGGCAAGCCAATTGCTGAAATTACGCGATGATGTTACTTCTAGCCAAGGTTCTTCATTATTCGTGATTTGATTGGTAGTTGCATTGCTCATCAAATTATCTCTTAAATTAAAGTAAGTTTAAAGCATAAACTTATAATATGTTAGTGTTGAATATACTCAGGAAAACTGAAAAATACAAGGTAGTACATAGTATTGGTTAATTAGATTCCTTAACTATGACAAATTTTATGGACCCCTATCAAGTTGAAAAATTCCGTAATGAGGCTTACGCAAGATTCCAATCAGGGAATATTGATGAAGCCAGGGAAATTGTTTTCAAGATCCTTCATAAAATGCCTGAGCATGCTGATTCTTTGTATTTGTTGGGGGTAATTGCTCATGGTGAGAAAAAAATAAAAGAAGCCCTTGGGTGGATTATCAAGGCGGTGGACGCTTCACCTAAAAATGCGGTTTTCTGGAATTCCTTGGGTGAATTATATCTGGATAATGAAAACCAAAAAGATGCAGAGTATAGTTTTCAGCAATCAATTATTTATGATGCAGGGTATGCCCGGGCTTTCAATAATCTTGGAAGGCTTAAAATGCTTCAGAAGGACAATGATTTAGCGCGTTCGTTTTTCGAAAAAGCCACACTAGCTAATCCAAACTATGCAATTGCATTTAATAACCTAGGCGTTGTTTTGCAGGGGTTAAGATTGCACGATGATGCAAAAGTTTCTTTTGGAAATGCACTGAATATTAGGCCCAATTACCCTGAAGCACATTTTAACATTGCCAATACCTTGTTTAATCTAAGTGATGTGGTTGGTGCAATTGAACATTATCAGAAAGCAATCAATACCAATCCTAATTACGCAAAAGCGTACTTTCAAATGGGAGTGGCGTTGCAGCAATTACGCAGAGATTTTGATGCCTTGGTATGTTTCCAAAACGCGGTAAAATTAAATCCCAATGATGCTGAGATGCTTACCAAACTTGGTGATCACCTACTCGTCAAGCAGGATTGGAAAGAAGCAATTACAGTATTGGAAAAAGCAGTTGAAATAGATCCAAATGCTATGGAAGGATTTACACGCCTATGCCACGCCAGGCAGTTGGTTTGCGACTGGAGTAGTTACCAAGATGATTTAGATTTATTGTGGAAGGATGCAGAAATAAAGATTGAAAAAGGTGAATGCCCAGCAGTTGGGCCATTTCAATCCCTTACAGTTCCTTGGTCGTTGGATCGGTTGCAGATGATCGCTAGGATGCATAGTACTAAAACCAAAGTTGAAATCGGGATTGAAAAGTTACATCAATTTGATGTCCGTAAGAATGATTCATCACCAAGATTACGAATTGGTTATTTGTCAGGGGATTTTTATAATCATCCGATCAGTCATCTTTTGCATGGTTTTTTTGGAAGACATGATCTGGAAAAGTTTGAAATTTTTGTTTATTCATTCAGCCAAAAAGATGACAGTGATTTTCGTAAACGCATTGAATCTGAGAGTGAGCATTTTGTCAATGTTGCAGGAAAGAATGCCAAAGAAATAGGACAGCAGATTGCCTCTGATAATATTCATGTTTTGGTGGACTTGATGGGTTACACAGGTTTTAACCGTGTCGCTTCATTTGCAATGAGGCCTGCCCCAATTCAGGTAAGTTTTTTAGGCATGCTTGGTACCATGGGGGCAGATTTCTTCGACTATATTATAACGGATTCATTTTTGACGCCGGAAAACTATCAGATTTTCTTTGATGAAAAATTTGTCGTTATGCCTCATTCCTATTTGATAGCAGAACTTGAACCAGATGACTTATGTGAGAAGGTAGATAGGGAAAAGTATGGTTTGCCAGCCAGTGGTTTTGTTTTTTGTAGTTTCAATAATAGTTACAAAATTGAACCATCAGGTTTTTCTATTTGGATGCGAATTTTAAAGCAGGTGCCCGGTAGTGTGCTATGGCTTGCAGGGCAATCAGGTGGTGCATTGCTTGAACAAAATCTTCGTAAAGAAGCTACTCGCTGCGGTGTAGATGATAGCAGATTAATTTTCGCAGGTTTTCTTCCAAGAAATGAACACTTGAAGCGGCATCAAGTTGCTGATTTGTTTCTGGACTCCTTTGTTTACAACGCTGCTGCTACATCAAGCTTAGCTTTGCAATTGGGTCTTCCTGTAATTACTTGTTCAGGTGATACGTTTGCTTCTCGTGTTGGGGGTAGTTTGTTGAAGTCGGCTGGTTTGCCTGAATGTATCTCAAAAGCCCCAAGCGACTATGAAAGGCTTGCTGTAAAGCTTGCAAATGATCCAAACTTATTGCAATCTTATCGAGCTCTATTACTTGATAATCGTTCAAAGTCACCTTTATTTGATACAAGCCGTTTCGTTGGCAATCTTGAAAAGGCTTATAGTTTTATGTGGGAAAATTATAAAGCGGGTAATACCCCGAGGCCTTTTAAAGTTGAGGAATAAATTAACTAAAGAGTCTTTAAGTATTCTATAACTTGGGACCTTTCCTGCTCGGTAAGGTTGTCACCGAAAGTATGACCGATATTCAATCTTCCTGATGTGGAAGTGTCGTACCATTTTCGTTGTTCTGTGATCTCTTTTCCTTGAAGGTGATCACTATTGTTTTTAAATTCATAATTCCAGCCGAGTTCTTTCTTGTTGTAATTTGCAAATTTATTTTCAAAATCACGGGTGAAAACTTTGGGTCTGGTCTTGGAATTTAGAAGAGTATAAACCGAAGGGACGGATCCGTTATGAAGATAAGGGGCAGTTGCCCAGATCCCATCTAAAGGCGGGGCTTGATATCCATCGGTTTCGCGAGCCTTGTAATCATCGGAAAACCAGCCTTCAATTTCTTTTGAGAACCACGAGGAATTGTAAAATCTGCCAAAGTCTTTGGTGATGCCAAAGAAGCGTTTAGTGTCTGTTCCAATAACTTTAAGTGGGATAATTTTATTAGGATATTTTGGTTTGTCGCCATAGGTTCCATGGCACTTTGAACAATTGCTTTCAAATAGTATCTTTCCTTGTGCAGCAAGAGAATGGTCGATCGCGAAAGGGTAAGCAGGCGGTTGAATCGAAAGCATAAAAGCTTGGAGGTCTGCGAATTTTTTTTCATTGGTGTTAAAGTGATCTGGGCCATGAAGGGGGCTCATCATAAATTGCATTATGGAGCGAACAGATCTGGCATCCGCCCCACCAGTTGCGTACATAGATTTTTTCTTCTTCAATAGCCACCATGCCGGTGGATCTTCGTGCAGTTCGTCATTCAGGCCTAAATTGGCCCAAGATGTTTTTAGGGATAGATCCGGATTACGAAATCCGATAAGAAAAACAGAGACAGCGCCAGCTTCATTCGTACCACGCGAGTTCCCGAAGCGAAAATTAAGATGTTTTTTATTACCATCGGCTTTATTCATGTCTTCGAAAAAAGTCTGAAGATCGAGTGAGTTATTACCTAAGCCGGGATAAGGTTTTCCGTCGAGTATTCCACCATGGCAAATCAAACAATCAAGAGCAATACCCTTTACTGTTCCGAAGGTAAGTGGGAAAGGGGCAATTTTAATCCCCATGGGTAGGTCGTCATTTTGGTAGGGAGCTTGGTGCATGCCGTAACGGGATTCAAAAATTTGGAGTGCGATTTTAGGGCTGGGTCGAGATTCGAGATTCCATTGTTTATGAAGGTTATTTAAAGCTTTTAAACTAAAAGAAGGGGCTGCAAAATCTTTACTTTGCAAATAAGCTTGCCCATTAAAAGCATCGCCTTGTTGAGAAGAAAGCAAGGTGGTAATCAAAAAGAGAAGGTTCATTTTGTAGCCTTGAAAAATTAACTTATTACAACTTATTATTAGCGTTGATTTATCGTAACGAAACTAATTACTTTTGCGACCCCAGCGTAATTTAGCAGAGCGAGATCTTGGATTCAGCATTTTTTCTTCATAAGACGGCCTGATTGGATCTTTGGAAATTTCAGAAAATACCCCTTGATCGAGGAGGTTTGCCAAGCTTTTTTTTACAATTCGATCTTCTCCTGAATGAAAACTAATGAAAGCAACAATAGCATCTGGTTTTAAAATAAAAGGAAGAATGCGGATAAGGGATTTTAAATTATCTAGTTCGCGGTTTACAAGAATTCTCAGAGCCTGAAAAACTTGGGCCAGCACATTAGCAGGCTTAACTTCTCCCCTTGCAAAAACCTGCTGGTTTGATTTCCTGAGGCTATATTTTCCTACAACATGCGAAAGATCGGTGGTGTTTCGAATCATTCCCGCCAAGTAATTGTCTTTAATATCTTGTGCAATAAGGTCAGCTTTTTCGACATCGCCAAACTCTGCTAGTTTTTCTGCCAAAGTTGCCACATCAATTTTCTCTAATATTTGGGCGAGTGTCTGGCCTTTAGATGTGTCCATTCGCATATCAAGTGGCCCTGGGCGAATGTAAGAGAAACCTCGTTCAGGGTCATCGATCTGAGGGCTGGAAACACCTAGGTCAGCTAGAAGTGCATCAACTTGAAAAACTTCTTTTTCCATGAGTAATCTGTCAAGTCCAGCAAAGTTGCCGTGTAAAAAATGAAACGAATCTGCATGGTCGCCAAGTTTTTCTTGCAATCTTTGAAGTGCAAGCGGATCTAAATCGACTCCAAAAATTTTTCCACCTGGGGCCACTAAGGGTAGTAATAGAGAGGTGTGCCCCCCTGCCCCAAGGGTGCAATCGACAATAATTTTGCCCGGACTTGGGCATAATATGTTAAGGATTTCATCTGCTAAAACAGGCAGATGGTCTCCTTCGGGAGTCGTTCGCATGTGATTGTTTTCAATAAGTGTTACAAATTAAGACGAAACCAAGTATTATCTTAATGATTGTTAGGTGATTAAACACTTTTAAAGGGAATTGAAATGTTGAGAGGTATGCTTTTTGATTTTGACGGAACACTTGCGGATAGCTTTGAGGCAATTGCTGAAAGTGTAAATTATGTAAGATCTGAGAATCACTTGCCAAAATTAAGATTTGAAGAAATCAAAGCTCATGTAGGGCATGGTTTAGAGCATTTAATGGAGAAAATGCTTCCCGGTTGCGATATTGGGGATGCCAAAAAAGCCTATCATGCGCATCATAAAGTTCACATGAAATCTCACACTAGGCTATATCCGCATGCTCGTGAATTCTTAAATAAGCTTCACCTTTCTGGTATTAGTATGGGGGTTTGCAGCAATAAACCTGTAGGATTTACTACCGAATTGATCGAGCACCTTGGTATAAGTGCCTTTTTTAAAGTGATTCTGGGGCCAGAAGATGTTCCTAATCCTAAACCTGCTCCCGACATGCTGATTGAAGCTGCCAAAAGATTGCAAATTAATCATAATGAAGTTGTTTATGTGGGCGATATGGATGTGGACATTAAGGCCTCTGGGGCTGCGGGGATGGATGTTTGGATTATACGCCATGATGATACCTCGTTCCAAATTTTAGAAAAAATCGCAATTGAAAACATTTATGGGTCGTTTTTAGAAATTGAGGAACGAAAGAGTTGGCTTTTTGTCTGACATAATGGAAAATAAGATGCGTATAATAGATACAGATAAAAATAGGTTCGCCAAAGGCTCAATGTTGTGCCAAGTATAATAATTTTAAAAGGTTTGGACGAAGGCAGGCGATTTGAACTGCTAACCCCTCTCAGTGCAATAGGACGGGATCAGGCATGTTTTATCCGTTTGCAAGACACGGAGATTTCTCGTAGGCATGCGGAAGTTTATAAATCTCCTGATGGTTTTCGGTTTCGGGACTTGGGAAGTGCGAATGGCTGCTTTGTTAATTGCAAATCGGTTCGGGATGTTTTGTTAAAACCAGGCGATCAAATCCAGGTTGGACAAACCGTCCTTCTTTTTGCCCCTTTAGCTGGTGAAATGGGGACGGAGTCTGCCGATCCTTTTCTAGATAGCCTGAAAATAAAACCCCCAAAAGAACCTGAAAATTTCGAGCGATCCTTTGCTCTTTTAGGCACTGTGCCTGAATCTGAAGGCAGTGCTTTGCTTTCCAAGCCTGAAGGTGCGCAAGGGGATTGGTTGCGCAGTGCGCTTGCTAGGCTTGGTGTGATTTACGAAACGATAAATGCCACTAGTCAAATTCTAGATATTCAACTGTTGTTGGATCGCATTTTGGGCCTTGTGCTTAAAACCCTTTCGGCTGACCATGGATCGGTGCTGCTTTCGGCATCGTTTGCTCAGTCCGCAGCCATAAAATTGCAAGGTGATTCTGAATCCTATGGAGATTTTAAAGTTGTAGCCAGGGCTAGTGCGGTTCTAGGTAAAGGTGGGTCTCTTATAAGTAGGACGGTAGTGGATCATGTAATGCATGAGAAAATCGGGGTACTTGTTAGTGATGCGATGAATGATTCCCGTTTTAATGCAGTGCAAAGCATTGTTCGTTCCGGGGTGCGAGAAATTATTTGTGTCCCGATGCGAGGCAGGCATGCTACGGTTGGGGTAATTTATTTGGATAAGCATCCAATTGAAGCCGCGGTGGATGTTCATGGGACCTTAAAGAGGAATTCTGCTTTTGAAAAAGAGCATTTGACTCTTGCGATTGCAGTTGCCCACCAAGCTGCGCTGGCGGTGGAAGATACGCTTTATTACAAGGCTAGGGTTCAAGGGGAAAGGCTTGCAGCGGTCGGGGAGGCCGTGGCGCATCTTTCACATCATATAAAAAACATATTGCAGGGGTTAAAGAGTGGCGGAGAAATATTGAAAATGGGTGTCCGGGATCAGGAAATGCCACTTTTGGAGCAAGGATTGCGTATCATAGAAAAAAATCACACACGCCTTTTTGATCTTGTAAAAGATATGTTGGGGTTTTCAAAAGACCGTGTGCCTGCATTTCAAGAGAAAAACCTAGTCGAAATTTTGACCGATGTTGTTGAATTGTCTGCTCCGATGGCGAAAGGCAATGACGCAGAGATTCGCTTAGAGGTATTTGCGCAAGAAGTGTTTGCTTTTGTAGACCCAGAGGGGATTCATCGAACCATTTTAAACTTGGTTAATAATGCCATTGATGCAATTCGTGAAAAAAGTTATGGATTAATTATTGTTGGTTTGAAACAGTCTGCTGAAACAGGATTTGTGGAAATCGTTGTTTCTGATAACGGTGATGGCATAGCGGAGGCGGACTTAAAGACGATTTTCGCACCGTTTCAAAGTTCTAAAGGTAATTCTGGTACTGGTTTAGGATTAGCTGTAGCTCGAAAAACGGTCGAGGAGCATAATGGTGTGATTTGGGTGGAAAGTAATCCGAATGAAGGGGCTTCCTTTTTTGTGAAAATTCCATTGGGAAATCCTTTGAAGGGTTGAGTTAAGCAGTTTGGATGTTTTTGTTGGAAAACTTCTTTAAACTGATTTAACCTTAACAAATAGCTAATTGTTGATTAATATTTTACTTGGTTTGATGGTATTTTGGTGTATTTGAGTTAGAATTAAAATTGGAAATATTTGATTTAGCTGCGAGGTGATTCTATGTCTTCAGGAAGCGTTGGATTTAGGCCAAATTTGGAAGCTATCGAATCTATGTACCTTGCTTGGAGAAGTGATCCTTCAAGTGTAGAGTCTTCTTGGTCTATATTCTTTGAAGGCTTTGAAATCGGATTGCAGCAGTCCAAGGGTGATCAGTTGACCATGGAGTCAACTGATTCTATGGCAAGCTTAGCTGAAAAACTAATCGGGATTTTTCGTGATTATGGACATTTGCAGGCTAGTCTTGATCCCTTGCAAATCGAGTCAGTTTCGCAGCAGATTCTTAATAAATCCCTTCAAGATCTTGTTGAAAAACATTTGGGTGCTAATTTTTCCATCCCCAGTTTTGCCCCTTATCCTAACGGTACGATTCGTGGGCTTGTTAAGGTTCTTCAAGATATTTACTGCCGTAGCGTTGGTATTGAAATTACTCATTTGCATGATGGTGGTGAAAGAGATTGGCTTATTTCGAGGATCGAAGAAAAAGCAGGAAAAATCGAGTTCTCTTCGACTGATAAAAAAAACATATTGCAACAAATAATGCGCGCAGATCTCTTCGAGAAATTCTTGCACCATAAGTTTGTGGGCCAAAAAAGATTTTCCCTTGAGGGAGCTGACTCCTTAATTCCGCTTCTTGAGTCTGTTGTTGAAGGTTTTCCCGATCTTGGTGGGGAACAACTTGTGCTTGGAATGGCTCATCGAGGTAGGCTTAATGTCCTCACTAATGTGATGATGAAGCCTTATGGAGATGTTTTTGCTGAATTTGAAGAAAATTTTTCTACTACAAGTATTATTGGCGATGGTGATGTTAAGTATCACCTAGGTTATTCAGTTGATAGGCAAAATTCGAAGGGCAAAAGTTTGCACCTTTCCCTTACCCCCAACCCGAGTCATCTTGAGTTTGTTAATCCCGTGGTTGAAGGCAGAGTAAGAGCAAAACAAGATTTGCTTAATGATTCAAGTAGGCGTGCTGTTCTTCCTGTATTGATTCATGGGGATGCTGCATTTGCGGGCCAAGGGATTGTGCCTGAATCTTTAAATCTTGCAGGTTTGGAAGGTTATACTACTGGTGGTACTTTTCATGTAGTAATTAACAACCAGATTGGTTTTACGACTCGTCCTTCGGATTCTCGTTCTACATCTTATTGCACCGATGTTGCTAAGATTATTCTGGCACCCATTTTTCATGTTAATGGGGATGACCCTGAAGCTGTTGTTTGGGTTGCAAAGCTTGCTTTGGAATATCGCCAGCGCTTTGGCAAAGATGTAGTTGTTGACATTGTTTGTTACCGCAAGCATGGCCACAACGAAGGGGATGAACCTTCATTTACCCAACCTATTATGTATCAAAATATTAAAACAAGATCTTCACCCGCAGTTAAGTATGGTGAAAAATTAGTTCTCGATGGGGTTTATTCCTCTGAGGAAGTTGCGATAATTGGTTCTGAATTTGAATCCCGTCTTCAACGATCATTGGATGAAATGAGAAACAATCCTGTTTCTTATCAGCGGATGTCGGCATTCCAAGGAGCTTGGAAGAATTTAACTAAACAGTATTCGCATAAAGCTGTAAAAACCGGTGTGTCAGAAAAAGATTTCAACTTGATTGCTCAGGCATTGATTAATGTTCCAGCAGGTTTTAATGTGCACCCGAAAATCTCGACATTGATTCGCTCTAGGGGGCAAAACTTTGCTGATAAAAAACCTATAGATTGGCCAACTGCAGAGTTATTAGCTTTTGGCTCTCTCGTTGTTGAAGGACATAAAGTAAGGCTTAGTGGTCAAGATTCAAGAAGAGGAACATTCAGCCAAAGGCATTCCGTTTTTTATGATTCAAATAATGGCCAATCTTTCTCGCCATTGAATTTCATTTCTGATAATCAGGCTTCTTATGAAGTTTTTGATAGCATGCTTTCTGAGGCCGCTGTCCTTGGTTTTGAGTTTGGATATACGCTTGATAATCCTAATGTTTTGGTACTGTGGGAGGCTCAATTTGGTGATTTTTGGAACGGTGCCCAAGTTATTGTAGATCAATTTATTGCGTCCAGCGAATCCAAATGGAAACGCGAAAGCGGTTTGGTCATGCTTTTGCCCCACGGGTATGAAGGCCAAGGACCAGAGCATTCCAGTTCTCGCATTGAACGCTTATTGCAGCTTTGCGCAGAAAATAATTTGCAGATTTGCAATGCTTCTACTCCTGCCCAGTACTTCCATTTGTTACGAAGGCAATTGCACAGAGATTTTCGTAAACCTCTGGCTGTCATGACTCCAAAAAGCCTTCTTCGCCATAAACTTGCTGTTTCTCCTGTGGAAGAATTTTTTACCGGTTCGTTTTTTGAAGTTCTCGATGATACTATTGTTGATCCTAATCGTGTGAAGCGCGTTGTTCTTTGTTCTGGTAAAGTTTATTACGATCTTTTTGAGCAAAGAATTAAGCAAGAAAGCTTCGAAACTGCTATCATTCGTCTCGAACAACTTTATCCGTTTCCTGAAGAACAACTTAAGAAAATCCTTGACAGGTATGGCAAAGCCTCTGAATTTGTCTGGGTCCAGGAAGAATCGCATAATATGGGAGCTTGGTTTTTTGTAGAGCCAAGGTTCCGAGCTTTGGGCCATTTATTTGAATATGTTGGGCGTGATGAAAGTGCTAGTCCTGCAGTTGGATCTAAAAAAATCCATGATAGTGAGCAAAAACAATTAGTTGAAGCCACCTTCAAAAGTGAACTTCCATTTTTTGCCAAGGCGTTACCTGTATTCGGGAACAAGGCCAATGATGCTCAAACATCTAATGTCGGGGCCAAGGTTGATGCTCGTTAATTTTTAGAATGAAGCTGTTTATATAATCCTGATCCTTAAGAAGTAAAAGTATGATCACTGAAATTAAAGTTCCGTCTGTTGGCGAATCAATATCTGAAGGCGTTTTATCCAAATGGTATAAGAAAACGGGTGACACCGTAAAAGTAAATGAGCCACTTTTTGAAGTGGAAACTGAAAAAGCAACTACCGAAGTTGTTGCTTCGCATGCTGGGGTTTTGACTACCCTCATTGCAGAAGGTGAAAAAGTTTTAATTGGAGCTGTTGTAGGCAAAATAAACATTGCTGCAGGTGGAGATGTATCACCTACAATTCCAGCAAGCGTTTCTTCTGCTCCAGTTTTATCTGAAACTATTCCTACCGGAGCAGCTTCCAATCCTGCAGCTAGGCACCTTGCTGAAAAAGCAGGAGTTGATCTCTCTTTAGTAACTGGTTCAGGTAAAGGCGCTAGAATTCTTAAAGAAGATGTGGTTGCACATGTTGAGTCTCAGGCAAAACCAAGTGCTGTTGTCCCTAAAGATGTTCGTAGAGAAGTTGCTAGGGAAACCAGGCAACGTATGACTCCAATTCGCCAAAGAATTGCAGAAAGATTACTTCATGCCCAACAGAGCAGCGCAATCCTTACAACTTTTAATGAAGCAGATATGTCTGCGATCATGGCTTTTCGCGCTAAGTATAAAGAATCGTTCCACAAAAAACACGGAGTTGGCCTCGGTTTTATGAGCTTTTTTGTAAAAGCTGTTATCGAGGGTTTGAAAGCTTATCCTGCAGTAAATGCAAGAATTGATAATCAAGATATTGTGTATCAACATTTTTATGACATTGGTGTTGCTGTCAGCACTGAAAAAGGCCTGATGGTTCCCGTTCTTCGAAATGTTGACGAATTAACTTTTGCAGAAATTGAGAAAAAAATCGTCGAACTAGCAGTCAAGGCAAAAGAAAACAAGATTACTGTTAGTGATCTTCAAGGGGGGACTTTTACGATTACCAATGGTGGTACATTTGGGTCGATGCTTTCCACCCCGATTTTAAATCCTCCTCAAAGTGGTATTCTTGGAATGCATGCTATCCAAAAGCGTGCTGTTGTTGTTGATGATCAGATTGTTATTCGCCCTATGATGTATCTTGCTCTTTCTTATGATCATCGAATTATTGATGGTAAAGAAGCAGTAAGCTTTTTAGTGCGCATCAAAGAATGTCTGGAAAATCCTGAGCGCATTTTCTTTAGTGTTTAATCTTCATGCTCTTTTCTATCGTCTTTTTCCGTACATTGGTCTTTGATTTATTTTGAGAAACAAATATGGCAATTGAATCTTTCGATGTCGCAATTATTGGTGGTGGGCCAGGTGGATATGTTGCAGCTATCAGGGCATCGCAACTAGGTTTGAAAGTCGCTTGCATTGAAAAACGTGAAACTTTAGGAGGCACTTGTCTTAATGTTGGATGTATCCCATCAAAGGCCTTACTCGAGTCCAGTGAACTATTTCTCCAAGCTTCCAAGCATTTTGAAAACCATGGAATTATTGTTTCAAAACCACAAATTGATGTTCCAGAAATGATTGCTCGGAAAGATAAAATAGTCAAAGGATTGGGTGACGGGATTTCTTCCCTATTCAAGAAAAATAAAATAACTAGGATTGTTGGCTCTGGGAAAATTATTGCAACTAATCGGGTTGAAGTTACTGATAAAACAGGTTTAAAGTCGGAGATTGAAGCGAAATTTATTATTATTGCTACAGGTAGCGAACCAGCATCTCTTTCTTGTTTGCCCATGGATGGTGAATTTGTCGTAAGTTCTGCCGAGGCTTTGTGCTTTAAATCCGTACCAAAAGATCTTGTTGTTGTGGGGGCTGGTTATATTGGTTTGGAAATGGGTTCGGTTTGGACTCGTTTGGGAAGCAATGTTCAGGTTCTTGAATTTTTACCCAAGGCTCTTCCTTTAAGTGACTCAGAGAGTGCAGCTTTATTGCAGCGAAGTCTTGAAAAGCAGGGCTTGAATTTTAATTTTGATACTAAAGTAACTGGTGGTAAACGCGAAGGTAATCAGATTGTTATTGATTGCGAAAAATCAGGTCAGAAATTGCAATTTAAAGCAGATAAGGCTCTTGTTTGTGTTGGCCGTAAACCTAATTCTTTGGGCTTGGGAATCGAGGCCTTAGGAATTGTGGTTGATCCGAAAACCGGTCAAATTAAGGTTGATCAATATTTGAGAACTGCAGTTTCCAATATTTTTGCAATTGGAGATTTGGTAGCAGGCCCCATGCTTGCTCATAAAGCCGAAGAAGAAGGTGTGGCTGCTGCAGAAAATATTTTTGGTGGCAAAACAACAGTTAATCACGATACCATTCCTAGTGTCATTTACACTTGGCCCGAACTATCTAGCGTGGGCAAAACCGAAGAACAATTAAAAGAAGCAAAGATTGCTTATAAAATTGGAAAATTCCCCTTTATTGCTAATAGCCGTGCGAGAACTATGGGCGAAACTGAGGGTATGGTTAAAATTCTAGCTCATGATAAAACTGATCGAATCTTGGGTGTTCATATTGTTGGTCCACGAGCTTCCGATATGATTGCCGAAGCTGTTGCTTGGGTTGAAATGCAGGCTAGTGCTGAAGATGTTGCGAGAACTTGCCATGCGCATCCGAGTCTTTCTGAAGCATTTAAAGAAGCAGCAATGGCTGTTGAGAAAAAAGCGATTCATATCTAACCTTACATCTTGCCAAATCGTTATTATTGGTTTTTTTTTTGCTTTCTAGCAGATTCAACCAAGCAAAGTCGATTCATATTGATCGATCATCATGCAAAATTAGGATGTGAGAAAAGTAAGTTATCTATTTTTTGGTGTAATTTTTCTAGTGGGCATTGCTGGATTTAATCTGGATGCCCAAACAGGCCCCTCGCTTGACTTTGTAGAAAAAGAAAAAATTATCCCAAAACCTGATTCTAAGGGAAATAGATACCGAGACCTTGAATTGACCATTAAAATTAGAAGGCTATTGTCTGAAGACCCAGATTTAAGCCAGCTGAACATAGGTGTTAGCGTTAAGGATGGTGTTCTAAGGCTTTGGGGGCCTGTACCCAGTGTCCAAAAAACCCAGAAGGCGCTTGCCAAGGTTGGTACCGTAAAGCTTGTGTTTGATGTGAAAAGTGACCTTTACTTGGGAGTTATTGAAGACATTCCCACACCTATCTTTATCAAAGATTAAGTTTAAACTTAAGTTTATCGACTTCTTTTGACTTTTTTCATTTCCCTATTTCACAATCTGGGTTTCCCTCTTTTGCTGTTTTTGTTACTAAATAGGGATCTTGTAATTAGATTTTAAGGGAAAGGATTTCTTTATGGACTTGCGTGGCGTAATACTAGCTGGTGGTAAAGGTACTCGTCTTGGTGAATTGACCAAGGTTACCAATAAACATCTTCTTCCTGTTGGCCCATATCCCATGGTTTATCATCCACTCAAAAAAATGACAGGTTGCGGGATTAAAGACATTTTGTTGGTTTCTGGCACTGAACATATGGGCGATTTCGTTGAATTATTGGGTTCAGGTAAAGATCATAATTGCAGGCTTACCTATAGGGTACAGGACGAAGCTGGCGGTATTGCCCAAGCCCTTGGTCTTGCTGAAGGTTTCTCTAGAGATGCTAGGAGCCTTGTTATTCTTGGTGATAATATTTTTCAAGATAATTTGGTTGAGTTTGCCCAAGAGGCTGCAAAGCATCCCGATTCAGCTTATGTTGCATTGAAAAAAGTCCATGATCCGCAGCGTTATGGCGTTGCAGAAATGAAGGATGGGAAAATCCTTTCGATTGAAGAGAAGCCCAAAAATCCCAAAAGTGATTTTGCTGTTGCTGGTATTTATATCTATCCTGCAGATGTTTTTGAAGTCATTAAAACACTTCGACCTAGCCATCGTGGTGAACTAGAAATCACCGATGTTAATAATTACTTTTTAAATACTGGCCGTCTGCGTTATCAGACTCTTGATGGGTATTGGACTGACGCCGGGACTTTGGATTCTCTTGCGGTTGCTAATCAATTAGTTCAGGGAAATGATCCTCGCTTTTAGGGATTTAGTTGAAACAGGCCCGGGATTGCTAATGTTATTTTGTATATTGATGACACTAGTATTAATCGGGCACTTTAGCTTTGTTCTCTTTTTGCATAATTGGTTTTACTCTAAACCATTTCCAAGATTAGTGGGTGACCTGATTCAGGCCACCCATATTTTATTTGGGATCATTGGATTATTTTGGATTTATACGGTAGCCCAAAAAATTGAAACGTTTGTTTCTAATCCTGATCCGATTTTCCTTTCTGATCTTTTGCTTGATTATGGCCTGCTCTGTTTGTGTGTGGGTTCCATATTGTTACCCATCAATGAGTTTTTTAGAAACTATTGG
Organism: Planctomycetaceae bacterium UBA969; assembly: GCA_002303765.1. GTDB lineage: Bacteria > Planctomycetota > Planctomycetia > Gemmatales > Gemmataceae > UBA969. The sequence continues at coordinate 17,833 of DBCB01000347.1, forward strand.
TGTCTCCCAATTAATCTTTTTAAGCAACAAAGTTGGTGTTTTGATTACACAAATCATTTTCTGTTGAAAAACAAATTCGATTTTATTAATGATTCTTTTAAACTTGAAGTCGTTTCTGCTGTGATTCCAATTCCCCTCTTACCAATAAATTCAAAACTAAAAATACTTCATCTCAGTGATTTTCATTTTGGTGGCAATAATAATTATGCCTACTTTCAATTTGTTTTGGCTGAAGTGGAAAAAGAGGTTTATGACTTTGTTTTTTTTACAGGTGATCTTGTTGATAATGTTTCTTTCTTGCGTTGGGTTGTTCCACTTTTTAAAAAAATTCAATCGAAGCATGGAAAGTTTGCTGTGCTTGGTAATCATGATTTGTGGAATAGCCCTGATATGGTGCGTAAATATTTGCGAAAAGCTGGTTTTACCTGTCTTTCAGATGGTTGGTGTTCAGTGAACCATGAAGGAACCAAGATCGGTATTTTTGGTAATGAATATCCTTGGTTCTCTGCAAAATTACCAAATGTGGTTGCTGAAGATTACGATTTTAAAATTCTTTTGACTCATTCTCCAGATGAATTTTTTTGGGCAGCAAAACAAGGGTTTAATTTAATGTTTTGTGGTCATGTGCATGGGGGGCAAATCGCCCTGCCCTTATTTGGCCCTTTGCTTATTCCCAGTAAATTTGGCAGGAGATTTGGTAGCGGTTTCTATCTTCATGACGGAATGATTATGCATGTAAGTCGGGGAATTGCTGGATCTTTTCCCCTAAGAATTAATTGCAGACCAGAAGTAACAATTCTATCTTTGGTTTCAAAAAATGTTTAAAGCTGAGGGCTATGTTTGTTCTTTAGCTATTTAGGTGGGGGGATAAAACGGTCTTGCCCTTTTATAACGGATTCGGTTGAAATAGCATATTATTATGAGGATAAATAAATGGACACGAAGATGTTAGCCAAAGATAAAGATGGATTGAATGGCGTTGAAACCGTTCTTGTTTCTATATTGTTTTTCTTTCTGCTTTTCTTTGCTGATATTGTTCAGATTAGGTCAGCTTTTTTAACGCGAGTGATGGGTGATGCGGATTGTTTTTTTCGAGCAGGTTGGGCAGCCAAAGTTGGTAAGAGTATTTATGAAGTTACTGATCCAAATGGCTGGCATTATAATTATCCACCACTTTTTGCAATTGCTATGATCCCTTTGGCGGACCCGCCCCCAGGTGAAAGCCGTGAAGGGTGCCTTCCTTATCCCATTTCTATTAGTATTTTTTATAAAGTTAGCTCGCTTAGTCTTTTCCTAGGTGTTTTTTCTCTTGCTCGAGCATACGAGAAACAATTTCCCTTGGTGTTTGAAAACTTGTCCGTTAGAAAATGGTATTATTTAAGAATCTTTGCAATTGTTGTTTGCTTGAGCCCGATTGCGCATACTCTCATGCGTGGGCAAGTTAATCTTTTTTTGTTGATGATGATTTGTCTTGCGATTTCGTTCCAAATTTCAAACAGAAGTTTCCTTAGTGGAGTCATGATTGCAGGTAGTATTTGCCTTAAGGTATTTCCAGTTTTTCTTTTAATTGTTCCAGTTTGGCGTAAAGATTACAAACAGTTTGCAGGTTGTGTTGTTGGTCTTATTCTGGGACTTGTGGCTGTACCTGTTTCGGTTATGGGGGTTGAAAAAACCAAAACAGCTTAT
>DBCB01000076.1:0-486 GCA_002303765.1 Planctomycetaceae bacterium UBA969
AAGGTGTTCTTTAATGCCCTCATTTAAGGAAAAACCAACAAAAACAGCAAGAAAAACAAGCGAAATAAACCCATAAAAGGCTAAAATCTGTTTATCAAGTTTAGCAATAGCACCATTTGTTAGGGCACTTTTTTCAGTCAAAACATGCACCTTAAAATAAACGCCTTCTAATATGAAAAGCAACCACTAGGACACCAAAAAAAATGCCCGAAATTATACCAAAAGGCTTGGTTGAAGAATAAGAATCGAAAAAAGCCCCTATGGATATGGGAGCAAACATTTCGACCCCCAGGGAAGCAAGTTCCACATAGACGGCAAAACCTTTAATATCACTTTTACGATTCGGAACCATCAAACACTTCACTTTAGGTTAAATGTTACACTTAGGAAAACTATAACGTCTTCCTGATATGGTTATAAGTCTTGATAATATAACGATTTCCAAAGTTTTTGTTTGACATTTTTTTCAATCTAATTTAATCTAAT
>DBCB01000076.1:601-2530 GCA_002303765.1 Planctomycetaceae bacterium UBA969
TAACCATTTCTTTTGACAAGGAGGTCTAAAGAAGCACATGGCAAAAATTGCCAAATGGAGCATTGCATATGGCAGCCAAAAAGTCTGTAAATAAATCAAAAATTTCTCCCCCGCCTGCAGTTCGTTCTGTAAATAAAATAACTAAAGAACCAGTTACAAAAGCTAAATCAGCCCCCAAAATAAAGTCTTCATCGAAGCAAATGGCTATAAAAAAGAACAATCTTTTAAAAAAGCGTACCCAAATTTCCCTAGCTCGTGATTCTGCTTTGGAAGCCCAGGAAAAATCTAAAATTTCAATGGGCGTACCAACCAAGGATCTTGCAGCCAAAGCCCCCAAAGATCTGCCAAAAGGCTACAACAAAGATCGAATTGTTGTTATGGTGCGTGATCCTTTTTGGTTACATGCTTATTGGGAAATAACTAGGCAGGCGATTCAGAGGGCAGAGGCAGCTCTTTCCCAAGATTGGCATAGTTGTAAGCCAATTTTACGCCTTATTGATGTAACTTCGAATGATACCACTTGCTCGAGCGAAACGATTATTCAAGACATTGAAATCCATGGCGGATGCAACAGCTGGTATCTTAATGTTAAAACTCCTCCTCGTTCCTATCGTATTGATATTGGATACCTTGCAAAAACAGGCAAATTTTATGTTCTTTCCCGTTCCAATGTGGTCACTACCCCAAGGGCTGGTATTAGCGACACGATTGATGAAAACTGGGCGGATTTAGATAACGAAAAAGCAGACAAAATTTATGCAATGTCTGGCGGATTTGATCCAAGTTCTAGCAGCATGGAACTCAAACAACTTTTTGAAGAAAGATTGCGCAGACCTCTTGGTTCTTCTGCAATAACTAGTTTTGGTTCTGCTGGGTTTATTCTGGGAAAAAGCCGCGATTTTAAATTTCAAGTTGATGCAGAACTGATTGTTTACGGCTCAACCGATCCTAACGCTCGAGTTACTCTTCAAGGCGAACCTGTAAAACTTAGGCCTGATGGCACTTTTACAATGCGTTTCAGTCTTCCAGATAGCCGTCAAATTATTCCAGCTGTTGCTGTTTCACCTGATGGTGTTGAAGAACGAACCATAATTCTAGCTGTGGAACGTAACACTAAACAACTTGAGCCTCTGGTTCGAGATGAAGATGATTAATGGCTTTACAAGTTTTTGATCAATGTTTTATTTTTATCCATGGTTATCAGGAGCATTTTTAGGCAATAAATCATGGATAGAAGAAGTCTAATAAGCCCGGCAAATATAACACATAATGCCGGGCTTATTTCGTCTGCATTAGAAACCATTTTCAGTCCGAACGCCCCAGAACTAAGCCTGATTCATATCAAGCGAAGGGCGATGGCCACAGATTTTGAGATATCTTTCCCCCTTGGGACGAAAGATGCTGTTCTAATGGCTGAGGATTGCCTTGATTTGATTTCAGTTTTAGAAAATCAATTATCTGTCTACATTGAAAAAAGTGAAGTGGTTAACATAAATCAATATGCAGGAAAAACCCCTGTAATTATTGAACCAAATCTTTTTTACCTCCTCCAGAAAGCAAAGAGCCTAAGCCATGAAACCAACCAAGGTTTTGACATTACGGCAGGCAAGCTTGTAAAGCTATGGGGTTTTTTTAAAGGGCCTAAAAGAGTTCCAAGTGAAATAGAAATTATTAACCTTCTATCAGAGTTTGGATCAGACTCATTAATTCTTGACCCTGCAAAAAAATCAGTGTTTTTTAGCAAACCAGAAATGGAAATAAATCTTGGCGCAATTGGAAAAGGCTACGCCTTAGACAGGGTAAAAGGCCTTCTCCTAAATAAATTTGGGGTTTCTACATTCATGATCCATGGGGGAAAAAGCAGCATAGTTTGCGGCTCTTCGTTACAAAATCAACAAAAAGGCTGGCCAATTGCAATCAACCACCCTT
>DBCB01000149.1 GCA_002303765.1 Planctomycetaceae bacterium UBA969
TAGAGAATGAAATTACCGCCTTACAAATAAATATGCCTCATATTCATCCTAATCCGCTTCTTCCCTTTACCCCATAATTTTGACGATAATATAAGCAAGGGGCAGAGGTTTTTAAGCCTCTGCCCCTTTTGCTTTTATACTACTGGGATTCGGGGAACCGTATCACCATCTGGTACTTCTGCAGATAGTGGATCAAACCACGATTCATTAAAGTCAATACGCTGCTTTTTCTTCATTGCAATGTTTGATGTTAAGGCAATGATTGCATCCGCCATGGCCACTCTACCATGGCACCTAGGCATATCAGCTTCCGACTTCGAACTTTTATCCCAAACCCTAATTTTGTAAGCAAAATCTTCCATTTCTTCTTTGTAACCGCGACTCACAGGGGTTCCTGCTCCGCTTGCTGCAGGTGCTCCCCCACCAACCGCTGATGGTGCCCCGCCTGGGCCCCATGTTGAGCTTGCTTCAAGTACAGGTTTGTTCCCAGGTGTGGTGGATACACTAATGCTGGTACTTTTCGGATCAGTGGATTTCTTTGAAGGATCCTTTTCGTTGTAAAGCATAACTGATTGTTCTGCTTCAACTATCATAGTTCCGCGGGATCCCATCACGCATTCGCCATATTGCTCAAAACCATTAGTGTTTAAAGATGAATAGGTAACTACAACGATATCATCTTTGTCTGAACCCTTGTTCATTCCTCTTGGGTGATTAGGTCCAGGAAATTCAAAGGTTACAAAAACGCTGTCATCGGAGTCACGATCATTGCGATCTGGGCCATAGAAAATCTTGCCCCCAACACCACTGACTGATAAGGGGTGAACTTTCCCAAGGAAAATACTGCAAGCATCAAGTTGATGGCTGCCCAGTTCGGCCATTAGGCCACCGCCAGTTTCGTTGTAAAGTCTCCATCGAACAAGTTCTTCGACACTTTTAAACCCAAACATTTTAGATTGTTCTTTAAGTTCATCATGATCAATCTGATAGATGGGGGGATACCAACCATCCCTATATTTAGGGGCGGGATATTCCTTGGCGATAGGGAATCTGGGCGCTGCGTCAGCCACAAAGGGCCAAGAGTTGTTTCTATGCCAAAGTGCTCGAATGTGTTTTACATCACCAATCACCCCAGATTTCAGCACTTCAAATGCATGGGAATAAAGCATGCTATAGTGTCTTTGATGGCCAATCGATAATATCTTTTGTGTTTCTTTCGAAACCTTGATCATTTCTTTGCACTGTGAAACATTCCAGGCCATTAATTTTTCGCAAAGTACATGCTTGCCAGCTTTCATGGCATCAATCGCAATTCTAGCGTGATTGCAAAGAGGAGTGGCAATTACAACGGCTTCAATACTTTTGTCTTCAAGAACTTTTTTGTAATCAGTGAATATTTTTATATCTTTGCTTTCAGGCCCATAAAGCTTTTTAAAACCAGGTCTAAGTGGTACTTTAGGATCGCCTTCCATTATCCGATCGCGGTTATATGGCCGTATATCACAAATTGCTGTGAACTTAAGATATTCAGGGTTATGCGCTCCTACTAGAATACCGCCTTCATCACCACAACCAATCAAAGCTGCGCGAACAGGATTTCCTTCCATGGATTTGTAGCCAAAATATACAGCAGGAGTAATTGCTGCAACTCCAGCACCAGCAGATAAACCTTTTAGAAAACCTCTGCGAGAAAGATCTTGTGAGACATTTTGAAAGTTAGACTTTCCTTGTTCTTTTTGTTCAGGGGTGAGATCCATTGCCATTGTTTTTTCCTTTGATAGATAAGGCCAGTTAATTGAAAATTAGACAGATTTATTTTTAGGTTCAGAGTCCCAGTTACAGCAACTAGGAAGCCAATTAGCAAGTATGCCATCTAAGCCAAACCATCTTCCTGAATTGGTAGTAGCTAAAACTATCATAGCAAACATTTCGACCAAATTCTTGTTCACAAAAACATAATTACCTTCATTTAAAGGAGGGACCGGAAGCCAAGGAAAAGGCGGAATTGTTAAATAGGTCATTGCGAGGAAGCCAATTCCACCCAAGCATGCAATTCGAGTGAATAAGCCAAGGAACAATCCTGCACCGATAGCTGTAATGCCAAAAATTGTCATCAAATTTATCCAATGAATAAAACCTATCTTCTTCTGTGAAGGTGGTAAAACAATTGATTTTTGTTCAACTGTTAGCAGCTTTTGCAAATCGGAACTGAGGGCATTTTTTTGTGAATCATATTCATCGGTAAGCTCCTTTCGACCTTTGGATATTTCTGCCCTAGTCGAAGCAATTCGAGCTTTATCTAGTTCTTTGCCTAAATACCAACTTCTGTCGTCTGACCGGATTTTATCTAATTCATCAAGCTTTGTTTTGTAATAAGTCAACCACTGGGGGATCGTATAGTTGATTTTTAATGTGCCGGTAGGTTTGCCATCAGGAGAGGGTATTTCAATTTCTTTTTTTCCTTCTTTAAACCAGTCTAGAGTTTTTTTAAGGTTTTTTTCAAGCGCCTCTTCAGCGGATTTTTGTTGATCCGGTGACAACTGATAGGAAGAAGAAAAATCTTTGACGGTTGTATTCCATTCATTTGTAATTGATTTTTCATCAAGCTTTGCAAGAAGTTCTGAATCTGGATCAGGAAGGAATCCTTTCATGAACTTGCCTAAAGGCCCAGATGATTCACGAAAATAAATCTCGCTGCTAAAGGGTTTGGGTGAATAAAGCGAATGAATCTTGTGAAGGCCTTCGAAAAGAAAATGCCAACCGATGATAAGCCTCAGAAGAATCAAAGAAATACCTGTGTAACGATTCATTAATATCTCGCAATGAATTTAATTTCGGAACCAATTCAAATAGGTTAAAACTCTGCGGCCAAATTGCCAACAACTAAAACCTGTTCTTTTTCATTTTCTGGAAGAATTAGTATGCCAACTTCTTTATGTTTTTCACAATATTGAATCGCAGCATCTGCTCCCAGAACAAAAAAAGCTGTCGACAAAGCATCTGCAGAGGTCGCGTCTCCTGCTGCTACGACACATGTTGCAACCCCATTGGCTGGATATCCGGTTTTTGGGTTTAAAATATGTCCATATCTAAACCCATTCGACTCAAAATTATTATAGGTTGCAGCAGAGATCCCTAAAGCCCGGTTTTCCAAATAAATTGTAGCAATGCGATTGTTTGGCTGCCAAGGGTGGTTGATTGCAATTGGCCAGCCTTTTTGTTGATTTTGTAACGAAGAGCCGCAAACTATGCTGCTTTTTCCCCCATGGATCATGAATGTAGAAACC
>DBCB01000248.1:0-387 GCA_002303765.1 Planctomycetaceae bacterium UBA969
TGTGGGAGTACGGCCGAATTCACCACCCCACCAAACGAGGGTGTCTTCCAAAAGTCCACGCTGTTTCAAATCGTAAAGAAGTCCTGCAATGGGTCGATCCACTTCCCTCGCATTCTTGGCATGATCTTTCCGAAGATTGCCATGCTGGTCCCATTTGTAGCTGTGGGAAATCTGAATAAAGCGAACGCCCGCTTCAGCAAAGCGCCTAGCCATCAAACATTGCCTGCCATAGTTCGCAGTAGCGGGATCATCCAACCCATAAAGTTTTTGCGTGAGTGGTGTTTCGTTTGAAAGATCCTGCAATTGAGGTGCGGTTGCTTGCATTCTGAAAGCTAGTTCGAACGAATCAATTCTGCCTTCAAGTCCGTTATCGGGGCCTGTGACTTG
>DBCB01000248.1:475-3746 GCA_002303765.1 Planctomycetaceae bacterium UBA969
GAACGGAATTTTCGCCTTGTCACTAGGTGTGCCAGCATTGCCCACGGGTGTTCCCTGATAGATAGCAGGAAGGAATGCCGAAGAGAAATTGTTCTCTGCGCCATGGGAAAGTGTTGGGCATACGGTTATAAATCCGGGTAGGTTTCGATTCTCGGTACCTAAGCCATAAGTGACCCAACTACCCATGCTAGGTCGAACAAAAGTATCACTGCCTGTATGAAGTTCCAACAAGGCTCCACCATGGCGGGAGTTAGAACCATACATCGATTTGATAAAGCAAATATCATCTGCATGGGATGCGATCTCGGGGAATAATTCGCTGGCCCAGGCACCCGACTGGCCATGCTGTTTAAAGCTCCAAGGCGATTTCAAAAGATTGCCCGTCTGCCCAGAAACTACCCTAGGCTTATTGAAGGGCAGGGGTTTGCCATCATCGCGTTCCAACAAAGGTTTGTAATCAAAAGTATCAACCTGGCTTGGGCCACCATGCATGAAAAGAAAGATAACTCTTTTAGCCTTGGCAGGAAACTGAGGTGCTTTGGGTGCGAGTGGATCTTGGATTGGCGCATTGATTTTAACATCTGCTTTAGCTTCGTCAGCTAGCATTGCGGAAAGCGCGAGCATGCCAAACCCGTTGGCGGATTGCGTGAGCATTTCGCGTCTGGTGGTCAATGATTTACGAAAGGAATGCGTCATTTGAAATCCTATGCTTATTCAACAAATACAAATTCATTGGTGGAAAGTAACGACCTGCACAACCCCTGCCAAGCCAAGATCAACGATTCATCCTTGGAAACTTTTTCAGACTGTGCTGCAGATTGATAAAGGTTGAGGAATTCGATCGCCCGCTGCACTTCTGAAGGTTGTGCATTTCTAGAAAAGAGTATCTCATAAGCCATGCTTATTTTCTTTGATTCATCCCCAGATTGCTTCATCAAATACTCTGCCATCTTCCGGGTCTGATCTTGTACCAGTTTACCATTCATCAAAAGTAGAGATTGAGCAGGAATGTTGGTAACCGCTCTTCGCCCCATGGTGACACTCGGATCGGGGAAATCAAATGCTTGGAATGGTTCATAACCCGAACTCCTGATCACAGGCAGATAAACCGAACGCTTTTTAGTGTTGTACCCTTCGAAACTTCGGCTCCCAGTATTAGTGACATATCTCCGGTTTTCCAAGCCCAAAAGCGAGCCCCCTGCAGTGCGGTCTAAAGAATCACTAATGACAAACAACGAATCACGGAAAGATTCCGCATCGAGGCGTTGCCTTTGCCTGTGCCAAAACAATCTGTTTTCAGAATCGATCAATTCTGCCTGAGCGTTGGCTTCGGTGCTCATCTGATAGGTTGCAGAATTCATGATGAGCTTGTGCATCGCCTTTACAGACCACCCCTGTTGTAGAAAAGATTGAGCCAGCCAATCCAAAAGTTCTGGATGGGCAGGTTGATCACCCAGCCTTCCAAAGTTATCTGGCGTTCGCACTAAGCCATCGCCGAAATGCCAAGTCCATAAACGATTGACTGCAACCCGTGGGGTCAGGGGGTTATCAGGCTGGGTGATCCAGTTTGCGAATTGCAATCTGCCACTTTCTTTTTCATCAATCTTCGGGACATTTGCCAGTGTTACTAAAGAGGGAAACCCACGAGGGGCATCAGCGCCTAGGGTGAGATGACTGCCTCGGATGTGGATTTTAATATCTTGGGGTTTATCATCTGAAACCGCCATCGCTGTAGGAAGCTTGGGCTTGTCTTTTTCAAGCTTGGCAAGATTATCTCGGAGGGGCTTCAGTGTGGCGATTACATTTGCTGGAAGAACAAGATCAATGTTCTTTGGCCTTGCAAAAGGTCCATCCTTGGATTGAAGCAGTTGTTTAAATGCCTCGCCCTCAGGGATTTTTCCACCCTTGCTCAGATATGCAATCCATTGATCAATAAACCCTGGTACCAACCCTGCAGTTGATACAACCTGAGCATCCAACGACTGGCCCTTCTGCAAAGGCAATAGAGCAAACTTATCGATATGCGGAAACGGGCCATCTCGATCGATGCGAACGATGAGCTTTCCTTTTTTAAGTGGGGCAATAAAGCCAGCCTCCCACTTTTGAGCCTCGGGATTCCAGCCCCCGGTCACGCTCGCAGCAAATTCGCCCTTGGCTTTGCCATCAAGTGAAATACGAACAGGCCTATTATCTGCTGCAGCATAGCGGATTTCAAAACTGTAATTACCATCGGCAGGTATGTTCAAATCATATTCAACAAAGTTGGGCAACTTCCCAGCATTAACCAAAACGCCAATTCCCTTGCCATATCCTGCAACATCTTTAAGCACATTACCCCGAGTAAAAGATTCTGCCTCAATCAACAAGGCGCCTTCTACTTGCTCACCATTTTTCATCCGGGTCTTGCCTAACACATTCTTGGAATTGCTTTTTTCCTGTGCAGCCTTAAGGTAGGAATCTGCATCAAGCCTAGCCTTGGCGACAACCTCAGCAAAGGCTTTGTCTTCCGTCTTCTTTATTTCCTGCTTTAGTTTTTTAGTCAGTTCTTCGTGCTCTTTTTCCTGCGCCACTTCCATCGGGCCTGCCAACGGCCTTTCCTGCCATTTCGCTACAACCGAATAAGTCTCCATCGTTCTGGTCGACTTCATGATTCCTGCAAGTGAGTAATATTCTTTAGTTGGAATGGGATCAAACTTATGATCATGGCACCTAGCGCATCCCATCGTCAAACCCATGAATGCTTGGCTAATGGTATCCAACTGCTCATCGACGATATCCATGTGCATTTTCACAGGGTCATCTTCAGCAAGCATCTTGGGGCCAACCATTAGGAAGCCCGTTGCAATCATGCCATCATGGTTATTGGGTTGTAAAAGATCACCTGCGATTTGCATGCGGATGAATTGATCAAAGGGCATGTCAGAATTAAAAGCCTGAATAACCCAATCGCGATAACGCCAAGCACTGGCGTAGGCAAGGTTTTCATCCATGCCGTTGCTATCTGCATACCTTGCAACATCAAGCCAATGCCTGCCCCAGCGCTCGCCATAATGCGAGGATGCAAGAAGTTTGTCCACCAGTTTTGCAAAGGCATCGGAAGAATCATCTTTAAGAAAAGCTTCGACTTCCTTGGGTTCTGGGGGCATGCCCAAAAGATCAAAATAAGCCCTGCGAATAAGAGTTCGTTTGTCTGCGGGCCTTGCAGGTTTCAAACCCTTAGCCTCAAGTTTATTCAATACAAATTGATCAATAGGGTTTCTAATCCAGTTCT
>DBCB01000105.1:0-210 GCA_002303765.1 Planctomycetaceae bacterium UBA969
TCTAGGCGATAATTAAATGCGCTAATTAAATTTGTTCCGCAATCAAGGAAAGTGCATTAAACTGAACTTATGCCAAGAGTAGCAATCATAGGTGGTGGAATTTCCGGACTAACTTTAGCCTTTAGGCTAAAGCAATACTTAGCTGATGTAGACATTCAAATTTTAGAAAGTGAAAAAAGCATTGGAGGCAAAATAGCCTCGTTCAGGGAT
>DBCB01000105.1:233-2612 GCA_002303765.1 Planctomycetaceae bacterium UBA969
GGGCCTAATGGGTTCCTTGACAGCAACCCCTCTACTCTTAATCTCAGTAAGGAACTCGGCCTTTCTGAGCAACTAGCACCTGCAAACGATGCTGCGTCTAAAAAACGCTTTCTCCTCATGGGAGGAAAACTACGCATGCTGCCCTCTTCTTTTCTGGGGCTTTTAACAACGGATGTACTTTCTTGGCGAGCAAAATTATCACTCGCCTTCGAACGATTTCAAAGCAACAAACAAAACCTTACCGATGAATCCATTTATGCTTTTGCCCAAAGAAGAGTGGGTACCGAAATTGCTGATAAGCTTGTTGACCCTTTTGTAACAGGGATATTTGCTGGCGATGCTAAACTCGTTAGTTATCAAGCGGGCTTTCCTAGGCTGGCAGCGATGGAAAAGAATTATGGAAGTATAAGTAAGGGGCTCAAAGCCGCTCGCAAAGTTAGGCAAATCAGTAATCCAGAGGGAAGATCTTCAGGCCAACTCTGGTCTTTCCACCACGGGTTAGGAACACTCACCAATGCCCTTGCAGAGAAATGCGGAAAATCAAACATCAGAGAATTTAAAGCTTCTAATTTGATTCATAACAAGGAATCCAACAAGTGGATTATTGAAGGTAGCAATGGTGAATCCGAATCATTTGATATCGCAATCCTTTCCTGCCCTGCTTTTTCTCAGGCCGCAATTCTTAAAAACCTTGATGAAATGCTTTCAAATAAAATTGCTTCTATCCCCTATAACAGCCTGGCTGTAGTTGTGATGGGTTATCGGAGCGGCGATGTGCCAATTCCCTTGGAAGGGTTTGGTTACTTAACCCCCAGTTCCGAAAATCGAGCAATTTTGGGTGTTCAATGGTGTTCCTCGATCTACCGCGGGCGCGCACCCGCAGGAACCGTGCTACTAAGGGCAATGTGTGGCGGAGCTTCGAGGCCGGAAATGGTAGATCTTGATGATGACTCGATTGCAAAAATCGTGTATCGGGAATTACAGGCATCGATGCAAATCCAAGCTCCACCTTTTTTCCTAAAGGTAATTCGCTGGAAAAACGCAATACCTCAATATATGGTCAACCATTTGGAAAAAGTAAAGGAAATCGAGAACTTACTTATTAGTCATCCGGGGTTGTATTTGACAGGCAATGCTTACAAAGGAATTTCGATAAACGACTGCGTTGAAAACGCTGAAAATCTTGCAGTTCAAATTTCTAGGTGGTGGAGTAGGGCTAGAGAAACAATTAGCTAAAGCGATAATTTGTTTCACTAGCGTAGCAATTGTTTTAAAATGTGGCTTATAAATAAAAGGTACCTTTGTTGTGCAGGGAAGCAATTATGAACGACATTATTAGCTTGATATTAGGTGGTGGTCGCGGAACTCGCTTATATCCCCTTACCCAACTACGCAGTAAACCAGCAGTGCCAATCGGCGGGAAATATCGATTAATCGATATCCCAATCAGCAACTGTATTAATAGCGGCTTTAACCGCATTTATGTTTTAACTCAATTTCTCAGCGTCAGCCTTCACAGGCATATCGCAAACAGTTACAAGTTCGATCCATTCGGAAAAGGATTTGTTGAAGTTCTAGCGGCACAGCAAACGAATGAAGGCCAAAATTGGTATCAGGGTACCGCAGATGCAGTTAGGCAGCAAATCCGTTATGTGGTTGAAGACCAAGCAAAAGAAGTTCTGATTCTTTCCGGGGATCAACTTTATCGGATGGATTTTCGCGAGTTACACAACTTCCATCAGGAAACAAAAGCTGATGTCACCATCGCAGTGCTTCCCGTATCGCAAGAGCATGTATCAGGCTTTGGCATTGTACAAGTTGATGAAACATCCAAAGTACACGCATTTATTGAAAAGCCAAAAACCATCGAGGAAATCGAACCCTACGCAGTATCACCAGATTGGCTGTCTAGAAGCGGGATACAGGCAAAAAATCGCCCCTACCTGGCTAGCATGGGCATCTATTTGTTTAACCGCAAAGCTCTATTAGATCTACTCAACTCACGCCCACTTGCCACCGATTTTGGAAAAGAAATCTTTCCTCGCAGTATCAAAAATTACAATGTGAAGGCTTTTCTTTTTGATGGTTACTGGGAAGATTTAGGAACCATCAAGGCTTATCACGAAGCAAATCTTGCGCTTGCAACTCATAACCCTCCATTTGATTTTCACAGCCCAAATGGCGTTATTTATACCCGGATGCGATTCCTCCCAGCGTCCAGATTTCACGGCGCCACTCTCTCCAACACGCTTGTAAGCGATGGTTGCGTGATCGAAGAAGGCTCGAATGTTAATAACTGTGTGATCGGGGTACGGAGCAGAATAGGCAAGAATGTTACACTTAAGGAATGCGTTATCATAGGCGCCGATCGTTTTGAAA
>DBCB01000373.1 GCA_002303765.1 Planctomycetaceae bacterium UBA969
TAAAAATATATCTCTGTCAAAGGCAACTAACCTTGAAGAAGTTAGAAACATGGAGACTTCAGTTGTTTGCCATAGCCCGAAGATTGAGGAATTGAAGCATGAACTTGGGGCAGTTCTCAAGCAAAAGATTTACAACAATTTCCGAGTGCAACGGATGGCAAATAAAGGTGCAAGGTTTGTAAAAAGATTATTTTTCGAATTCTCTGAAAACCCACTGCAGCTACCCGAGAGGTACAAAACCCGGATAATAACCCAAGGTTTACATCGCACCGTTTGCGACTATATCGCTGGAATGACAGACAGATTCGCACAAGATGAATACATGAAAATTTTCAATCCTTATTTTGATGTTTGAGTTATTTAAGGAATAAAAATAAAAGCATTGTTGTTGGAAAGACTTTTAAAAGGTTGTTCATTTCATTAAAATATGAATACTTTTAAATGGGTAACACAATAGAACGGATACAGAAAATGGAAATGGATTCTTTAAACAACAAAAATTGGCTGGTTAAAGCTTGGAATTCTGGTTTTTTACCACTTGGCCTGTTACGCGCTTTCTTCGGTGCAGGCATGATTGCCCTTGCGATGATCGCATACCAACACTTCGGCAATGCAGAGCAGGGCGGTTCTACCACAAGTGGGTATACCGCTTTTCTAACCATTATTTTCATTGGCATTGTAGTCATGCTTTTTGACACGCTGTTAAAAAACAAACAAATTACAACTATTTCAGCAGTTTACTTTGGCCTGTTAATGGGCCTTTTACTCGGAAGTATTTTCTCAACCATTATGGATCCATTCCTATTTGATTGGGAAAGTGCTCAAAAATATCCCGATTTCGCCAGCCGAATTATTGTTCAGCGCAATTTACTTCGTGCTTTTAGTACTGCCATTTGCATTTACATCTGTATTTCAACCCTTCTTCAAACAAAGGACGAATTTAGATTCATCATTCCTTACATTGAATTTTCCAAACAAGTGAAAGGTTCGAAGCCTTTTATTCTGGATACTTCTGCAATTATTGACGGCAGAATTGCAGACCTTTGCGAAACAAAAATTCTAGACAACAGGCTTATTGTGCCGCGGTTTGTTTTAAAAGAGTTGCACGCCCTATCAGATAGTGCAGATAAATTAAAACGAAACAGGGGAAGGCGTGGTCTAGATATTCTTAAAAGCCTGCAAACCAACAACAAAGTTGAACTTCAGGTTCATGAAGGCGAACCGACCGAAATGAAAGGGATCACCCAAGTTGACGAGAAATTGGTTATTCTTGCAAAAAACATTGGCGGAAAAGTTGTCACCAACGATTTTAACCTAAACAAAATTGCCCAACTTCAAGGCGTTGAAGTAGTTAATCTTAATGAAGTCTCCAATGCTCTTAAGCCTATTGTTTTACCGGGTGAACATTTCTTTATTAAAATCGCCAAGCAAGGTGACCAAATTGGCCAAGGAGTTGGCTATCTTGAAGATGGTACTATGGTGGTAGTAGACCAAGGCAGGCAATACATTGGGCAAGATGTTAATGTTCAGGTAACCAGCGCCCTTCAAACGCCCTCAGGCCGGATGATTTTTGCAAAAGTAGACAACCAAACAACATAGACAGTGCAGGGCGTTTGGGGCGTTTTTTAATGCGTTAATCTGTTTTACTAAATGCTCGTCTAGACACAATTCTTTTTTCAAGGTAAACCCCTCTCGAGTTCAAAGAGGGTTTTATCATGAATCGTAATGTTTTTATGCTGTGTTTTGTTTTTACTGTAATAACTTCGCAATTGGCGATGTCGCAAATGCCTACAGGTGGGACTGCTGGCGCACAACCTGTTGGCACTCCAACATCAATCAGGCAACCTTCGCCTAGACCAATTTCACCTGGGGGATCCCGCGATATTGATCTAGTAGAAAAAGTATTGAATGCTAGAAAAGAATATCAAACAACCCTGGAAGCACTCAGAGCCCATTACATAAATGTGGGGGAAATTGAAAAAGCAAAATGGGCAGAAGAAGAACTCCTAAACTACCACCGAATTTCAAAACAGGCTTACCTGCTTGAACTTGATGTTCCGCCTCCCACGCTTCAAGCCAACGAGAATATTCCCGATGCCAATGAATATTATCGCAGAGCTATGCAGTACAAGGATAAAGGCTGGGGTCAAGAATATATTGACAACCAAAAGCGAGCGGAAATCTTATTGCAACAAATTTTAAGCACCTATCCAAACAGCGATAAAATAAGTGATGCTGCGTATCAGTTGGGCGAGATTTACGAATCGAAACCTTATAAACAATACCAAAGATCAGCACTATATTTTGAACGCTGTTTTCAATGGAATTCTAGAACCCAATTAGATGCCAGACTTCGTGCCGCTCGAATTTACGACAGAAATCTTACCGAACGCAACAAAGCGATAGAACTCTATCGTGAAGTTACCACTCGGGAACTTGACCCAAAACGAGTTGCAGAGGCCCAAAAAAGAATTTCAGATCTATCTGGCGCACAACGCTAAAACTTAGGGCCATTTTACTAAAGCCCTGATTTCTACTAGCAAAATTTAAAGGTGACGTATAATCAATTATATATTTCATCCGAGATATTTTGATGAGTTTATTTACTCCAAGAAATGTTCTTTACCTATCCATCCTTGCTGGCTTATCCACGCTTGTACTAAAATCTTATGCCTACTGGATCACTGATTCCATAAGCCTTCTTTCGGACGCCGCTGAGTCCGTTATCAATTTGATTGCCGCAATTATTGCGTTTATCGCTATCAGACTTTCCGAACGGCCTGCAGATGATACGCATACTTATGGTCACGAAAAAATCGAATACTTCTCTAGCGGGTTTGAAGGTGCGCTGATTTTATTTGCGGCATTCAGCATCGGACTATTGGGCATACATCGGTTAATTTCCCCCCAACCACTTCAAACATTAGAAATCGGGATGATTATTTCTTTTACAGCCTCAATTATCAACGGAGTGGTTGCAATTATTCTTTTAATTGTTGGAAAAAAACATCAATCAATCGTTCTTGAGGCAGATGGCCAACACCTTTTAACTGATGTTTACACGACATGTGGGGTTCTAATCGGATTATTCTTTGCAAAGATCACAGGGGTAGAATGGATTGATCCTGTCCTTGCAATAGGAGTCTCCCTGATAATTTTGACCACAAGTCTTCAATTAATCTGGAAATCGTTCAAGGGATTGATGGATCATGCGCTTCCTGAAAAAGAATTGATAATTATAAGAGAAATAATAACCCAAAATCTTGAACCCGAAATGACCTTTCATGCATTAAGGTCGCGCCAAGCAGGGCCAAAAAAGTTTGTAGATTTCCATTTATTACTACCAGGAATATTAAGCATTAAAGTTGGGCATCAACTAATGGAAAAAATCGAACAAGCCATTAAATCACAAGTCAAAGATTGCCAAGTCCAAATTCACGCCGAACCTATTGAAGACCCAACTTCATGGGAAGACAACGCTCTAACCAGTTTTGAAAAAAAAGCACCAAAGTCTTAGGTATTAAAAAACCGATCCCCCGCATCCCCCAACCCAGGGTTGATATATCCCTTGTGATTTAATTCTTCATCCAAAGCCGCTAGCGTAATAGAAACATCTGGGAACTCGGCATGCAAATTAGCAGCTCCTTTTTTCGAACCAATTAATCCGAGAAAGTTTATCTTCCGGACGCCGCTTTTACGCAATCGCCGAATGGTCTCTGATGCAGAACCCCCAGTTGCTAGCATGGGATCAAGTACTAGGCAATGAAACTTAGAAATATCTTTGGGGAGCTTGTCGTAATAAAATTCAGGCTCAAGAGTATCATGGTTGCGAGAAGCACCAAGATGGTAAACTCGTGCATCACCCAGCCATCGTAAAATGGGATCAACCATACCAATCCCAGCTCTAAGAATGGGAACAATTGCAAACTCTTGATTTAAAACATTGCCACTGATTGGCCCAACAGGAGTTTCAAAAGATGAATTTTTAAAATCAAAATTTGATGCTGCCTCAAGAAATACTGCCTGCGAAAGCAACTCCACCGCTTGCCTGAAAACAACATTACATGAGTTTTTGTTTCTAAGATTGCACAACCAATGCGAAACCATCGGATTATCTAAAACTTTAAGAACGGGATCCATAGTTTTCACGCATTTCAATTAACGAAACATGTCATCTGCAAATGGGTGAGCAGAAACATTAGCCTTGGGTTTAGGTCGTGATTTCAAGATGGCATCTGCAAGAAACAAATCATCTCTGGTAGTAATTTTGATATTACTCGAAGAACCAACGACAATTGAAACTGTAGCCCCAGCCGCTTCAACAACCTGACTATCGTCGGTTGCACCTTTAGGAACATTTTTGAACGCTTTAACAAGTATTTCTTTACTAAAAACTTGAGGGGTCTGCGCCAACCAAAGCCTCTCTCTGGGAAGAGATTGTTCAATTACCACAGGCTCAGTGCTGCTGCCACGCTTAAGCGAATCGGTCATACCAAGGGCTAAAATTGCAGCGCCAGACTTAACTGCCTGTTGAAATACCTTGTCAATCAATTCGGTAGTTACACAAGGACGCACAGAATCATGAATAGCTACAAAATCAACTTCATCTTTTAATATTTTTAAAGCATTGGCTACAGATTCAAAGCGCTCAGACCCACCATGAACAAGTGAAATATTTAAAAAAGCCATGTTGGCACCATACTTGCGCCTGACCATTTCCTCGTCGGAAGGATCGATCACAAGAATGCATTGGCATACATCATCGCGAGAAACAAAGAGCTCTGCGGTTCTTAGCCATACAGGCCTACCATCCAAGGCTGCAAATGGTTTTTTTTCTTTATCTCTGAAGCGGGTAGATTTTCCTGCAGCAGGCAGGATAACAGCGAACTTGGCCATTTTATCCTCTTTCATATTTCACTGGTCAAGCATTGCATGGATTTTACTTTATCCTGACATTGTTTGGCTTTGCCGATCCAATCTCGTAACGCTTCTGCAGCAGTTTCCATCTCTTTAGAAAGAATATTAAATTGTGCATTGGTTTTATTCAAAGCAATTTCTATTTTGCCCAAATTATTTTGGATCGATTGCTGGAAGGCAAGATTCTTAGTTACACTACCTTCTTCATTTACCAAACATTCAACATCCACACCTGGGTCACC
>DBCB01000138.1 GCA_002303765.1 Planctomycetaceae bacterium UBA969
AAGGCATAGTGGATGGGCTTGGATTATCTATTCCTATTAGCTCACAAAGACACCGCCTGGGTTGGATTCTTCGCCGCTGTAGAACTGGAATAGAATATCCAAATCAGGGAAGTTAAATGCTTTAACGTGAGGGCCGCCGCCTGGGCCGGCGCCTGTTATAATGTCTGCAACTCCATCGCCGTTGCCATCGTTGATTGCGACCCGAACGCCGCCTGTAAAGTCTTCTGCATAGGCATAAAACTCTGCAAGCAATGCGCCGGTGAAGGGATCCCAAACTGCAACGACGGGTGCTCCGCCTTGGCCAGCGCCGGTGACTACTTCGAAGGTTCCATCATTCCCGATATCGCCTATTGCTACGAAGACGCCGCCGGTAAAGGTTACTGGGTAGGCATACCATTGGCTGATGATTGCGTTGGTAGCGCCATCATAGACTTTTACATGAGGTGCGCCACCTGGGCCTGCGCCAGTGATTAGATCGAGAATGCCATCGTTGTTGAAGTCGACGGATGCAACGCTAACCCCGCCGCTGAAATCTTCTGCGTAGGCGTAGAAGGATCGCAGAAGATTGAGGTTTGCGCCATTGAAGATACGAACTTCTGGTCCACCGCCAGGGCCAGCGGCTGCGATGATATCTAAAATTCCATCACCGTTTGTATCTTGAACTGCGACGAAAACACCACCGGTAAAGGCTGGATCGAAGGCGAAGAAGGATTCCATGACTTCGCCAGTTTGGGAATCAAGGATTGCGATAGCTGGGCCGCCGCCAAAGCCTGCGCCTGCGACAAGTTCTGCAACACCATCGTTATTGAAGTCGCCGGAAGCAACTTTTACGGGGCCCTCATATCCGGGGAAAGGCACAGCGGTGCCTGTGGGTTGGCCGGTTGCAGAGTTATAAAGGTTGACAGTGCTAGCCCCGTTGGTAGATGGAGGCGGTGGCGTTCCTGTAATCAACGGCGCTGTTGGGCTAGGTGTAGGCGTGGGGGTAGGGGTAGGGGTAGGTGTTGGTGTTGGTGTTGGTGTTGGTGCAGCAGCAACAGTTGCAGTCTGCCCAGTGAAGGCAATGCTATTTAATAGCACGCTAGCGTTATTAGAGTAAAAATTTGCGCTGATGATGTCGAGTCTACCATCGCCATTCACTTCCCCAAGCGCCACAGACTGTGGACCAGTGCCAGTGGCGAAGGTGGCCTGAGCTGCAAAGGTTCCATCGCCATTGCCCAGGAGCACGCTGGAGGTGGCGGAGCCTTTGTTCGCAGTGATGATATCAAGTTTACCATCGCCGTTCACATCGCCCAAGGTCACGGAGAGTGGCACACTTCCCGTGGGGAAGGTGGCTTGAGTTTGAAAGGTGCCATTGCCGTTGCCCAAGAGTACGCTGGCGTTATTGGAGATTAAATTCGCGGTGATGATATCGAGTCTGCCATCGCCGTTAACATCGCCTAAGGTCACGGAACGTGGATTACTTCCCGTGACGAAATCTGTTTTGGGTAGAAAGGTACCATTGCCATTGCCCAAGAGCACGCTGGCGTTGTTAGAACCATAATTCGCGGTGATGATGTCGAGTTTACCATCGCCATTCACATCGCCCAAGGTTACGGAGCTTGGATTAGACCCAGTTCCAGTGCCGAAGTTTGTGTTGACACCAAAGGTGCCATCGCCAATGCCCAAGAGCACGCTTGCGTTGTTAGAGGTGCCATTTGCAGTAATGATGTCGAGTATGCCATCGCGGTTCACATCGCCTAAGGTTATGGAAGTTGGACCATTTCCCGTGGTGTAGTTTACTGCGGTACCAAAGGTTCCATCGCCATTGCCCAAGAGCACGCTTGCGTTGATGGAGTTCTGATTCGCAGTGATGATATCGAGAATGCCATCGCGGTTCACATCGCCCAAGGTCACGGAGAGTGGATGAGTACCCGTGGCGTAGTTTACTGCGATACCAAAGGTGCCATTGCCAATGCCCAAAAGCACGCTGACGTTGTTAGAGTTATTATTGGCGATGACTATATCGAGTATGCCATCAGTGTTCACATCGCCCAAGGTTACGGAGCTTGGGCTTAGTCCCGTGGCAAAAGTTTGCTGGGGCGAAAAAGTAGCAGTAATGGCACTACCACCCGTGCCCAAGAGCACGCTGGTGTTTCCGTAAGTGTAATTCGCAGTGATGATATCTAATCTACCATCGCCGTTCACATCGCCCAAGGCCACGGAGAATGTAGAACGAGAAGTGGTAAAGTCTGTTTTGGGTCCAAAGGTGCCATTGCCATTGCCTAAGAGAACGCTGGCGGTGTTGGGGTTATTATTCGCGGTGATGATGTCGAGTCGGCCGTCGCCGTTCACATCGCCCAAGGCCACGGAGTATGGAGTACTTCCCGTGACGAAGGTGGCTTGAGTTTGAAAGGTGCCATTGCCATTACCCAATAGCACGCTTACAGAACCACTGACACCAGCATTCGCGGTGACGATATCGAGTATGCCATCGCTGTTCACATCACCCAATTTCACGGACTTTGGATTAGATCCCGTGGCGAAGATTGCTTGAGATTGAAAAGTGCCATTGCCATTGCCCAAAAGCACGCTGGTGCTATTGTTGAAAGTATTTGCGGTGATGATATCGAGTCTGCCATCGCCATTCACATCACCCAAGGTTACGCCTCCTGGAAAAGTACTGGCGCCCGTGGAGAAGGTGGATTGAGATTTAAAGGTGCCATTGCCATTGCCCAAGAGCACGCTGGTGGTATGGACGTTTTGATTCGCGGTAATAATGTCGAGTGCGCCATCGCCGTTCACATCCCCAAGCACCACACTCTGAATTCCACTACCCGCGGAGAAGGTGGTTTGAGCTGCAAAGGTGCCATCGCCATTGCCCAAGAGCACGCTGGTGTTGCTGCCACCAGGATTCGCGGTGACGATATCAAGTTTACCATCGCCGTTCACATCGCCCAAGGTCACGCTGGTAGGAAAAGTACTAGCGCCCGTGGAGAAGCTGGCACTAGATTTAAAGGTTCCATTGCCATTGCCCAAGAGTACGCTGGCGCTGTTGGAGCCTGTATTTGCGGTGACCATGTCAAGTTCACCATCGCCGTTCACATCACCAAGCGCCACAGACTGTGGTCCAGTTCCCGCAGCGAAGGTGGCTTGAGCTGCAAACGAAGGCAAAGCGGTAATGGTTGGCAAATCGACTAGGTTCAGACCCAGGGAGCCGGAACCAGTGATACCGGTAACATTTACCGTGTAAGTGGCCCCTGAACCAGTTACGGAAGAGATAGTTCCATTAGCTACGGTTCCAGTAGCAACTAAATTGAAGTCGGCAGCATCCACCCCGGTAACAGACTGATTGAAAGTAACCGTGAAGGCAGCGGAATTGGTGACAGCACTTCCAGGTGCATTGATGGATAAAGCGTGCGGAAAAGCTGGCGAGAAAGGAACAGCAGGAACAACGCGTTCTTCTAGGCCAAGGAGTTGGAGCCTACGGCGAATACCCTTTTTTAATGCAGTTTTAGAGGTAAAAAGATTTTTGAAAACATTTAAAAACATCGGATAGAGATCCTTTAATCAAAAGCAGATTAACTGCATCGAAGTAAACATTAGGACTCAAGATCGTTATCGGTACAAAGTAAGCACCAGATGAAATCGAAAGTTATACTTCGTTAATTTATCTGGTGAAAAACCAATGTCAATGAAAAACATAAGGTATTTACCCCATAGCCCCTATTTTGAGAAATATATAACAAGAATGGGCCGACGCTTTGTAACCCTTTGGCAAGCTCAGAGCCTAAGTTTCCTTCGCAAAAGTACCAATCTGGTTCAACTGGGTAATTCCTAACACCTTAAGTTAGTGGCATATTGTGCCGATACTTCCTTTGGTTTCTTGAATGAATCATGAAACTTAGGAGAGATATTGTTTATGGTTGGCCTGAATAACGATACCTCAGGCAGATTTTTCCCCACCACCCCAAATGCTTCGTGCTATTACCCATCAACGGGTCACGAGGTAGCGTTGGCGGGGCTTGTTAAAGCATTGGAATTTGGCGAACCTTTTGCTCTCTTAATTGGGCAGCCCGGATTGGGCAAAACATTATTAGCTCAAGTGTTACTTGAAAGGCTTGAAAACCCTAAAGCAGTAGCTTTTCTTCCGCATGCCAGATTTGATAACACTCTTGGTTTGCTGCAAGGGATTCTTTTTGATCTTGGGTTTACCAGCCTTAAACAAACTGCACAAGAGTTGCGCATGGATCTCACAGAAAAGCTCTATGAATCTTTTGCAGAGAATGGCCCAGCTTTGATCATTCAGGATGAAGCGCACCTTTTGCACCCAGAATTGCTCGAAGAATATCGAATGATTGGAAACCTTGAAATGGGGGCGGGTAGGGCAGCCCAAGTGGTTCTTTTAGCCCAGCCTGATATTCTTGAGACTCTTAAAAAACCTTACTTTGAATCTTTTAAACAACGCATTACGGTTTGCCCTTCTCTAGAACCTTTAGGGAAATATGAAGCCGCTGATTATTTAATCCATCATGCCAGATTTGCGCAAAAGTTGCCTAGCTACTTTACTGAAAGCGCTCTTGAAAAGCTGGTTTCGTTTAGTTGTGGTATCCCGCGCATATTAAATCAAGTGGGAGAAATCTCGCACCAGCAAGTAACCCAGGCAGGGAAGAATAGGCTGGATCTAGAGCATGTGCAGGCTGCTATCGAATTGCTGAAACGCCCTTGGCTTCAATTTCGAGAAAACAAAGAATTTGATCTTTTACAAAACATTGATCGAGTGCAGGGCCCAGAAGTCCGATTATTAAATAATGGCGAATTAGGCAGGACTGCCTAGGATTAGGCTGCATTGCCTAAACGGAGGTTTTTCAAGGATGGCAAGAATGTTCGATGCGCTAGGTTCAGGGTCAAAACCCAAAACTGGTCGCAAAACCAAAAAAATTGATGTAGCACCTATCCCAATGCAGGAAACTGCGCCCATTCAGGAATCCGCAGTAGAGCAGCCGCAAGATAATAATCTTGGCAATGGCTTTTCTTTTATTGAGGTTGGGCCCAAAGGTTATCTCGTTGGTTCGCCCGATGTTGTTGTAATTGCTCCGGTAGTAGAAGGCCCCAAATTAAAATTAAGTACGATCGAGCCAGAGATAGCGCCCGCCATTTCTTCGATCTTGCCCGCAGTTAATACCCAAGTTTCTGAAGATGAAGGTGGTTGTTACGCAGACTTAATGAAAAGTTTGATTGCGGAATTTCCAACCAAACAAGAAGGAACCTTGTTATTTGTAACTCCACCTGCAGTGCAAATTGCGGATGCGGTGCTTAAATTGGCAAAAGAAGCCGCATTGTTGGGCGAAGTGGTGTTAGTTGAAGCGAAAGAGAATTCTGGAAATTTGCAGCGTTGGCTAGGCTTGCAGGAATCTCCAGGTTGGCAAGATGTTGTATCGGGTAAAGCTGAACTTGAAGATTGCTTGCAAGATACAAATATTCCTGGATTAAAAGTGGTGACTGCAGGAAGTCGAAATGGTGGAGCTAAAAACGGCCCACGACTGATCGCCCGTTCACCTAGGGGGTTGATTCGTACTTTAAGAAAGCAGCACCGTCTAATCCTTATTGATGGTGGAATTTGGTCCGAAGAGTCAGGTTCTTTGGGGTTGGCACGAGAATGTGATGGAATTTGTCTTTTAGTACCAGCAAGCAAATCAGGTTCTGCAACCGTCGAAGAAATACTTGGAAGAATTGAAGATTCTGGCAGCAGACTTGCTGGCGTGCTAGTATTACCCAATCAAGATCGATCAAGAAGCCTCAAAAAAGCTGCATAAATTCTTCTTAAATTGAGGTTTTTTTCTTCAGCCTATTGCTCCTTGCCCCTCTGTTTACGATA